>JAZQCH010000004.1:0-34825 GCA_045546195.1 Candidatus Enterousia sp.
TTACAAAAAATTCTGTCATCCCGGTGCTTGACACCGGGACCCAGGTAATAAAATCTTTATTATTTGTGCGCGTTTCACGCGCATAACCTGGGTTCCGTGGTCAAGCCACGGAATGACAAAAACGTAAAACGTTTTTGTGCGATAAACTTTTATTTATCTAAGTATTCATATCTCATGTCTCAAAAAAACACCGCCAACCGGCGGTGTTATGCTTACATCTGAATATCCTCGCATATTGGGTCTTTGGTTTCGGTCGTACAGCTGGTATTCTTTTTACGGAACCAGTTTCCACCCTTAACCGTACAACTCTGCGTAGTAATCGTTGTACACACATGGCAATTTCTGGTTTCGCGATTAAACAGCGCACTGGTTTCCTTAATCATACCACTGCCGTTATCGCTTTTAAATGTCGTCTGACCGAACGCATTTGCCGTCAAATCATCCAAATTCAACCCCGTCCCAACATCGTACGAAATCGCATACGGTGGTGTTAAGGAAGTATCAACTTCGACAACGCCAACCTGGGCACCGCCATTTTGTGCGATTTTATGACACATATACTGTGCGACATCCGCCGACGCGTCCTTGGTTGCGTCTGCGACCGCCTTGTTCAACTTTTTATTATAGTTGTCCTGGGCCTGGCGCAGGGCCGACATCGCAATCTGCATTTTCACCTGGTTCAACAGGTTTGGAAAACGCGCCGTTGTTTTCTGATTTTTATTCCCTGTAATCTGGGACAAATCGCGCCCATTTACACAGAACTGAATTTCCGGGTCCTGTTCAATCATTTCGATTGTACGATTGATTGTACCCGCAATATTATTCAATTCTTCTTCGATTGTTGCGATAATTGCCCCTGAATTTGGCACCGTGGCATTACGCGTGCGAATCTGGCTCAGGTATTCTTGAACACCAATTTCGCCCGGTCCCAATCGAACATCTTCTTCGTCGCCGTCATCAACGGTGCGTCCCGCCGCATCACCCATTTTGATTGAACCGAACGAAATCATCCCCGTCACACGATAAATATTACCATCTTTCTGGGAACGCAGACTGCCCGTGCCAATGGTATCATCGGCGGCAAATTTATTACAGTCGGTGGTACTGCCACACACTTCGGCCATTTTACGGTCAACTAATTCTTGGCACTGATCCAACGCTGTATTATCTATATTCAGATACAGACCCATCAACATCGAATCCAAATCATCCATTGAAAATGCCGGATTATTTGCCTTGCACACGACCAGGCTGTCAATCGGGCAAATGTCATGGATATATTCATAATCCATACCGATACAGTTCTGGAAATTTGCCCCACAACGCGTATCCGCGGTAAAGCAATCCTTGACTTCCTGGGTACACGCATCCACACGCATTGCCGCCAATTTATCAACGACATATCCCCAAATCAGTGGTTCCATACGTTCACATGGGTCAATTTCCACCTTACAAAAACTGCGTGCCATATCTGGACGCGACAAACACGCATCCATACTATCCACGCCCTTGCCTGCGATATCATCCTTACAGGCCTTTTGGATACAGTTTGAAATATTGGTCAGACACGACTGACGGAACTTAGATTCCGCTGCGCTTTCCGCCACTTTGATTGTTGGGGCGGCTTCTCTTAAAAATGCCGGCCACACCATATCGCGCACTGCCACACACTGTGACAAAACGTTTTCACAAATTGTGCGTTTTGCGCTTAACACTTCCATTGTAGACGCGGTAATATCATACACATCAACCGTCGCAACCGTGGTGCCGGCGGTGCTGGCCGCCTTATTATTCTGCATATTTTCAGACGCAATTGTCGCGACACAGTTTTCCCAATTTTCACCACAGGCATCTTCGGTCTGCATACATTTTTTGAATTGAACCATACATTGTCCCAGGTCGTATTTATTTGCGGCCTCAAACGATTCTTTTAATGCTGTACGCACATCGGCCTTGGCATCTGACAATGCGATTTCCGCCTGGGACCGTTTGGAATCAATACTGTTTTTATAACCCTTACAGTCCGATGTAATCTGGCGCGAATACATATTTCGCAACAAAGTTATATCACCTGCGCAATCTTCGGGCACCTGTTCCAGACACAATTCTTCGGCGGCATTATACAGCGACACCCCCGCCAATTCTGAAAAGTCAGCCGCGCTGCCCCCCCAAACACTGTCTTCGTCGGCGTCATCATAGTTGCTTTCCCACAACGCCATCAGGTCTGCGCGTTTCTTTTCCTTGGAATCCATGCCGATTTCATCAATTTCTTTTAGATTACCATCCGCATCATATTCACGCGTACCTGTAAAGACGATATCGGCCTGGGCACCTAACTTTACCTTTTCAACTTCTTCGGTTGCGATACGGTCAGCCTCGGCCAAGATTTCTTGGATTTCGGAAAATTCTTTATCGTATTGAATACTTAAATCACTGCACGCACAGCTGCCACCCGATTCATTATCAGAAATACAAAACTGGTCCATACAGCCATAGTACGCATCATAACACGCCTGGTCGTACAGTCCCGACGCATCCGTTTTGGTCCGTACAGTCGTCCCATTTTGAATCGCAGATTGCTTGCCCGCTTTCTTGGTCAGCGCATACGCATCATGCCCTGGCATAATTGCCAAGGCACCAACCACCACACTCAACACAATACGACTTGTTTTGAACATACCTACTCTCTCCACAAAAATTACATATTCACATCTTCACAGGATTCAATTTCCTGACAGAATTCTTCCTGGCCACCGGCACTGCGTCCTGCGAACAGACCACCAACCGCACCAACCACGCCACCGATTGCTGTCCCCCAACCCGGTGTAATCATGGTTCCCGCCGCGGCCCCTGCGGACAAACCACCCGCCAATCCTTTCAGGCCCGCCGTCCCCTTGGTTTCACCACCTGTTTCGCAAACCTGTTGCATGCGGCAAACATGGCAATTACGCAACGACGGTTCAAACGACACACTGCGGATATAACTGTAATTCTTGTCCGACTTATCCGGTGTTTCAACCTTGTATGTCGCATAGCAATTCTTTTCCGCTTCTTCTAAATCCTGTTGACGCGACAGTTCGGCAATCTTGCTTTCCAGTTCACGCATCGCACGATTTTCCGCACCAATTTCCGCAATCAACTTGGCAGTATTAAACACACTGTCACCTAAACTTCTGCGACCGGCCGGTTTTTTCGCATCGGCACATGCCGCAACGGTAATATCTTTTTCGAACTGCTTGAAAAATTCATCAACCGCCGCCTTGGAATTATCACGAACCCGAACACGCAACGCGCTCATCCCCGCTTCATCCGACGGTATTTCCGTCAACCCCATAACCGTATCATCCGATGGCAAACACGCCATATCGGTTCCGCACGTCTTGCCCAACTGTTCCCCGAAATAATTGATACAACCCTGCATCATCTGATAATCCATCTGCAGAACCGCCGCCGACACAATTATATCAAACTGCGTTTCATTTTTACACGACGGGAACATATCCTGGGGACACATTGCGACAATTTCGGATGTCTTTTTCCCGACACATTCTGGCGCGGTAAAGTTTTCACCGCATTTGTCGCGCAAACATGCGTCCACATCATTTTGACAGAACTGTGTACGCAGATACCCCAACTTGTCATTAACAACCGCTTTCAAGCCCGGAATCATCGCATCGCACTCGTCAATAATCGGACAAACACCCGCCGCGACATTAACATCGGTCAAACACGCCGAATTAGTTGTTGTCGAACACCCATCTTCCAGACACACCTGAATCTGGGCCAAACACGTCTGACGACGATATTTGTCGGCATACTTTGCCGCATCAACCAAGATTGCTTCGGATTCCGCCTCCCAATCCTGTAAGACATAATCCTTGACCGCCATACATTGGTCCAAAACATTTTCGCACGCATTTGCGCGACGCCCTAACAAATCTGCATCCAGACAGTTTTCAAAGTTCGCGCCACATCCGCCCTTGTCCGCGATGCACGAACGATACGCCAACAAACATTCACCACGATTATATTTATTTGTTGTATCCAGCATCGCCAGGCGTGCCTGACGAACCGCCGCTTCGGCTGTGCGCTTATTTGCCTCGGCATTAACCTTTTGTTCTGTCAAATACGAATTAAACGACTTACAATCCGCAACAATTTGGCGCGAATACAGCATTTCTTCCATTTCCGCCTTGACGCCACACGCCTCTAATTCACTTGCGCAAAACTCTGCCGCCATGGCATACAACCCATCACCAATATCCACGTCCGCATCCAGCGCATCCGAATCGTCCACCCCACTATTTAACCAATCCAAGAAACTAAGCCCCGATGCCCGCGAACTTTTCTTGGCGGCTTCACTTTCCCCAAACACCAGGCGCGCCTTGGCCCCCAGTTGTTCACGTTCCACACCCTCGGTGTATAACTTATCTGCCTCGGCCTGGATTTTTTGAATTTCTTGAATTAGCGATTTTGACTGATTGATATTTGACGAACACGCGCAACGATACCCTTCGGATTCATCTAACAAACAAAATTCATCCATACACGCACGATATGCTTCGCGACAATTTTCCGGTTTTGGTGCCGGCTTTTCATCATCACCTTTGTCACCACCATCATCAACATCTGGCACGTTTGGCTTTCCCGGCACATTTACATCTGTACTGGGGCTTGAATCATTTGACGGTATATTAACACTTAAATTCGGTGCCCGCAGTCCCGCCATAGACATACGTTGAACACCAATACGCGCATTATCGCCACGCGTTGCTGCGAACGACATCCCTGGAATCAAAACCAACAAAGTTGCCAAAATGCTTATTTTCATAAAATCCACCCTACATAATTTGTATATTATTTTATCAAATCCAGACCACATTCACAAGAAAATAAAAAAACCTTGCATTTTTATTCCACAACCAATATCATATACCCCAGAAATTTGTGAAAAATCCAAGGGATAAACTTATGGCAAAAGATGACGTAATGGTTTTCAGTGGCACTGTCGAAGACAAACTGCCCAACACAATGTTCCGTGTTAAACTGGAAAACGGACATGAAATTTTGGCGACGGTATGCGGCAAAATGCGCAAGGCGCGCATCTGGGTCAACGTTGGCGAACGCGTACGCGTTGAAATGACGCCATACGATTTGGACAAAGGGCGCATCACATTTGTTGAACGCAATCGCCCCAACCCAACTGAAAACGCAAATTAAAAATCGCCCCGAACGGGGCATTTTTTATTGGCTATTTTTCCCCTTTTTTGATAACATATACTCATATTATAGAAGGATGAGAAAGGTTATATACCTCATAACTGCGCTTTTTATGGGTGTCGGTATTGCCGACGCCGCTGTTCGTGATGTCAATTCTGTATCACGCGAAACCACAAAAACCACCACCGCGCGCACTGCCACACAAAAAAATGTCGCTGCACGCACCACTACAAAAAACACTGCCAAGCGAACAGCCACCGCACGCACCGCACGGGCCGCAACGACCGCGCGCACCGCGACCACTGCGCGCACAGCAAAGCCAACATCAACCGCCCGCGCCGCCACACGCGCCGCGCGCGCAACCATAACACTGAACACAATACAGTCAAACACATTTGGCACAGGATACAACACATGTCGCGACGCATACTTTACATGTATGGACCAATTTTGCGGCACCGCAAACGACACATACCGTCGGTGTATATGTTCTGCGAAACTGTCCGAAATACAATCACGCGAACGTGCATTGTCAAATGCGTCCGACCAATTATCTGATTTCCACAGTCTGAACATGGCCGTAATCGACAAAACCGCCGCCGAAGTCGCTGCCATGACAACCGCCACCACCGGCGAATATACCCAGTCTGTAACCGCCGACAAATCTGCCAGTAATGCGCAATTGGCCGGCATCAGCGAAGTTTTATCAAAAACCAAAAACAAATCATTATCCACCCAGGGTACACTGGACATCGCTGGCAACATAAATGAAATTTGGGCAACATCTGACCTGGCGGGTGGCACCAACATCGCGAACCTGACGGGCGAAGCGTTATACAACGCCGTCCACGCCCAATGTTCCCAGATGGTAATTGATAAATGCCCCGACCAATCGACCCAGACAATGGTTGTATCTGCGTATGGCATGTACATTGAAAACGATTGTTCAATGTTAATAAACGATTTGGACAAAAAACTAACGAACGCCAACGCGACAATCCGCAAAAGCGAACGAGAAATGAACCTGGCGCGTCTTGAAAACTATAACGCCCACAATTCCACATCAATCAACGACTGCATTGCCCAGGTACGCGCCGACATCACCGCCGACACCGCCTGTGGCACAGACTATATTCATTGTCTGGATATAACCGGTCGCTATCTGAACATTGAAACCGGCGAACCGATTTACAGCCCAAACTTTTACCAGCTTGAATCTATGATATCACTGTCTGATGACATTCTGACGAACGAAACAAACCGATTACTGGTCGCCGAATTAAACAGAATGCGCAACTATGCCGCACGCGGTCTGGACACATGCCGCGACATCGCCGACGCAGTTTGGGACGAATTCATGCGCCAGGCCATCACCGAAATTTACCAAGGTCAACAGGAACGCATCCGCAATGTCAAAAACGAATGTCTGGACGTTGTAAATCAATGCTATGACGAACAAAGCCAATCATTAAAAGATTTTAGTAATGTCAAAGAACAACTGTTATTGGGGTCACGCCTGGAATTATCCGAACAAATGTGTCGCGAAAAACTGGAAACATGCAGTAATTTGTATGGTGGCGGCTCGCACGGGATGGCGGAACTGATTACCGCCATGCACAACATCACCAGCCAGCAAATCGCCAAAGAATGTCTGGCAACACTACAAGATTACGCCCACGATTTGTGCGCTGTCCCCAGCAACGACAACCTGCACTCGTACCCATTTGCGTGTCGTGTATACGCCCCCGGCGAACAAATATATGCTGCGATACCGACCTGTAACCTACAAACGCAAAGCGCCCGAACCAACCAACCCATAATTGATGACGACGGCACAGGCGACATAATTGACGACTTTCCAATCAAAAGCACGACCTATTCCTGTCCGATTCCAATTCGATACGACGAATGCAAACCCGGCTATTATATGACCTATAACGGCATATATAATGGCACCCCCCAGTCGGGCAATCAATGTTCACCATGTAACATCGACTGTACCTGCGCGGGTGGTACCAACGCCCCAGTCTGCGAGTCCGACGACACCGAAGAAGAACCAACAGACACATATGATAACATATGCGGCAACGACTATGTCGGCAGTCTGTATCACAAATTGGCGCGCTATGCGATTCAGGCCTGTGTTCGTCCATCTGAATCGAACAAAGCGTTGCCGGCAACCGTACTCCAGGACATCAATGTTGTCATGGACAAAATCCGTATTGATATGGCAAAATCGCTGTCTGATGAATGTGAACGCCTGGGCGGGCTGTGGGTTGACACCGTATGGATTGACGAAACCGCATCTTGCGACTGTTCAAACCTGAATTATTGCCCGATCGAGAAAAACTTTACCGACGGATGCCATGACACAACGGGCGACACACTGTTCAAAAAATTCTATTCGGAAACATCCGCAAACACAAAATGGGGATATTGCGCCGAAAAAACAACAGAAGAAACAACAACCGAAACCCCAACCCTTGAACAGTCCGACACACCACAATAAGCATACTTGCAGGGAACACGAAAATCTGATAAAATAAGAACATTATGGAAAGGCCACAAATATGAAAAAAGCAATTTTTAAATATTCCACTGCATCAATTTTATGCGCCATGTTCTGTGGCATATCGCATGCGGCAACAACCCCATGGTGGCTTCAGCCAACAGTTTGTCGTCTGGACCCAACGGGCTGTTATCCCACGATGGGCGCAGGCTTTGATTCTGAAATGTGGGACGCGACCAGCAATTGCTGGGGGCTAAAATTGATATGCCCCGACGCATTATTGGACGGTTCACGCACCGCCCAACCAATGGGCCGCGCCGAAATTGCGCGTGACGGTGGCAAAAAAATCAGCACTGATTTCAACACAGACCTGTTGGGGCCCGATGGTGATTGCTTTGGCCGTCGCAAAACATCCGAAAACGGAACTGTGGCATCTGTTGGCGGCACCCTGGTCAAGGTTTGGTGCCCTGGCATCCTGGACAATCCAGACGAAACATTAACAAACGGCGAAATCACATACGGCACACAACCCACATGTTCGCAACTGGCTGAAAACGGATACGTTGGCGTTGAAAACGGTCGCTGCTATGGTAAATATTTTGACAGCGCCCAATATTACATCGAATGTGGCAATACATTGGAACCAACGCGCCTGATTGTGCTAAACGGTGCCGACTATACTGCGTCAATGAACGGCGCACCGACCGATGCCACGGCGGCGGAACAATTATTCGACAAAATGTATTCCGTATCCCAGGCACAACACGCCAAATACTTTACAGAAAAATAATCCAAACCGCCACCCGGCGGTTTTTTTATGAATATCCCCAGGAATATAAACAACTTGACAAAATAAATTCTCGTGCTAATATCTGCGGCGGTATAAACATAACAAAGGATTTATTATGGCAAATTGTATGGGTATGAACTGTGCGCACATGGACGAAAAGTCTGGAAAGTGCACATTTGGGGGCACTTGTATTGTAAAGCAATACAATCTGAACGACATGACATCGCTGAACTCGGTTCTGGGCGTCACCCCAACCGAAACAACCGAACCTGTTGTGGCTCAGGCACCATTTAACCCGTTCCAGCGCGGCAACGGCTGTATGTTGGCGGGATACACACACGATGAAATCTGGTCACACACACGCTAAATAAAACCCCGCCAACATCCGGGCCCCGCGCAAACGAACGTTTGCGTGGGTGGATATCCGGGCCCCGCGCAAACAAATGTTTGCGTGGGTGGACATTGGCGGTTTTTTTTTATTACCCTAGCGGAAAAATCGGCTCAATCGGATCAATCGGATCAACCGGATCGATGATATCAAAACCTCTTTCATAATCGCATTGGTCTGGATAAATGCCACTGCCCGTCAAGTCTTGGAAACCGGCCCCTGCGGGAATATAACAACTGTATACCGTGGGTTGACCCGCACTGTCGGTTGTGCCAAAGGGTGAAAATAAATCAGAAGCATCCAAACGCGGACACCGTGTACAACCGGACGTCCCGTTTGTTGAACTGCCATAGTATCCCCGGGCACATCTATATACGGTGCTGGTTTCGCAAATACACGTTGATGTATTACACCTCTTTCTGGTCCTTTTTTCATAACCTGTATTGCCCGCCCCCCATGTACCGGTATCCTCACAATTTGAACAACCCTCGCATGACGGAACACAGTCTTCATATTGAAAGAGGTTCGTAGGACATCTCTGCGAAATATGCGTAAGGGTTTCTTCTGCAAAACCCGATGGACACACCACACCAGATGCCAGCGTCCAAATACGCACGTATTGACTAGTCCCAGTTATCTGATAACATGTTGCTGTACGTGACAGAGGCTCGTCAAACACACTAGTTATAGTGTTCTCTTCTACAACACTGGAGCTGTTGCCAGGACACGTAACTTCTCGGCAAATATCTACAGTAGTTGAATAGGCCCACGCATTTCCAACAATGAACAACGCACACAAACCGACGTTTAGATTAGGCAAAAATCAGGGAGTTAAAACATGCGGAAATCCGGGAATTTATTTAATCAAATCATGCCTAAAATAATCGTCCCTTTGGATTAGGCACTAATTTTTTCGCTCTACACCATGTATTATAATACGTTGCGCGATTTTTAGCAACATGTTTTTATGTCACATTTTCTTAAATCGTCATACGTTCGGCAATCTGCTGCTGAACATATTCGTCTTCACTGTTGTACAGCGGCCAATTACCATTCGCCAATTCTTCCATTGATGTCAATGGCTGGTTCAAGCGCGCGCGATACAGCCACAAATTTGACATCACACGTTTGATATAACTGCGCGTTTCATACGCCGGAAAACTTTCGATATACAACAACGGATCGTATGTATAGAACGCCTTTTCAAACTTTACCATTGTCCCCATCCCCGCATTATACGCCGCCAGCATTTTGATAATACTGTTTTCCACACGGTCATGCGCCAACAAATCAACAATGTATTGTTGCCCCAGGAACATATTATGTTCTGGATTTGACATATCCATCTGGGTTATATCCAGTTTATTCGCACGTGCGACGCGTTTTGCGGTACTGGGCATCAACTGCATAACGCCATTTGCCCCTGCCCCTGATTTTGCCGACACACGGAAATTACTTTCCTGTTTTGTAATTGCCAACAGCAACGCACGGTCAATCGACCACCCACCCATTGGTTCCCAATCAGGCAGCGGATATTGCGCCGAATAAATAATATCATCATCAATTTCCAAGATTCCACGGTCCTTGATAACCGACGCCGACTGAACCGAAACGCGTGGCAATCCGTACACGGTCGCCACCGCGTTAACGGCGTGCAACACCCTGTCGGACGTTTTTGACGTGATTAAGTATTTCAAATATTCTTCGGCCCTGTCCTTGCGCCCAATTTGTAATAACGCCAACGCCCTTTTCCCGTATTCTGTATTTGCCAGTTCCGCAAAATCTTCATCCGTCACATCCTGTTCAAAGAATTCATATTGTGGCACCTGGCCCAACATAGTCGCCGACAACGCGCCATAAAACGCCATCGGATGCGTCGCGGCAATACGCCAATATTTTTTTGCGACCTCGCGGTCACCTTTGAAATCTGCTGCGCGTCCCGCCCAGAATGCGGCCTCGGTCTTGCGCGCGTTGTTAATCTGGGGCAAATCCAGGATACGACTAAAATACTTCTGCGATTCCGCATAATTATCTTCTTTGAAATACAGCAATCCCATCGCCCACAGACCATATTCTGAATTTGCGTCCGATGCGACAAATCCCCACTTCTTTGCCAATTCCATTTCGCCATTGGTATAGTATATAAACGACAACCGCCCCGCCAAACGCCCATAGTCGGATTCGGTCAATTTTTTCTTGAAACTTCTGCTTTCCAGGATTTCGCGTGCCACCTTGGTTGAGCCACTGCGAATTGCGCGTTTGAATTCGTTAATCTTTTTTTCCGCCGACCCCGAATATTTTTTTGCCGTCCATGTTTCCGATTGTGCTGTTTCAATCGATTCCGACCCACTAACCATCGCCGGCACCTTGGCACGACGCACAGTTGCCTGTTTGATTTTTGCCAATTTTTCCATACGCGTCGCCCCCGGCATATCATAGTATTTTTCCATCCACGCCGTAATTTCTTTGCCACGCGTCCGATAAGTATCCGATATATATCGTTGATACAACACTTCGTTCATCAGCAAATCATCTGCGATTTGGCTTTGTACATTTATCGCAGTATTTATTTTTTCTTTGTCCTGTAACACAAATACCTGTTCATACAAACTGGCATCAACATCTGTTAAAATCTGTGGCAAATCCGCCGCCAACAAATTCAGCGGAAAAATCAGACCGATTAAAATAGTGAAAAATTTCTTCATCTTATATCATCAGAACAGCGATGTTTTCGGTAATTTACATACAACCGCATCATCTGCATCCTCGGGTATTTGATCGATAATTTTTTTAAAATCTGAAACACGCGAAAACTTGCGATATACCGACGAAAAACGCACAAACGCAATCGGGTCCAGATTCAGCAACGAATCCGACACCATTTGACCGACCTGAACACTGGTCACTGTATCATCGGGTGTTTCGGTTTCCAGTCTGCGCTGAATCGACGCCACCAAGCGTTCAATTTGTTCATCGCCAACATCACGGTTACGACACGCCAACTTAATACTGCGACGCAGTTTTTCACGGTCAAACGGTTCCAGTTTCCCACTGTTTTTGCGCACAACCAAATCGCGCATTTGCACGCGTTCAACCGTTGTGAACTTGGCCCCACACTGTTCACAAACACGTCTACGACGAATAATCGCGTCCTCGATATCTGGTCGCGAATCTGTCACACGGCTTTCCGTAGAATTACAATATGGACATCTCATAACATATATACGGTAGCAATCAAATCCGTTCATAGCAAGTAATTTTATTTTTTATGAAAAAATTGCTTTTTTATAAAAATCAAGTGCTTTATTTCAAAAACATGTTTTTGCCCCCAAAAAAATACCCAAAATTTATGATAAAATATATACCAGGACATTGGCGAGAGAGATGAACAAATACCTGAACCAAATTTTACTGGGGGATTGTATCGAACTGATGCGTGGCATACCCGACGCGTCGGTTGATGCGGTATTTGCCGACCCACCATACAACCTACAACTGGGGTCAAAAACCCTCTATCGCCCCGAAGACCAAACGGCGGCCCGCGCTGTACGCGACGAATGGGATTCTTTTGAATCATCGGCCGAATACGACAAATTTACACGCGCCTGGCTGGCGGAATGTAAACGCGTATTAAAGCCCACCGGCGCCATGTGGACAATCGGCAGTTATCATAACATTTTCCGCGTTGGCACCGCATTACAAGACATGGGTTTCTGGATTTTGAACGACATCGTCTGGGTAAAAACCAACCCAATGCCAAATTTCCGTGGCACACGCTTTACCAACGCACACGAAACATTGATTTGGGCAACACCCACCAAAACCGGAAAATACACATTTAATTACGAAACGATGAAGAAATTAAATGGTGGCAAACAAATGCGTTCTGATTGGGACTTAAACATCTGCCTGGGCGAAGAACGGATTAAGGGCACCGACGGCAAAAGCCTGCACAACACCCAAAAACCACTGGATTTATTACATCGCGTCATTTTGGCATCGACGAAACCCGGCGACATCATACTGGATCCATTTATGGGTTCTGGCACCACAGCCGCCGCCGCGCGTGAACTGGGGCGCCAATTTATCGGCATCGAACGCGACGCAACATATGTTGCCGCCGCACGCGAACGCGTTGCGAACATCCAACCAATCGATTTATCGAACATCGAAGTCACCAAACCAAAACGCGACGAAATCCGCGTTGCGTTCAAAGAATTAATTGCGGCCGGCCTGCTGTATGTTGGTCAAACACTGGTCAGCCCACGTGGCGAACGCGTCATGATTACACACGACGGCCATTTAACCCATCAATTATATGGCAAGGCATCAATCCACGTCATGGCGGCAAAATTACAACGCAGCGTCAGTTTTAACGGCTGGGATTATTGGTCCGCGCAAAAGGCGGACGGTACACTGGTTCCCATCGACGAACTGCGCAAATACATCCGCCAGATTAAATCTGACATGAAACAGGCCGCCTAAAAAGGCAATATGCGTCTTCCTTCTGCTTATTGTAAGTTATTTTTACTTAGATAAATAAAAGTTTAGTTAACAAAAACGTTTTACGTTTTTGTCATTCCGTGGCTTGACCACGGAACCCAGGTTATGCGCGTGAAACGCGCACAAATAATAAAGATTTTATTACCTGGATCCCGGTGTCAAGCACCGGGATGACAGAATTTTTTTTAAAAAATTCTGTTTATGTTTTCCTTCACTAAACTTTTATTTATCAAACTAACCACCATCACCATAGTGAAAATAATTAAAAATCCCCCAATGGGGGGATTTTTTATTCACACGCACCATGCGATTTTGCCACCGGATAGTTTTCTATACACGCACTGCCCGACACCGCACACACCGAACGAATTAGCGTCGTCGTCGGCGCACCGGCCGGTTTATAGTTAAACTGGGCATCCGCACACTGTTCCAAATCCGCAAATGTCGCACATGTATTCTTCCATGATTGACAATCTGTAATTGTCGCAGTTGGTGCAACCACATCTGGCACACGCAGATTCCACTTTACATAGAAATCCTTCAACGTACCAATCGAATGCGATTTATTAAACGCCACCTGTTCCAGACCATCCCCAACGCGACAACTGATGTTATTACGTTCAACAAATGCTGTAATTGCCGTCGCCAACCCACCGGTCCCGGCACCAACCGCGGCACCAATACCGACACTCTTGGCCATATTGGATTTTTCACCCTTAATCAACAAATCGGTAATATCCTTGCCAAAGACAGAATCCAAACGTTTCAATTCTGTTTCAACATTGGTATCGTTAATACACACCTCCGCCTGTGAACACCATGGAAATTCACCGTTTGCCTTGGCCGTGTTCAGCGCACGCAACACACAATCCTGCCTACCACTCAAGGCACCCTGAACCTTATTAGTAACCGCGTCCACAATCTCTGTCGTATCAGTCGCGGGTATCGTCGTCCCTGCTGGCGCCTTTATTTCTTCCTGCACAGATACTTCTACGGTCACCTTGTCTTTACCATGTATCTGATCACATTCCGCAATTGCTGTTTCATACTGATAGTATTTATCAAACAGTGCTACAATTTCGCCACAACTTTTATCGTCCATTGTTTTTTGCGTAATATCAATATCCTGAACAATATATTCATTAACAATACCGACCGCACGACCGTCCTTTAATTCATCCATCAACAATTCACGATGTTTGCCCAAATCACAATTAAAGTCACGATTACCATGCCCCGCAATTGCGCCGATACCAGCCCCCAAAACGGTTCCGCCACCAACCCCAACAACCGCTGCGGTGCTGGTGTCGTTCATCAATGAAAATCCAAACAAATCTTTGTTACAGCTAAATGTATCACCGGCGGCTTTCCACACTTCGGCGGGTCTGTCATCACCGGCGGCACCAAACAACCAACTGTTTGAAATATGTTTATCTTTGTTATACGCCGCAACGCGAATCAGACATGTTGCCGTTTCTGCATCCCAACGCGCATAGTGCCCACGCGAACCATCAACCCCTGGGTTACCATCATTAACCTTTACCCCCTGCGGATTCGTCTTGACCAGCATATTTCCCTGCTGACTGTTGTACGCGCCAACCGTTTTATTATATTCAGCGGTTGTTTTCCCATCATTTGCGACGGCGGCAAACGACGACCCATACGTATTTTTATCCAACAGACGACATGTATTTTCCGCCTGGTTCGGTGTTAATCCCGTCTTGCGCAATACAAAGTTATAGTATTCTGGCTGAACCTTGCGCGAATTAAAGTCAACCCAAACATCTGCCGACGACCGATAAACATTTGCGCAGTCGCGACGTACATCTGTCACACATTTTTCAACCTGGGCTGCGCACAACCCCATACCATTTTCCACCGCATGGCGAACTTCTTCGTTAAACAGATTATTCAGACCATTTGGCAACGCCCCATTATTGACACAGCGCAACACATCGTTCATACACATTTCAACAGTGTACGCAGAATTCTTGACCCCGCCGTCTGGACATTCGGGTTCAACCGGTTCATCTGGTTTATCTGGATTGTCTGGTGTATCCGGATTATTTGGGACATCTGGCTGACTTGCCCCACCGCCCGTCGGTAAATTAGTCGATAAATTACCAACTGTACCAATCGGCAATGTTGGCATACTGGGCATACGCACCATCGACGCCGGCCCCGATGCGTTGCGCACATTTTCATATCCTGTGCGTCCCGTCGCCGCATTTGCGACACCAACCAGCGCACAAACCGCCATCGACACAGCCGATATACCACAATATTTGAATAATCCAGACATAAAATTCCCCCTAAATCTATCCCTTATATTATGCCATAAAAAAAGCACTAAAAAAAGCACTTTTTAGTCAAACATCATTTTGATTTAATATTGACAAAACCGCAATATTGTCTATAATAATACTATGACAAAAATTTTTGATTTTATAAAGTCACACAAATACGCCATCATATGGACGCTGTGCTATATTGTGGTGACATGGGCGATTTTATATTTCATGTTTGATTTTTCGATTTTCTCGTCCGCACAGTGGCGACATTTGGCGCGCGCCCAACTGCGCGGTTTTCCGGGTTTTGTATTCGGCATATTGGTATTGGCGGCATTACCGCTTTACATTGCGACAACCACATTGATTATCCGCACTAAAAAGCCCCTTATCACAATCCCATTGCCAAAAATCAAAATCCCCGCATTTCTGAAACCGGCCCCTGCCCCGGCATCCGACCCCGCCCCGGCCCCAGAAACCGAAACACCGACACTGGGCCCCGACGAAGTGGACGCGCCCGCCGAACTGCCCGATGACATGCCGGCCGAATTGCGATTTGCTTTTATCCGCGCCCGCAATAACATTGGTCGCGTCCAAACATCTGTGTTTAACGCGCCACAACCCACCACAACCGCCGGCGTCACCGATACAACAGAAATTGTCGCAGATGCGCTGCCCCTGCCGGCTGATTTTGATATTGACATCCCCACCCCAGACACCGATGCCAGCATCCCAACATTTACAGAAATAAATTTTGACGACGCAATTGACAACGCCCCAGACAATCCAAACGACAACCTGGAACTAATCGTACACCTAACCAAACAGGACAAAGAATTTTCCACCGACGGCGATGTGGTCATCACAGACACCCACGCCATCATCACACACAGCGATTCCGATTTCTGGGTTGCCGACACCGACAACTGGTTTGCCGCCGGTCGCACATGCCCATCACCAATCGCCACCGTCCAAGAAATCGCCCAGAAACACAATCGCGCACCGGCAATCTATTTGGCATCAAAAAACATCATGGACATCGACAAACTGATACCGACATGGCAATCCGCTGGCATCACCGTAATAACAGACCTGTCTGAAATTTAACGACAAAAAAATCCCCCGATTGGGGGATTTTTAATTTATACGCTTAATCAATTATTTCGCTGCTTCTTCGGCAACTTCTGCGACTTTTTCTTCTGCGACTGGCGCGACCGGTGCTTTTTTCGCATTTACATCACGATCAACCAATTCGATAATCGCCATAGGTGCCGCGTCACCATAACGGAAACCCGCCTTCAGAACGCGTGTATAACCACCATTACGGTTCGCATAGCGTGGGCCCAATACTTCGAACAACTTTTTAACAGTTGCCGCCGACGCATTACCCAATTCAGATGCTGTCAAACGACGATTGGCAACGGAATCAACCTTGGCGCGTGTAATCAGTTTTTCAACAACACTGCGCAAATCTTTTGCCTTTGGCAAAGTAGTTTTAATCTGTTCTTTTTCAATCAAGTTTTTTGCCAGACCAATAAACAAGGCCTTGCGTGCATTTGTATCGCGATTAAAGGTGCGACCTGCTTTCATATGTCTCATCTGATTACTCCTTTTGGTTTCTGCCCGCCACCGTTTGACGGGATTCGTTTGAGACGCCACGACCTGATAAAAAACCAGCACCGTGGGATTAAATTCGCTTCATTTTATATAAATTCTCACAAAAAGCAAGAAATTATTAAAATCCCCAACCCCTTGCCAGGTTAAGAAATCGATTTGTGTGAGACGATTGGAAGTGTTTCACAGTTCCTCGCACTCCTTGCCTGGCAAGAAATTAAATTATGTGAGACGATTGGAAGTGTTTGACGGTTTGAAGTGTAGTTGACCTACATGAAAACCGACAAACACAACAAGCGTCCACAGAATTTAATTTATTTGTATGGGTCTTCGTACTTTTTCGCCAACTCCGCGATATTTTCTGGTGGCCAACCTGGAACTTCCATCCCCAGGCCCAATCCCATCGCTTCTAATTGGACTTTGATTTCGTTCAAAGACTTGCGACCAAAGTTTGGTGTTTTCAACATATCGGCTTCGGTCTTTTGTACCAATTCACCCAACCAGTTGATTTTGTCGTTCTTCAAACAGTTGTTTGCGCGAACCGACAATTCCAGTTCATCAACATGCTTTAACAATTTTGGATCAAATGGCAACGCATCTTTTGCTTTTTCATCTTCGCTTGGTGCGTTCAACTGTGCCGGGTCTTCAAAGTTGATAAACACAACCAACTGATCCGTCAGGATACGCGCCGCGAATGCGATTGCGTCTTCTGGGGAAACCGAACCATTTGTCTTTACAGTCAGTTCCAATTTATCATAGTCTGTTGACTGACCAACACGTGTTGGCAAAACATCACTGGCCACATTCAAGATTGGTGAAAAGATTGAATCCACCGGAATCACACCCAGCGGCAGGCCATCTGCATGCTGTGACGCCGGCACATAACCGCGTCCCATACCCAATGTGATTTCCATATCCAGATTTGCGCCTTTGTCCAAAGTGCAGATTTCTGCGTCTTTGTTCATAACTTCGACTCCACCTGTTGTTTCAATCATACCTGCGGTAACAACGGCTGGGCCTTTAACTTTCAGATATGCTTTGTGCTGACCTTCGCTTATCGCTTTGAAATAAACCCCTTTCAGGTTCAAGATAATATCCGTCACATCTTCGCGTACGCCCGATATACTTGAAAATTCATGCTGAACACCATCAATTTTGATATAGATTGGTGCGCATCCCTGCAACGACGACAACAGCACACGACGCAATGCCGTCCCCAGTGTCAAACCAAAGCCCTTTTCCAATGGTTCTGCGACCAATGTTGCGATATTTGGATTATGTTCATCTGTTTTGATTGTAAGTTTTTTAGGCTTAATCAAAGTCATCCAGTTTTTTTCAATCATTTATGTTTCCTTTTAGCTTAGTTTATCATTTTCGCCAAATGGCCATGCGACAAAACGCGCATATCGGCGCAAATTTTATATCACAATTCCACAAAAGTCAACAATTTATTCCCCCACCCCACAACAAATAAAAAACCCGCCGACGGCGGGTAAATGTTATCAGAACTGCGTATCGGTGCACGTGGTTTCCTTATCCCCCCACACCTTACACGACTTCTTGCCAAACGCAGGATCACGAATACTTACACAATGTTGCGCCTCGACACATTTATGACAAGAAACATCATCCCAATCAAAAGTAGTCGTCACAATTTCACGATAATTCCATTGATTCATTTCATATCTGCCGGACAACTCTCGCATCCCCAGTTCATTCGCCCCATTACTGCCACCAGTTGATAATTGCACAATCGTTCCAACCAATGCCGTCGCTGCTGCCGCCGCACCTACCGCAGCAGCACCAAAAACAGTACTAATTGCAACTCCAAACGGAACTGCCGCAGCTCCGAAAGTAAAAATACACGCCACAACTGCTGCCACAACCATAACAACCCCAGCAATTATTTGCCCTGTAAGCCCCTTGGGCGGATTTGGCGATTTAGGCATCGACGACAATGGCGCCATGGCAATACATGATTGACGCGCCATCTCACGATAAACATCCTTAGTATTTTCACCACGAATCTCTGCCTGACGTTCCGCAATCGTCACAAAATCCTTTAACAGACGCTCGTTCAATTCATCATATTTTTTCAAATAATTTTCACGTGCGATTTTCAATGCCGAATTACCAATTATCATACGCATTTGCTTGGTCAGGTTTGGAAAGCGTGCCTCACCCGAACCTATTTTCATATCACGCATCCCCCGAACACGGCGACCCGTCATACAATATTGAACTGTCGGGTCTGATTCTATGCTAGCTATCACCGCATTTACATTTTGTTGTAACGCAATCAATTCATTTTTCAAACGCCCAAACTGAGCATCGGACATTGTTTCCTGCTCGGCATCTGCTATATATTTATCAATCGAACTCAACTTCCCTTCTTCATCAACCTGTATAGAATCCCAGTAAATAGTCCCGTCCACCACACCAACAAACGGCAAACTTGGCCCCAACTCACCTGTCAAACTCCCCTCAACACGCCCCAATTCTTCATCAGTAATTTGCGAAACATCCGCACGACAATCTTCTGACGCAATATGAACCATATCATCCGTCATGATATACTGACAAATCTTGTATTCCAAAGTATTCGCACCGATGTTTTGATTAACGGTCATATTGTTACAGTTTTCCGTCGTGCCACACACGCGAATCATGGCTTCGTCCACGGCGGCCTGACATTGTTCCAACATGGCATTATCAATATTTACCATTAACCCCTGAACTAAATACGCCAATTCGTCATAGACCGCATCCCCACGAATATCGGCATCACCATAAACCTTTTGACAACCGGGCAATTTATCATACGGGCACATACGAATAATGGTATCTGTATCCAATCCAACACATTGTGAATAATCCTTGCCACATCTGTCTTCGGACACCAGGCAATCTTTCACCTCGGTCGTGCATGAATTAACACGCATTGCCGCCAACCGCGCCAAAACATAATCCCAAATACTGGATTTTTCCGCCGCCGCCGGGGATGACGCATCAACACCGCATGCGCTTAATTCAGGCTTACAGAAATTAAGCATCGCCCCAGGACGTGTCAAACACATATCATACGAACCATCTGGGTCGCGCGGATCAACATTATCCTTACACGCATTTTGAAAACACGATGAAATATTACCAATACAATCCTGGCGCGCTTTGTCTTCGGCAATCAGTTCGGCGTTTTTGACCTGGGGCGCAACATCACGCAGGAAAGTATCCCAAACCTGGTCTGCCACATTAACACACGATTTAGTAATTGATTCACACAGCGGCTTTTTCGCCATCAACGTTTCATATGTTGATGCGGAAATTTCAATATTGGTTGCCACACCCTTAATTTGATAATTCTGGGACTTTCTTGTCGTGACGTGCCGCACATTTGTTGTATCAATCGCCGCGGCACGGGCACATCCCGAAAAATCATCACCACAACCGCCGGTTGTCTGCATACACTTTTTGAATTCAACTGTACACTGGCCCAAATCATATTTATTGGTTGTACGCAATCTGTCCAACGCCGCGCTTCGCACCGCACGATTGGCTGTATCCAACTTTTGCTGGCTTTGTTGCTTTTGCTGTTTCAACGCATTTTCATATGCCGCACAGTCCGATTTTGTCTGTTGCCCATACATCAACTGCAACATCTGAATTTCAGATTCACATCCCGGAATTTGCGCGACACAAAATTCATGCGCCGTTGTCATCAACCGCGCACCACGCTCATTTTCTGATTCCGCATCCACTTGATTAACATCCCACAAATCCAATACACGACCGCTTTTTCGTCCACGGCCAGAAACGGTTGCCGCTTCACCATCCACCCCAACCGCCTCTACACCCGCCGTCGCCAGTTTATAGGACTGTAAATCTTGCGCGTCAATTTCTGACTGAATTTTATCTAAATCAAAGATTTTATTATTACATATACAACGTCCACCGGCTTCGTTATCCACCATACAGAACGTATCCATACACCCGTTATACTTCACCCGGCATGTTTCATCCGCCACCGTATTGTCGGTTGCCGATGCAACCTTGGTCCCCGAACCAACAACCCGTTGCGATGTCGCGGCGCGCGCAGCCACCGTTGGCACCTTGGCCACTGTGGCGGATCGTGCCACAACCGTCGCACCCGCGTCACCAAACGCGCACACAACCAACGCACAACAACACAGAATCAGCCGTATTAAAACTGAATATCGTTGCATGTTTCTTCCTCTTCACCCCAACGCTTGCACCACTTGCGTTTCGGCTTGGTACAATTTTGCGTACGCACACAACGATGACAATTCAGTGTTTCCCACTCAAACGTCGAAGTGATTGTTTCTTTATAGTTCCAGTCATTTCTTTGTTTTGAACCAATCAAATCCAAGCCAATCGGACTGGTTGGGACATTATTTTTACCCTTGGACGTCGCCAACACCGACCCATTGGCCAGATTCACACACGCCTGACGTGCCATTTCACGACGCGCATCTAATTTATTCAACCCATCAATTTCCGCCATACGTTCACCCAACGTGACATAGTCCTGGGCTAATTGCTTTTGTAATTCATCGTATTTTTTATGGTAATTATCCTTGGCAATTTTCAATGCCGACGTGGCGATAATCGAACGCATCTGTGACGTCAGTTGTGGGAATCGCGCGGCATCCGTACCCGATTTATTCCCCAGGCGCGTTGATTCGCGTTCACCCGTTTCAGCGTTTGCGCGACGCATCGCCTGAACTTCGCGTCCGGTCATACAATACTGAACCTTTTGATCGGATTCAATCGCCGCGATTGCCGCATTGATATTACCATACAGCACATTCAGTTCATTTTGAACCTTGGCCGACAATGGCGCGGAACCTTCGGGCAGGTTCAGCACAGGCTTGCCCGTCAAATTACCATTTTCATCAATAAACGATATCGCATCCCATGGAATTTCACCTTCGAATTTACCTGCGAACGCTTTGCGTTCTGTGCCACCGCGCCCCAGTTCTGAATCCTGAATCTGGCTCACGTCATTTCGACAGTTGCTCTGGAACGCATCGTCTTTGTATTCACACAGTTTATATTCCAACGAACGCGCGCCGATATTATCATCAACCGCCAATCCATTACAATCTTCGGTCGCGCCACACACGCGAATCATGGCTTCGTCTGCGGCGGCCTGACATTCCGCCAAAATGGAATTATCAATATTCAGCATTATCCCCTGAACCATCGTCGCCAATTCATCATAGACCGCATCCCCACGGATTTCTTCTTCGCCATAAATCTTTTGACAACCTGTTAACTTTTCATACGGACACATACGAATAATCGTATCTGTATCCAATCCAATACACTGGGTGTAATCTTTGCCGCATCTATCTTCGGACTGCAGACACTCTTTCACCTCGGTTGTACATGAATCAACACGCATAGATGCCAAGCGCGCCACAACAAAATCCCACACATCGGACTTTTCCGCCGCTGCTTCGGACGATGCGTCAATACCACACGCATTTAATGGCACCCGACACAGATTCAGCATCGTTCCCGGCCGCGACAAACACATATCATACGAACCATCTGGGTCTTTTGGATCCATGGTATCTTTACAGGCCTTTTGGAAACACGACGAAATATTGCCAATACAATCCTGACGCGCTTTGTCTTCGGCAATCAGTTCGGCGTTTTTGACCTGGGGCGCAACCTCGCGCAGGAAAGTATCCCAAACCTGACCCGCGACATTAACGCACGATTTAGTAATTGATTCACACAGCGGCTTTTTCGCCATCAACGCGTCATATGTTGATGCGGAAATTTCAATATTGGTTGCCACACCCTTAATCTGATAATTCTTGGCCTGACGCGATGTAGATTGGCGCGTGTTTGTTGCATCCATCGCAACCATACTGGCACATCCTGAAAAATCATCACCGCAACCACCGGTTGTCTGCATACACTTTTTGAATTCAACCGTACATTGTCCCAGGTCATACTTATTTGCTGCGCGGTATTGATCCAAGGCCGCCTCTCTCAACGCGCGTTCCGCCGCCGCCAATTTCTGTGTACTGGAATTTTTCTGTTGCTTCAGACTGTTCTCATATGCCGCACAATCCGACTTAATCCGTTGGGCATACATCATCTGCAACATCTGGATTTCAGATTGACATTCTGGAATTTGCGCAACACACAATTCCGCAGCCGCACGATGCAATGCATCACCATCCTTGCCATCAATTGGTGACACCGCCGACGCGCCAAAAATATCTTCGTCATCATCAAAATCGACCGGTGTGTCCCACATCGACAAATCCAATGTGCGACGCGTTTTTTTCTCTTCCCCTTGATTCAGCACAGATTGCGCCACTGCATTTGCCTTGGCGATTACGGCGTCGGCATCATCACCCATTTCGATATTTTCCACACCAAAAGTCGCCATTTGATATGACTGCTGGTCTAACTTTTCGATTTCTGCCAAAATCGCATCAAACTCGGCATTTTTGTCACTGCACAAACATCTGCCCCCGGTGTCATTATCCAGCATACAGAACGAATCCATACATCCATCATATTTCTGCTGACACTCTTCGCTAACGACCACATTTTTTGTTGCCGATGCAACCTTGGTCCCCGTTCCAATAACTTTTTGCGTTGTTGCCGCACGCGCTGCAACCGTCGGCATTTTAGCAACCGTTGCCGCGCGCCCGCGGGTCGCCACCTTGGCAGGTGCCACTTCATTTGACGGCATGCGTGAATTTACAACCGGCCGCGCCGCGCTGCGCGCTGTCTGTGACCGCGACACAACAGCACCCGCATCCCCAAACATTGAAACAAACAAAGCAGAAAAAATCACAATTTTTTTCATAAAAAATCCTTCCAATTTGTTTAATTTTATCACATCTGGGAATATATTAAAAGGACATTTTTTTTGATAAAATCCACAGCAACACATCAAAAAACATTGACATTTTATATTTTTGTCCTATATAATAATGAGTAAAAATTCAAAACCCAAGGAAACAAAACATGATTCAAAAGAACAAAGCGCCAAATCTGGACGCAGCGCACCAGGTCTATGGCACCCCAAACTTTGAACATGGCACAGAATATCTGCCATGGCCTGGCAAATCATTGGAATATTCATGCGCCTATGTTATGACAAACGAAGACCTGCGTCACACAACCGGCTTAACCCGTGACATGGCACGCAAAGTCTTGACCGTCGCCGGCAGTGGCGACCAGCCACTGTTCTATACCCTGAACGGCGCGACCCATGTTGACACATTTGACGTGTCCTTCTGCGCGCGTGCGATTATGGACTTAAAAACCCAGGCAATCCGTTCCGGTATTTCACACGACCACTACATCAATTTGCTTAGCAGATTACACGTTGCTTCATCTGTCAGCCGCATCCCAGATGTCGATAAAATGTTATCAAAAATCCCTGCGCACAGCGCAAAATTCATCCGCGGCATGGACGGATACAGAATTTTTGGCAATGGCATATATCCAGATTATTACACGGCCGAAATGCTGACCGCACCAGAATACAAGCAATTACAATTAATATTAAAAAAACCATTTAAATTCATCTGGTCCGACCTGAGTGAATTACACACCCATCTGACTGATGAATACGATGTAATCAATCTGTCAAATATTTTCGAATGGACCCCTGGGTTAATCGAACCTGCCCTGACGAATTTGCGTCCACATGTACGCCCAGGCGGCTATATTTTGGCACAAACCGGCGGAGATTTTACAATCACCAAAAACATCAATCACTTTATCCGCGCCCAAGAACTTTTCAAAGACTGGGCCAAAATTGGCATTAACAAAACCAATCGCGACAACCAGGTAATTATCCTGGAACGCGTACGATAAAATAAATCCCGCATCTGCGGGATTTTTTATTTCATACGTTGCTTAATTTGATCAATACGCGACCGCACCACCGCTTCATTTATCTTGGATTCTTGAACCAACATAACCGCATTTATAAAATTACTTGCCGCCAGATTGCGTCTCAAATGCGCCACGCGTACACGCACAACCGGCTCGCGTTCACTGTAATATCGCGTAATATGACTTTTCGCCCGAACACCGTTACTGTGTAAAACATATTGGGCAACTGGAATATTATCATTTTCTACAAAACAGTACCAATATCTGTGCCCATTACTGGCAACCGTATAAAATCTATCAGATGATAAATATGCCAACACCTGGGCATCCAACTGTGGATTATCGCTGACCGCAACAGGTGCCGTCCCTGGGAACAAATTCTTGACATACTGAACAACCGCTTTATAACTCAAATTCATCAGAAATTCCTTTTTATTGCCGCACAATAATACACACACACAAACAAAAGGCAAATAAAAAACGCCAATTTGGCGTTTTTTATATCCCCAGTCTATGACTCACTTTCATCATAAACACAGATTCGTTCCCAAAATCATCCGTATGGTTTGGATTCACGCGATATATAAATCCAATCGCCCCGTCTGTAAATTCTCCAAACTGATGACGATATGTCGCCATAAATCGCGTTTCGCGTTTTTCTGACTTTAAACTCAAATCTTCTACATGCGTATCAACAATATTCAATTCATATTTATTATCGTTATCTTTAACCACATCATATTCCGCATAGGCATACTGTAACACACCATCCGTTATCGCCAATGGCTGGGAAACACTAAATTCAAAGTTTCCAATATTTGCGCCAAACGCGAACGCATTTGATTCTATATCACTTAACCCCACTATAAAATCACCACCAGCATTCGATTTCGTCTGGGCAAAAGTCGCACGCGCCATCAAATCAATATCATCAGACAATTTATATTGCGCAACCGCGTCAACATACATCGTATCGCCATCCCCCAAATTTAATACCCCACCCGTCTGGGCACCTAACAAAGTATCTGATTCATGGGCATTACCAACCGAACCGGTAAATTTAAACTTATCACCTGTCCACGCTATATGTGTCGCACCACCCTGCATCAGTCCCAACCTGGCTGGCATATATTGCGATGACACAGTCGGGTCATTTTCCAGCAACCCTTCGTCTGTAATCGCCCCCGAAAACGCGCGCGCACCAAACGACCATTTCCCAGAATTATACGCAACATCCGACACAACCGCATTTGACATCAGCCCCAAAACCGGATTTGCCAACCCTGAAAAACGTGACACACCATCGGTAAAGTAATGCTGATACGACGCACCAAAATTCCAGCGACCGGCGGCATAATCCAGCGCCAAATTATCCAACCCGTTCAAGTTATCATTATATGCGCGTTCCGAAAAAGCCATTGTCAAACCAATCGCGCCAATCTGATTGCGTTGCGTATTTTCACGACGCGTCTTTAAATCCCCCAAGACATCGCCCATATACAGCCCACGTTCATCACCCGCACCAAACGCAAATTCATTTTCCCAGACACGCGGCAAACTAAGCGACCCATCAATATTTTCCAGCACATCAAAGTACGGTGCCCGAATTGTCGCCCCGCGCAAATTCAGCACAGACGACGGCCTAAACACAGTATTCGTCGCCGCCCGCCCGATATTACCCGATACGATTTTATCCGCATTACCATCATAGTAATATATCGCCATCCCTGGTGTTGTTGCACGTTCCAAATTAATCAGCCCATACCCAAACACTTCGGCAAATACCTTTAAATAATCTGCGCCACCATCAACCTCGGCCTGCTTTTCATTTGGTAATTCATACAGATTCTGCAGATAATTCGCCAATGTTTCTTCTGTAAAGACTTCACCACTATCCCTCTTGCCCAGGAAAGGCCCATCCGCCGTTAATGCCATCAACGCAAATATTTCATCATTTTCCAACCCTGGGAATGCCGACTTCAAAACACCTGCCGCGCCTGCCGCCGACGCAACCGCCAATTCATCGGTTACACCCGCTGCCGCAAAGCACCACGGATCAACATCACCCATACCCGTCCCCGCAACACCGCACATACGCGCCTTGTAATGATTCCCAGACACATCATCCACCCACTGGGTTAACTTGATTTTACCGGCTGGCGAATACCCGGCGATATCTGTTGTATTATTGGTTCCGCCATCCACACCAACCCCAACCACAGACATAAAATAATGTTCTGAATTTTCAAACACCAACGGTACCGCATTTTCAAACGTTGCACTTAATGTCCGGCCCGACCATGTTGCATCCGTTTCAAACGCCCCCGTTGAAAAAATCGTTAATGGCGTATAAGACGCCCCTAACCCCTTATAAAACGCAATTGCATCAACAAACGGTTCATAATCATCTTCTGTATTCACATCGTAATACATATCAACAAAATCCGCCATCAGCGTCGAACGATTAGATGACGACACCGACAACACATCCGCTATCTCTTTTACATCATAGGCACGTAACGGTTCAATGACATCAGCATTCGCTAGGACTTCCGGTCTGGAACGTCCTGCTTTATCGTCCGCTTTCCACAAAGCCGCCCCACCATTTAACGCGGCATAATTATAATAATCTACCGCCTGGGCTTGCTTTACCAATGTCAATTTTCCATCCACCATTGAATATGCCTGATTTATAACGCCATCGGCATTACCATCCAAATACAGATTATCATCCGTCCCAATATATCCCGTATATGTTGTTGTAACATCAGACGTTTCACCATCTTCACCCGTCACAGATTCTGTATAAGATGCCGTCACAACCCCATTACTAATCACGACCGCCATTGTTTTACCAAACAATTCAATCTCGGACAGAACACCATCATTTTCAACATAACTGCCTGTTGATTCTTGATCGGCCACATCAAGCATCGCCGTACCGCCACCTGTACGGAAAATTGTCATCTGACCATTTGGCATAAAACCAATGTAATCTACAACCTCGCTGCTGCCCGTATATCCACCAACAACCTTGGCTAACAAATTGTCATCACCAGTTGCACTGACATTGTGAATCGCAGTTCCATACCCCGCCAAATCCAGGTTCACACCCGACACAGTCGTTTCTTCTGACACAGAAACATCCTGCCATGAATCTGCCCCACTTGCCACCA
Source organism: Candidatus Enterousia sp. (assembly GCA_045546195.1). GTDB lineage: Bacteria > Pseudomonadota > Alphaproteobacteria > Rs-D84 > Rs-D84 > Enterousia. The sequence continues at coordinate 28,385 of JAZQCH010000004.1, forward strand.
CCAGCGCATTATTATAGTACTTGCCCGATATCGTATCCTTGCTTGCCCCACTAACCGCCGTTCCATTGTTATTTAGCGTCGTCCATGGGAAATACTGATTTCCCAATGAACTGTTATCAGTTGCGTTAATACCATTTGCCGTCACCAACGCGACATTAACTGGGCGACCACCCATTACCTGTTCGCCCCACAAAAAATTTCCATCCAACCCCAACGGCGCACCCGTCGTCGCGTTGCGCAACGTCTCCAATCCCAAATATCCACGCGCCAACGGCGAATACCCACGCATTATCAACAAATAATTCTGCGCCACTTGTGATGGTACCAGCCCATTGGTCATCAACTTAAAACTCAACGTATTACTAAAATCCTCTAACGTGCCCTGGTATGCCGCAGTTGGCGCGGGCGCATTTGGCAAAACAAACTTTGGCGTCGTATCCCCACCGCCGGGATTTTCGTTTGGATTGTTGCTGGGGCGGTCGCCACTGCCATTTGACGAATCGTTATCATTACCTGGGTCAAACACATCCGTCAACAGGAACAGCCCACCTACAACAACGGCGGCCCCCGCCGCCGCTAAACCAATCCCCTGGGCAGACGACAGTCCGCTGAACAGTCCCCCACCCCCCTTGGGTTTATTTTTATTGTTAAATCTTTTAATTTGACGGTCACAATTTGACGCATCCGCCCCATACATCTGCAGAATCTGCGCCGCACGCACATCATTATTCATCAACGCTGTACAAACAATAGACAACCCCGTTGAATCCACAAAATTCACATCTGCCCCATTATTCACCAGGGCCTGAACCTGTTGAATATCCGCAGACTTCGCCGCCGCCAACAACTGGGCCGCCACCATAAATTCATTCGACGCACCAAATGAAACCACCGGCGCCAAGAACAACGAAAACACTAAAATTCTGATAAATTTCATTTATATTCTCTCTTATAAATAAAATCTTATCATATTGGCCTTTTATCTGTCCAGCCAAAAAAGCATAAAAAAATCGGTCCGACACATCGGACCGATTTGTTCACACAAAAACATTAATATTCTCTTTCTACGGCACATTTAACATAAATAGTACGCTTGACAGTAATATTATTCAATGTATCAACAGCCGCCTGAACCGCCGATGTATTGACAATAACACTATTGCCATTGCCGACAACAATCGCGCCGTTATTCACAGACCCATTGTCCAAACGAATATCGGTACGACAACCTGCCCCACCAACAACGATTGCGCCACTATTCTGTGACTGATTCAATTCAACATTTGTCACACCACCACATCGTGGGGTGGCTGGCTGCTGAACCAAGATAATTGTATCTGGCTTAATTGGCACAACAACTTCACGCTTTACAACAGTCGTTTTTGTTGTTGTCTTAGTTGTCTTTGTCGTTGTCTTGGTTGACTTTGCCGGTTTTGCTGGCTTGGCCGGTTTGCGTTTTGAATTACGGCAATCAACCAGTTTACCATTAACATCCGCCAAAGAATCATTTAAAACCACAATAGAATCACGCAACACGCGAATTGTATCCGCTTTGGCACGATTATCATCCGTCAAATCACCAATCACAACACGCGCATCACGAACAGCATTCGTCAAACTGTCCAAAGACGCACGCGCCTGAACCAATTCAGATTTATCACTTGCGCCTTCTTCACGTGCAGACTTTTCACCGCTGCATTTTGTCGCACCGAAAATAACCAGTGCCATCGCCGCGACACCCGCAGTCACATGAATAATCCACCATTTTTTAGATTTACCTGTCCCTGCAGCTGGTGTTGGTGCCGGTGTTGGGGCTGGTGTTGGTGTTGTTCCTGTTGCCATTTTTAATCCTTTTTGTTATTCTTCATACTAACAATATAGACAAACGACATGAATTTGTCAATACCTAAATTAAAATTCTTTTTCCCTTTGCGCCACACTTCGTTTTTTGATATAATCGGAACATTAGAGAGAATATGAAAACAAAAATACTATTTTTAGGCCTACTGTTCACCTGTCTGTCATCGGCGCACGCCGCGACAACATGTTCGCGCGCAAATTTAACACGCTGTCTGGATTCCGCATGCGCCATTGGCGTATCATCGAACCCATCTGCCCGGTGCCAGTATTGCGGAACATCATCTGCGGGCACCCCGCCCAAGAATGCGATGCGTTCTGTATCTGCGGGCACATCGGCAAAATATAACATATCGGACAAGGAATTAAAGTCGGCACCCACCGATCCCGGTCAACGCTATGCATGGGCAACCAAACAATGTATTGCCAAGGTTGCTGGCTGTACCGCCGACGATGTCACCGACATATACGACACTTTAATTGAACAATCGTGCAAGGCGGCCGGCGTATCGGCCCAGTTATCCCAAACACTGGACCAGGTCGCAAAAAAGAAATCCAAAACCGCGTGCCAGTCTGAAATCACGAACTGCGTAATCGGGGATAAAAATTGTATGGCGGACTATCGCAACTGTACCGCCGACGCTGATTTTGACCGCATATTTTCGGCATGTGGTGTTGAAACCGGCGATTGTGACGATTACATGTCTGAAATCCGCAACGATTTGATTGCCAATCGCGACAACGCCGTTCGTAACGCAGAATCTTTGTTAAACCAGATTGTCGCATCGTATCAGAACGCGCGTGAAAAAAAGTTATCATCAATCAAATCCGACTGCGCCGACGGCACCGCGTATGACGCGTGTGTTGCGACGGTTTGCGCAAATAACATGACCAACGGATGCGCCGCGGGATATGAATCTGAAAAATCAATGGCAATTCAGTTATGTAAATTCTATGAAATCGCATGCGCAACAATCGACTAAGGGACAAGACAAAATAAAAATGAGAATTCAAAACACAAATCTTAATCGAACCTTTGCTCTTTGTTCTTTGCTGTTTGCCATGACAATTGGCATTGCCGATGCGGCGGTTGTTTCACGTTCCCGTCGCCCATCAAATGCGTCACGCATGCCAACAATGACGGCAACGATACAAAATACAGCGACATCTGATTCCAAAACGGAAACAACGGTCACCGAACCGGAACCAACGGTCGCGTTGGAACCAGACCCCGCCCCAGAAGAAATTATCACAGACAAATCGTCCCAGTTTGACGAATTCATGGCGGACAACGCCACGACCACCGACACATCGGCATCAACATTGGCGGAACAAATTCGTGCCCAGCGCGCGGCATTGGATGCGGCGGATTCTGCCACTGCAATAAACAGCCTGACGGCAAACGCACGCGCAACGGGCAAAAACGCATGTGACGCGAACCTGCGCGCCTGTATGCAGGAAAAATGTGGCAAAGACTATTCGAAATGCGCCGGCGACACCGACACCATGTGGGGCACAAAAATGGACGCATGCCGTCGCGACCTGCCGTGCAGTGGAACTGAATACGCCATCTTCACGCGCGAGATTAAGGCCGACCGCGACATGAACGCACGCATTGCGTCATATAATGCGATTATTGATTGTGGCAATCGCTATAACGACTGTATTGTCACCGAATGCGGACAAAAATTTACCAAGTGTCTGGGCAAACGCGCGGGTGACGCTGCAATTTCCAAATGTGAAAAAATCGCAAAAAGTTGCACTCAGCAGGACAATGGCCTGGCATCACGCACAATGAACGTTTTTGGCACATTACGCGTTGACGCGGAAAAACAGGTTGTCGCCGACGAACAACGTCTGTACGACATGCGCGACAAAATGCGCGACACATGTAATCGCCTGGGGGCGATGTTTGACGAACGCACATTGGATTGCGTTTATACTGTCAACTTCTTTGCGGGCGACGATAACACCCTGTACGCATCGAAAAAGGCATATGCTGGCTCAACTTTCAGTTGCGACCAAAACTGGTTCGGCGTTGACATTACCACATTCAAAGAAAACGCATTTCGTCTGACCCGCGCACAAAAGTCTGCGACATCTGCCCTGATGGGGTCTGGTGTTGGTATGGCGGTTGGCGCCGTCACATCAGGCGCAATCGACCGCGCCATTGATCGGCACAAGGCTGAAAAGGCCGTCAAAGACGCCGAATCCGAACACGAAGAATTATACGGCGACGGTGAATCCGATAAAAAGTCCAAGGAAACAAAGAAAGAAAAGAACAAAAATTCAGACGATGACAAATCCGATAACGCAGACGACAACAAACCGGGCGCCGCGCAAAAGCGTTGCAAACGTGCCGGTGGCAAATGGAATAACGGTGCCTGCTCTAACCCCAATTGTGGGGACAAAGTGTGGGACAACGCAAAAAATAAATGCGTAAAACCCGCCAAAACAAAAGACAACAAAGAATCAGGGGATGCCACGGCAACATCAGAAAAACAAAATGCCGAACCAGTTATAAGTGACGAAACCAGGAAAAGGGTTGACGCAGAACTGACCGCCAAACCAACCGTCAAACCAATGGAAATAACAAAACCAACTGCCACGGCAACATCAGAAAAACAAAATGCCGAATCAGTTATAAGTGACGAAACCAGGAAAAAGGTTGACGCAGAACTGACCGCCCCCCCAACCGTCAAAGAGTCTGAACAGTCAAAGGTCGACACATCGACAGAAAAAAAAAAAATGAAGAAATAACGGACGCCCCATGTGCCAAAGACAAACGGGCCATGACCGACAACGAACGCGAATTATGTAAATTACACATGGAACGACAATACCCAATTCTTTCCGATGCAAAATGCCCCTATGGTGGCACAAACTATGCGTGTCGCGCATCCCACGCCTTAATCGAAAAAATTGCTGAATTCCGCGAACTGTGTGACGCATACAACGGCGATTATATGGCGGACATAACACAGGGCACCATAACCCAAAACGTACCATGGCCATGGAACTATGGATATTACGGTTCGGTATGGCGGTGTGAAAATCTGACCGACGAAAAATTCGCAGAATTCATGGATGACTACGAAGATATTCCTGATTATTTATTCACATCCACCGACGACGCAGCCGAACTTGGCCTGTACGATGCGGACAACTCGGTCACAATGTCTGATTGGGACAACAACGTAATAATTGATATGGGACAAAAATTATGAAGAACTTGTTAAAATCATTTCTGATGTCATTTATCATCACCATCCCCACAATGGCATGGTCGGCGGACTTGTATGTATCTGGCAGAATTACGGATACAGGCAACAAACCAATCATCGGCGCCTCAGTTTGGCTTCTCAACACAGACAAGGGCACAACCAGTGACATAAATGGCGAATTCAAAGACACATTCAAAAATGTTGACGACCCAGACAACGCCAAACTGGAAATTTCATATCTGGGCTATAAAACCCGAACCATTGATGCCGATACAGATTTAACAATCACCCTGTTCGAAGACTCACAACAAATAGACAGCGTAACGGTCACGGCCTGCGGCCCCAACCCAGCCGAAGGACGCAAGAAACAAGAATATGACCAAAGCAAAGGCTGTTATCCCACCGAATGCTTTGACGAATTTAGATTAACCGGCACCGGTATTGATGCACAATGCGTCGCACGCAATTGTCGCGAAAACAACGGTTCTGGCAAATACGCATACGACGAAAATACCAAAAGCTTTTATTGTAAACTGGACAAATGTGACAGCAATAAATATGAGCGGGTTGGCAACACATGTAAAAAAATACCGACCGATTGTTCTGATGAACAATTAAAAGAACACCCAAACGCGACACAAACCGACCTGGACAGTACGCGTAACTGTATCGCGTTGGATTGTCAGTGTGGCTATGATGTCCAGGCTGGCAAATGCATCGCATGGCCAATCGACGAAAATGGGAAATACAAAAAACCATGTGACGATAATCAATTAAAAAAACTAAACGCAAAATCTGGGATTGTATATTGCGAAAACGACACAGCAAAATGTGAAATCACCGCCTGTATCAGTGACGATTACACACACAACATCAAAAACAACACCTGCGACAATAAAAACAAACAACCATGTACGCACGGTGACAAAAACGCCACCGATGCCGAATACAAACAAATCGATGGCAAATTAACCTGTGTCATTAACGATTGTCGCGCGGGCTATAAACCAAATTCTGACGGCAGCGCATGTACACCGCAACGGGTTTTATCCGAATCCGATTCCCAGGCACAAATCAATGAATTGAAAGATAACGCCCAGAAAATGAAGGACAAAGAACAATCCACCGCCAACAAATTATTGGGCGCGGCGGGTATTGGCGCGACCGGTATTGGTGGCATGCAATTGGCATCGGCCATGGCCGAAGATAATGCCGACGACGACGCCGAAGAATCCATGCGCGCATACCTGGCAACGTTCCATTGTAATTATGGCGACGGCAAAAATATCAAGGGTGGCGAACGCGATATCGAATTGCCGGGTGGCAACGAATTGATTGGCTTGTATTCTGAATATGTAAA
>JAZQCH010000005.1:0-57745 GCA_045546195.1 Candidatus Enterousia sp.
TGAATATGTAAATCTGGCAAATGATTTAAAGGTTCGCAAAACCGCCCTGGACATGCGCCCTGGGATTGAATCTGAACCAATTCTGGACGCTGCGACATCCGGGTTATATGACGATGTTGCGATTGGCAAAACATCCGGTGCATATGCTTCACTGGCACGCGCGTTAATGGACCCGAACAGTGAAGATGCGGCGGTCTGGACCAAACAAAAGGAAGAAACCGCATCTAAAAAGGAAATAGGTACAATCATTGGCGGCATTGGTGCGGCGGGTGGTGCGGTTGGTAATATCGCAATCAATCATGTCGGTGCCCAGGATAAAAGCACAACAAACACGCAGCAAAACAGTAAAAAAATCAGCCCAAGAGCATCGTCAAAATGAAAAAAATAATATCAACATTATTATCGATATTTTTCATCACACCATGCTTGGCGAACATACATATCAATCCGGACACGGTGGTATCTGTTGTCCAGGAATTTGTATCCACAGACAAAGTAAATTCTGTAATCGCTGAATATAATAAACAACTGCGGGCATCTGGTGGCACAGGCATATCGGCCCAGGCTTTATGGGGTGTTTGTACTGTTGCCGGTTGGGACATAAAGCAACCAAGTGGCAAATCACAATGTCAAAAATTTGTGAACGCTATGGTCAGCCGTGCCAGCATTAAGTTCTATCATGCCTGCGCCAAAGAAAACAAAGGCAAAGCCGGCTATATATGTGTTGACGATTTCTTTACAAACAAAATCTATGGCGGCACCCAGGTCAATTTAACCCCGGGTAAAACACTGGCCCAGGAATATGCGCGCATAAAACATAACGACACCACTGTTCAATGTAAAAACAATTTTGATAAAGGCGTCCTGGACTACACCCTGATGTGTACATCCCATAACCAAAACGCATACTATGAATTCGTGTTTGACGATTTAGAAGAACCAAAAGACAAAACAATCCAAGACAGTATTCAAAGCGCAATCTGTCGTATGTATGATGCCAAACCAACCACGGCTGGTTGTGCGGGCGGCGGCACAAATGTCAGTGGCACCGCCACATGCTGGTCTGCCTCTTGTGCGGCGGACAGTGCAAAATGCACAAAAATAAACCAATCCATGGCAAAATTTGGGTATATAGCAGAATATAAAAATGGAAAATGTGAAATAAACTTTAATACAATCACCAAACAAGAAGACCTAAAAACCGCATACGGCATTGATAACTTTGTATTCTGTCACGGGATTCAGGTTACAAATGCGCCCAATGTTGAAACATATCTGAAACAATATGTTGCCGAACGCGCGGGTGTATCGGAATCATCGGTCAAATGTGATTCTGGGTTTAATACATATACCGGTGACGGTTGTGCACGAAACGGCATAACCGATATCAAAGACGACATAAAAACCTGTCGTGTTGGCAACAATCAAATTGATTTTGTCTTTGATGATATAAACGAAAAATGGAAAAAGACCGCCCAGGGCGGCGTTCAGGGTATGTCTTGTATCGTAACCGGTGGCACATACAGTGGTGAACGTTGTATCGGCCTGGGCGAACAACAGTGCAACATCCTGCGCCAATCAAATTTGAAAGAATGCCCCGAATGCAAGGCCTCCAAATGGGACGCTGAAACACAAAGTTGCATATTACCATCATCAAAATCTGCCCAAAATTTACAAAAGGGTGTAAATATCGGTCTTATTGTCGGTGGTGCGGTCGTTGGTGTTGTTATCACTGTTGCGACCGTCGGGACGGCCACCGCTGCGGTTGCGGGTGCAGCCGCTGCGACCAAGTCTGCAATTGCATTTACCGCCATTGAAACCGTTGGTGCCGGTATTGAAATAACCAGTCAACTAATAATAAACGGCATTGCAGACGATTTCTTGGTTGAAAGTAATAAATGTAAAGATGCAACGTGTGCCAAAGAAATGCTGTCGCAAAACCTGCAACGCATGGCAAATTATGCCAACGACATGACCGCGGCCGAGGCGGACGCAGTTGACAGCGAAATGGCACGTTTGGCAAACCTGATACCAGACGATGACGAAATCTGGGCAACAATGTTGGTAAATGGTACCGACATGGCGGATAATAAAGCAGGGTTCTGGGAATCTTGGGAACCGGAACAGGTCTGGCGTGCGGTTGGTATTGGCCTGCAACTGGCATCGTTGATAACCGGTATTACCAAATGGGCGATTTCAAAATCCAGCCGCATAGCCAAAAGTACCGCCGCCATTAAACAGAAATTCACACGCGCCATACAATCCATAGACAATGCGCCAGAGAACACATTGACAACTGCTCAAATGGCTGTCAAGCGCCAGCTGCCCAACAAAACAAAGGCCGTAGCCAATGCAAACGAATTGGATATAATAGACCCCAGCAAATTGACCGGTGACGATATAATATACTATGATTTATGGAAAAAATATGCCCCACGAAATCAGCCGTTTGATGATTTCAAGGCAATGGGAACATTGGATGAAATTCAAGAAATGTCAAAAGGATGGCTCTCGTGGGATGAAATTGCTGATCCGACATTGGCGTATAATCAGACAAATAATACGATTACTGATTACATTAAGGCACATCCTGAGGCTGAATATTATTATGAACACAATGCATTTCTAACCGACAAAGAGTTGGTCAAGTTTAGAAAAGAGCACAATGATTTGTGGAACTTAATGAACAAGCAAGAGAGTTTGTTCGATCTAACTCACAATATAAATCATTTTGATGGTAATTATTCAACGTTTAATCCAGAGCTCAGAAATTTTGTTCGCCAAAAACAAGATTTAACATCTGCGCAAGACAAAATCGAAACAACAGAAGAGATATATAAACGTTTTCTTAATCAATCAGTTGTGGACGAAGTTGCAAGTATGCGTGCGGAACAAATCGACAATCTAATCAACAGTAATCCAACATACAAACAGTACAAGGACAGATTTTATGTTCTGACACCAGAAGAAAAACAAGTATTCGCAACGAATTTAATTAGAGATATAGAAAAGCAAAATGGGGTCAGACCAGAGTATTTCACGAAAGTGCTACAAGATGATAATTTGCCAAAAGGTGTTGGTGCTAATTATCGCTCTACATCTGATAAAAATTGGCAATATCTAAACAGCGAGACGCATATGGATTTTCATAAGAAGCAAAACTATGAATCTTTCATAGAAGATTTATCGCACGAAGTTGGTGGGCATGCCATAGACTATGAAAATCCAAATGCCGGCGCATTAGGTGCCCAACTGCAAAATACGATTGCAGCCAAGTCATATGTGCAATCTGATATAGATTACGACGCGTATATGAAGACCGCGACAGAACAATCCGCATACAGAATTGGGGCAGCGACTGCCAAAGCACAGCATGTGGACGGACGTATCGTCCAAGAATTTGACCCATATAAAGGATTCTTTGGCGATATGTTAGAAAGAGGGGGAAGTGATACCTTCTTAATTTATACAGAACTAGTAGATGATGGCAGAAAAATTATGACACCGTCACCAGATATGGTAACAAACATTACAAATGTACGTGATGGCAAAGCGATGTACCAAGTACACGGTCCCGACATATATCAAATAGAAGCGTATTTTGATGAAATTAAATCTAATCTAAACAAACATGATTTTGACCTTGTACAAGAGCCTCGTAATGGTTTTTATTACATCAAGGCATTAAAATAAGAGTTGTAGACACAAAAACAACCCGCCGATTGGCGGGTTTAATTTCTGACCATCTCGCAACATCGTCAGCGAAAACGGATTTATCTCGCTGTAGCGTCAGCGAAAGCGGATGGCGGAGACGAATTCCTGTCCTTGATACACAATAATAAAAATCAAAAATGATTTTTACAAAATTTACGTCCAGAATGAGTTTTTAAATAAGATTCAAAATCTTTGGCTTTTTGTTCATCACCAAATGCAAAATAATTTTTTATTCGCCAAGGTCTGTATTTATTTGTATGTATCGATTTTCCAGAATTGTGTTCCGCTAATCTCTGTTTTAAATCAGTTGTAAAACCAATATAAAAGGAATCTGGATTATTTATTGATTGTAAAATGTACACGTAATACATGTTTAGCCCGTCTTTTTGTCTTGTTTTTTAAAAAAAACTGCGACCAAAAAGCCGCGACACTCCGTTTTGCTACACTTAAATCCGCTTAACCGCGGCTTTGCGCTAGCAAAGACGGGTGGCGGAGACGAAGGGATTTGAACCCTTGATACGGGGTTGCCGTATACACGATTTCGAGTCGCGCGCATTCAACCGCTCTGCCACGTCTCCGTGCCACGCATTATAACCACCCACGGATTATTTTGCAAGACCAAATATTTGACTTTTTTTATCCGCCTGATAAACTGAAACTTATGGAAAAAACTTTCAATGAAAAAGTCTATGATACCGTCGCCCGCATTCCCGCCGGGCGCGTCGCGTCGTTCGGGCAAATCGCGCAAATGATTGGTCGCCCACGCATGGCGCGTTTTGTTGGCTATGCGTCTAATAATCGGGCATCCTGGCACCTGCCGTGGCATCGTGTCGTATTCAAAGACGGTTCCCTGTGTTCTGGCATGGCGGCGGAACAATACCGCGCACTGCGCGCCGAAGGGGTCAAATTCGACGACGAAAAACGGGTTATTATGCCGATGTATCAGTGGGACCCCGAACGCGACGGCGTTCCAATGGATATACGCGACTTTCCGCTGGTATTTTGAACCAGAAATAAATCGGTCTGTCTGCGCCCGGGTTATTTTTTATCAGATTTTTGTTTTGCGATTTTGCTATAAATAACATCTTTGTCCAACTTTTCGTATGTCATGAACCATGGGTTTTGCTTGCGCTTGCGCATTTGTGCCACCGTCGTCGGGGCAGGGCGCAAAACATCGTCACCCGCCACCCAGTTCGCGGGCACCGCCACCCCAAACGCATCGCCCGTCTGTAATCCGACAATCATACGCCGAATTTCGTCGATATTTCGCCCCAGGACCGCCGGATAGTACAAAATCGCACGAATTATGCCGTGTGGGTCAATAATGAAAACTGCGCGCACGGCGTGCGTATCTGATGCGTGTGGTTGAATCATCCCGTACATTTTTGCGATTTTAGCCCCCATATCATCAATCAATGGAAATGTTATATCAATACCGTCCGGCATCTTGGAAATCGCGTCCAACCACGCCATATGTGACGATAACGCCCCAACAGACAGCCCCAGCAACCGCGTGTTCAATTTCTCAAATTCTGCTAAATCGCGCTGAAACGCAATAAATTCAGACGTGCACACCGGGGTAAAATCCGACGGGTGTGAAAAGAAAACGACCCATTTGCCCGCAAAGTCATCTGGAAATTGTATTGGGCCATTTGTGGTGCTGGCATTAAATTTTGGGGCTGCGTCACCAATCAGTGGCATTGTTGTGTTCGCCAACTGGTTGTCGCAATCACATAAATCGAATAAGTCATGCATAATTTTCTCCCTTTTTCACCAAAATAATCTATCATTTTTGGCTGATTTTCGGCACAGGAACCTATTCCAAACAAATAAAAAACTTTACTCTTGATAAAATGTGCTAAGATATAAATAATAAAGGGCAAGAATAAAGGATATAAAACATGAAAAGGTCAGACATTGTACGTTCTATTCAGGTTCGATTCAAACACATGCGCGCCGGCGACGCGGCGGCAATTTTGGACACGGTATCAGATCATATGATTGAATCTGTTGCCAACGGCGATCGTATTGAAATTCGCGGCTTTGGCACGTTCCAACCACGCGCCCGCGCGACCAAGGTTGGCTATAACCCCTGTACGGGTCAGCCTATGCCATTACCGGCCAGCACAACTATTTTGTTCAAGCCCAGTCGTGAATTAACTAAAAAGATGAACGGACAATAATTATGTTATTTGGTAAAAAATCAGGCATTAAAAATCGTAATCGTGAACGCTATGAACGCGTTCGTCGCCTGATGTGGATAAAATGTGAATCGTGTGGAAAACTGGTTTATTACAAGGATTACAAGAATAATAAATACATCTGCCCCAGTTGTGGTCGTGCGTTTATCATGACCCCGAAACAGCGTTTTGATTTGCTGTTTGACGACAATACCTGGGAAAAGTTAACCCCACCAAATGTGTCCGATGACCCATTAAAGTTTTCTGACCGTGTTGCGTACACTGAACGTTTGAATGATGCGCGTTCTGAAACCGGATGCTATGACGCAGTATCGACGGCGGACGGCACAATTGGTGGCGTGCCATCAACGGTTTGTGTGTTGAACGGTCTGTTTATGATGGGGTCTATGGGGCGCGCAGCGGGTGACGCAATTGTTGCTGCGATGGAACACGCGGTTGCGGAACGCCGTCCGTTTATCATGGTCACGTCCAGTGGCGGTGCCCGTATGCAGGAAAATATTTTGTCATTAATGCAGATGGCGCGCACAACGGTTGCGGTGAACAAATTACACGCAAATGGTATCCCATACATTGTACTGTTAACCGATCCGACATTTGGTGGTGTGACGGCATCGTTTGCGATGCTGGGCGATATTCATATTGCGGAAAAGGGCGCACGCATTGGCTTTGCCGGTCGTCGTGTAATCGAACAAAATATTCGCGAAAAATTACCATCAAATTTCCAGACGGCCGAATACCTGTATGAACACGGTATGGTCGATATGGTTGTTGCGCGTGGTGAACTGCACGATGCGATTGCGAAAATCTTGGCGGTATTGACCAAACAGGAACGCATCCCGAAACAGATTTCTGTCACGACCCCCGCGCACGACGCGTCGAAAAAGATTCGTGGCATGGGCGAAAACGAAGCGTATGACAAAGTACTGTTGGCGCGTCATGAAAACCGTCCGCATTTCCTGGATTATATCGATGGTATTGTTGATGACTGGACATACCTGGCCGGCGACAGATTGTATTCCGAAGACGCGGCAATGGGTTCCGGTATTGGCTTCTGGCGCGGGATTCCGGCCGTCATCATCGGCCAGGAACAGGGGCGCACCATCGAAACCCGTCAAAAGCATCGTTTTGGTATGGCAAATCCCGATGGCTATCGCAAGGCGATTCGTATGATGCGCCTGGCGGAAAAATTCCAGTTGCCATTGATTTCGTTATTTGACACTGCGGGCGCGTTTGCCGGCCGCGAAGGCGAAGAACGTGGTCAATCCCAGGCGGTTGCCTCGTCAATTGCGGCGGGTCTGTCAATGCGTGCGCCGTATGTTGCGGTCAACACCGGCCAGGGCGGTTCGGGCGGTGCGATTGCGATTGGTACTGGTGACCGTATTTTAATGATGGAAAACGCAATTTATTCTGTGATTGCCCCCGAATCATGTGCCAGTATTTTGTGGCGTGACAACAAATATCGCGCAACCGCATCAGCGGCGATGAAGTTAACCGCACGCGATATGGCGGACATGAACGTGATTGATGATATTGTTCACGAACCTGCGGGTGGCGCGCACACAGATTGGCAAACGACGATGGAATTGTTGGCAAATGCTGTTGTTGAACAAATAACAGAATTACAGCAAACACCTGTGGACGAATTGCCGGCCATGCGTGCTGATAAATTCTTGGCTATGACGCGCGATGTTGAAATATATCAGCCTGAACATGTCGGCGAAGAACACTAAATAAAAAAAGACCGCCATCCTTGGCGGTTTTTTTATTGCTTCAAATTTTCTGCGACAAAATTCCAATCAACCAAGTTATCCAGAAATGAATCGATAAAATCTGCGCGCTTGTTTTTATAGTCCAGATAATATGCATGTTCCCACACATCTAAATTTAATATTGGTTTCATATTGTGTGCGATTGGCGTATCGGCATTTGCGGTATTGATGATTTTTAGTTTGTTGTCCGAATCGCGAACCAGCCATGTATAACCACTGCCGAACAGTGATGTTGCCGCCGACTTAAATTGTTCTTTGAATTTATCTGCACCACCAAATTGTTCGATGATTTCATTTGGGATTTCGGCATCACATTTCGGACACATCCCGTGAAAGAAAAAATCGTGATTATAAATCTGTGCGGCGTTATTAAATATTTTTTGTTCGTTTGGTTTATTGGCAGATTCCTGGATAATTTCCATCAACGACACATTTTCATACGGTGTATTGTCAATCAGTGCGTTCAAGTTATTGATATATCCTGCCACGTGTTTGCCGTGATGTGTTTCGATTGTTTCCTGGGAAATGTATGGTGCCAATGCATCTGTGGCATACGGCAATGGATATTGTGTCAGTGCGAACATTTTATAATCTCCTTTGTGGCACATGGTGCTTTTTTTATTTTTATATTTCAACAGGAAATATTTATTAAAAACTGCTTGCGCGTGTATAAAAATATTGTCTATAATCGAACCATTGAAAGGAGTCTTTATATGAAAAAATTATCATTATTATCTGCGATTATGGGTTTAACATTTGCTGGTGCGGCATCTGCGGCAGACATCACAATCTATCATTCGCCATCGTGCCCACACTGTCACCATGCACGTGAATTTATTTCCAGCACATTGATTTACGAATATCCAGAATTAAAGGTCACCGAAGTCAACGTTATGGACCAGGCCAACCTGCCAAAATTCCAGGAAGCGTTGAAAACATGTGAATTTGATAATGGTGGTGTACCTGTAATTGTAATTGGCGACAAATGTGAACAGGGTTATGCTGATTTTATGCAGGACACATTGCGCCAGCATATCGAAGCAGACCTGACTGATGAACAAAAATCTGTTGCTGCTGAAAACAAAGCGGCATTGGCTGCGGACGCAGAAAAATTCAAATCCGAACACGCAGACCGCGTAAATGCTATTTCTGAATTCAGCGTTGCGGCACCTGCCGAAGAAGCCGCACCTGCCGAAGCCACTGCATCCGCGGAAACGGTTGCCGACGCCGCAAAAAAAAATGAAGGTGGCAGCACAATTTGGTTCTGGGGTCTGCTGATTGTATTGGTTGCGGGTCTGGGTTATGTTTTGGTTCGCAAAGACAACAAAAAATAATCATTAAACCGGAACAAATATGTTTGATTTAACAGCACTTGATTATGTCTATGTGGGCGTCATATTGGCGTCCACAATTTGGGCGACAATTCGTGGCGGTGTGTATGAAACGATTGCGACACTGTCATGGGTTGTTGCCGCGATTTCTGCGCGATTTGTATCGCCTTGGCTGGATAAAGTATTACAGTCTTGGTTTGATTTGCCAGATTCGACCGTTGGCACATTGGTCGCGTCGTACTTTATCGTGTTTTTTGCGATATTGATGTTGGTTGGATTTTTGAATCAGAAACTGCGTGATAAAATCCAGGACAGCATTATGAATATCACCGACAAAACGCTTGGGGTAATATTTGGTATTATTCGCGGTATTGTTGTGATGGGGATATTTTATTGGGGCGCGTTGTGGTATTATTCTGACATGCCGTTTTTACCAAAATGGTTGGCCCAGTCGCGCACACGTCCGATTATGCAAATCACGGCGGTAAAACTGGATGATTGGTTTTTCCCAGGGCCTGAAAATAAATTATTGGCACGCGATATGGCGGGCACACACCAGGCGATTGAGATTTATAACAATCTGATAAATCCTGCGATTTCTGGCGATAAAAAATCAGATGTCGCCCCCGATACGACGGTTGATGCGTCCAACGAAACGGGGTACAAATCATCTGAACGCGCCGCGTTGGAAAATCAGTTATTACAAATCGAAACTGTTGCGCGTGCTGTCGAAGAACGCGCCGACAACACCACGGACGATGACGCTGAAATTTCAGATTAACAAAACAGCCCCGCTTTTTGGGGCTGTTTTATTATTGTCTTGATTTTGTGCGCAAATGAACTATCATATAGTGTGTACTCAAAATGTTTAGATGCATATGTGTCTAATTTAAGTATTTATCCCTATGTCTTTATTAACGATAATAAAATACCATGGGGTATGAACCGTGCGACCATGGATTCACTGCGAATAAAGATTTTTTCTTTATTAGTAATGAATTTGATGGTCGCACAAATGTGAAACAAAACAAAAGGATTATAATAAATGGTAAAAGTACGTGAAAAAAAATCTGCGCCATCCAAAGGCGACAAACCAAAAACACCGCGGTCTATTCGGGGCATGAACAAACACGAAACAGACGCAAACGATGACAAGATTTATTTTATGGCGTTGGGCGGTCTGGAACACATCGGCCAGAATATGTATGTCTATAAATATCGTGGCAAATATTTGATTGTTGATTGCGGTATGGGTTTTCTGGACGAAGAAATCGGGGCAGGGGACGTTCAATACTGTGACACAACCTGGCTGGAAAAGCGCAAGAAAGACGTCGTTGGCTTTGTTATTACCCACGGTCACGAAGACCATATTGGGGCGCTGAAATACATTTGGCCAAAATTCAGAAAGCCAATTCATTGTACGCGTTTCCCTGCGGAAATTCTGCGTCGTACATTTGCGGGCATTGAAATGGATTTTGACCCACACAAAGATATTGTTGAATTCGATCACAATGGTGCGACGCTGGATTTGTCGCCGTTCACTGTTGAAACTTTCCATGTCACGCACAGCGTACCCGAAGCGCAAATGTTAATCATCAAAACCGATGCGGGTAAAATCCTGCACACAGGTGACTGGACATTTAACGACGATATTCCAATCGAAGCGCCGACTGATTTCGCGCGTCTGTCTGAAATTGGTTCGGATCCAAAATTATTGGCATGTATGTGCGATTCAACGAATTCTTCGCGTCAAACAAAACAGACCACCGAAACCCAGGTTCGTGAAACATTGACCGAAATCATGAAGAACGCACCGGGTCGCGTATTGGTGACTGGTTATTCACGCAGTTTGGCGCGTATGAAAATGTTCGCCGAAGCGGCCCGTGCCGCCGGCCGTATCGCGTGTATCAAAGAACGCAGTAATCCAAACCCTGTACCATATGTTGGTCTGCCTGAATTCCGCGAACTGGGTATTCAGTTTGGCTATATCAACAAAGACGATGTATATCTGCACAGCGAAATCAAAGACCTGCCGGCGGAAAAACAGGCAATATTCCTGACCGGTTCCCAGGGTGAAAAGTTTGCGATGTTAACGCGTCTGTGCCATGGCCAGGTAAAAGAATTAAAATTACAGCCAACCGACACAGTTGTGTTCAGTGCGATTATCATCCCAGGCCGCGAACAGGATGTATCATACCTGTACAATAAATTGGCGCGTATGGGCGTGAAAACACATACCATCTTTGATACAGACAACTTGCACGCCAGTGGTCACGCCGGTCGTCCTGAATTGGAACGTTTCTATGACATGGTTCATCCCCAGGTGTCTGTCCCGATGCACGGCGATTACATCAACGAAATGTTGAACGGTAAAATGGCGATGGAACGTGGTGGTGCGAAACATATGATGGTTGTCCACAATGGTGAAATGATTGCGTTATCTGATGGTAATGAACCATATGTCGCCGAAACAATCGAAACCAGTTATGTTGTGATGGAAGGTGAAACCGAACGCAGCGCCAACGACCAGGTTTATAAAAACCGTAAAAAGATTGCGTCCAACGGTGCAGTGTTTGTGACCTTGCCGGTGGACAAGCGCGGCTTCCTAAAAGGCACGCCCGAGGTTTCCAGTGCCGGCATCTTTGAAACGGATGAAACCGGCTTTATGAAGCGTCAGATTCAGATTGAAATCACACGCGCGATTGACGGCCTGACCAAGACCGAGCGCAAGGACAGAAATAATCTGATTCGCGCTGTCCAGGTTGCCTCGAACAAGGTTGTTCGTGCTGCCCTGGGGGCGGACAAGAAACCGCAGTACAGCGTTCACTTTGTCCAGAAATAAAAACATCCCCACCGTTTGGTGGGGTTTTTGTTGGTTTTTGCGTGCGGTATAATAATACCGTACGATTTTTTCTTGACTTTTCTGCGGGGTTGCGTCATAATAAGCCCGCTTTAATTTATAAAACCAAGGGTAAAATAAAAATGGCAGCGACAAAATCGTTAAAAAAGTGTGAATTGGATGCCAAATGGTATCTGATTGACGCGACTGATTGTACGTTGGGTCGTTTGGCGGCATATACTGCGAACATCCTGCGTGGCAAGCATAAGCCAACATGGACACCGAACATGGATTGTGGTGATCATGTTATTATCATCAACGCGGACAAGGTTGCACTGTCTGGTCACAAGGCTGACAAAGATCGTTTCTTCTGGCACTCTTTGTGGACTGGTTCTTTGAAATCCCGCACATTGGGTCAGATGCGTTCTGAAAAACCAGAAAAATTGGTTTTCAACGCTGTAAAACGCATGATGGGGCGTCGTACTGCGGTTGCTCTGGCGAACCAGCGTTTAACAAAACTGCACGTTTATGCGGGCGCAGAACACAAACACGAAGCCCAGAAACCAGTTGTTATTGATTTCGCAGGCTTGAATCGTAAAAACAAAAGGGGCGAATAATGGCAGAAGCAAAGAAAACAGCGACCAAGACAGTTAAAAAGACTGCGACTGTTAAAAAAACTGCTGCCAAAAAGGCACCAGTTGTTGCGCCAAAATTAAATGACGCGACATACGCGACCGGCAAACGTAAAGATTCCGTTGCGCGCGTATATTTGATGCCGGGCAAAGGCAACATCATCGTTAACGGCAAACCGGCGGCTGAATACTTCCGTCGCGCTGTATTACAGATGATTATCGCCCAGCCATTTGGCGTAACAAAACGCGAAACATCATACGACATCGTTGCGATGGTCGAAGGTGGTGGTTTATCAGGCCAGGCCGGTGCGGTTAAGCACGGTATTTCCAAAGCATTGGAAAAGGTCGAACCAGAATTGCGCGCTGCGTTGAAATCTGCGGGCTTCTTGACACGCGACAGCCGTGTTGTAGAACGCAAGCACTATGGTTTCCGCAAGGCTCGTCGTTCAACACAGTTCAGCAAACGTTAATCGCGTTTGTGGAAAGGTGGCACCCGCCGTTTCGGCGGGTGTTTTTATTCCCCTCCCTCGGAGGGGAGGGCCAACTAATGTTGGCGGGGAGGGTGATGCCAGGCCGGCATCTATTGCCCCGCAGGGATTGGATAAAAAATGGAATTACTTGACTTTTGTTGCGTTTGTCCTATAATTAAACATGAAGTGGGCGCAATTCTGATGCCCGAACCCCCAGAAAAGGAAAATTTATGCATATTAACGAATTAAAGGCGAAATCGCCTCAACAGCTGCTGAAAATGGCAGAAGATATGGGAATTGAAAATCCGTCCCAGTTGAACGTCCAACAACTGCGTTTCGCGGTTATGCGTGTCTATGCGGCGGATAAAAAGGTCACATTGATTGGTGACGGTGTACTGGAACGTATGCAGGACGGTTTTGGTTTCTTGCGCGCGCCGGAATCAAATTATCTGGCCGGTCCCGACGATTTGTATGTGTCGCCAAATTTGATTAAGAAATACGGCCTGAAAACAGGTGACTATGTCGAAGGTCAGATTCAGGCCCCCGCCGCCGAAACCGAACGCTATTTCGCATTGGAAACAATTGAACGCGTCAACGGTGACAACCCTGAAAAATTGAAACATCGTGTGTCTTTTGATGACATGACACCCCTGTACCCAGACGAACAGTTGAAGATGGAGGTTCCCGATGACAAAGACCGTGGTCGCAATCTGTCCGCGCGTGTTATCGATTTGATTTCCCCCACGGGCAAGGGGCAACGTTCCCTGATTGTTGCGCCACCGCGCACCGGTAAAACGGTTATGTTACAGAATATCGCACACAGCATCGCGACGAATTACCCGGATGTAAAACTGATTGTTCTGTTGATTGACGAACGCCCCGAAGAAGTGACTGATATGCAACGCAGTGTCAAAGGCGAAGTTATATCGTCCACATTTGACGAACCTGCCGCGCGCCATATCCAGGTCGCCGAAATGGTTATTGAAAAGGCCAAACGCCTGGTCGAAGCGGGCCAAGATGTCGTCATCTTGTTGGATTCTATCACGCGTCTGGGCCGTGCGTACAATACCTGTGTCCCATCCAGCGGCAAGGTTTTAACCGGTGGTGTTGACGCATACGCATTACAGCGTCCAAAACGTTTCTTTGGTGCCGCCCGTAATATCGAAGGTGGCGGTTCATTGACAATCATCGCAACCGCATTGGTTGACACCGGTTCTAAAATGGACGAAGTTATCTTTGAAGAGTTCAAGGGAACCGGCAACAGTGAAATTATTTTGGATAGAAAACTGTCCGACAAGCGTGTATATCCAGCGATTGACATCACAAAATCTGGCACCCGCAAAGAAGACCTGTTGGTGGGCAAAGACATCCTGTCAAAAATGTATGTCCTGCGCCGCATTATCAACCCAATGGGCACGTTAGAGGCGATGGAGTTCCTGTTGGATAAATTGCGTCTGACAAAAACAAATTCGGACTTTTTCAGTTCGATGAACCAGTAAATCCAAATCCCCGCACCCGCGGGGATTTTTTTATGATTTTCCCACTTGCAATTATTTTTATGTTTCTATATAATAACCCACGCACGGAGCGTTGGCAGAGTGGTAATGCAGCAGATTGCTAATCTGTGACCGGAATTTTCGGTCCATAGGTTCGAGTCCTATACGCTCCGCCACAAATTCAACCCACCACCCGGTGGGTTTAATTTTTGCCGCGGACGTTGGACGAGAACCGTCAAGGTTCGATACGGAGTAGATTTGGGCAGCATCGCGCACCCAAATCGTCACGAGTGGAGAGGGGTATCCCCGCCCGCCACGCGGGCAGGGGAGTCCAGTCCTTTTGCGCCCGCCACAAATTCAACCCGACTTTTGTCGGGTTTAATTTTTGCCCCCAGATACTTCGCTAAATAAAAGTTTAGTGAAGGAAAACATAAACAGAATTTTTTACAAAAAATTCTGTCATCCCGGTGCTTGACACCGGGACCCAGGTCATAAAATCTTTATTATTTGCGCGCGTTTCACGCGCATAACCTGGGTTCCGTGGTCAAGCCACGGAATGACAAAAACGTAAAACGTTTTTGTTAACTAAACTTTTATTTATCTAAGAAACCACCATACCACCCGGTGGGTTTAATTTTTGTGTCTTGACTTACTGTGTTGCGCCATGACATAATACATGTATGACAATTCGTTTTATCAATTTTTACTGTTGTCGCTAATTACATACTTTCGCAAACTTAATTTGTTTGCTTTTCGAACACACACTTATTAAAATCCCAATGTTAATAAACCGAAAGGACACATACAATGACGATTAGACTATATAATACATTAACCCGCAAACTGGAAGACTTTCACCCCCTGGAACCGGGTCGGGTCGGTTTTTATTCATGCGGTCCAACGGTTTATCATTATACGCACTTGGGCAACCTGCGTACATTTTTACACAATGATTTTTTGAAACGCATGTTTCTGGCAAACGGCTATGATGTGCGCCATGTTATGAATATCACAGATGTGGGCCACCTGACCAACGACGAAGATGATTCCGGCGAAGACAAAATGGAAAAGGGTGCCGCCCGCGACAATAAATCGGTCTGGGATATTGCTAAATTCTACAAGGGCGAATTCTTGCGCGACTTTAATGACCTGAACATGATTGCGCCAACGGTTATGCCCCACGCCACAGATTATATTGCCGAACAAATCGAACTGGTCCAGAAATTACAAGACCTGGGCTATACCTATGAAATCCCGGGCGACGGTATTTATTATGATACATCCAAATTTGCCGCATATGGTGCATTAACGGGCGGGTCGTTGTCTGGTAATCGTGCGGGGGCGCGCGTTGGCTTTAACGATGCTAAACGCAATCCGTCGGACTTTGCACTGTGGAAATATTCACCAACGGACACAAAACGTCAAATGGAATGGGACAGTCCATGGGGCGTCGGATTCCCCGGCTGGCACGCAGAATGCAGCGCGATGAGCATGAAATTACTGGGCAATCACTTTGATATTCATACCGGTGGCGAAGACCTGTCGCGCGTACACCACGCAAACGAAATCGCGCAAAGTGAACCGATAACCGGCGCGCCGTGGGTGAACACTTGGTTGCATTACAGTTTCTTGCTGGATAAATCCGGCGAAAAAATGGCCAAGTCCAAGGGCGAATTCCTGGGGATGGATGCCGTCCGCAATCGTGGCTATGACCCGATGGTATATCGCTATTTTGTTGCCATGGGGCATTATCAGTCGCAGTTGGCGTTTTCATGGGAAA
This sequence comes from Candidatus Enterousia sp., assembly GCA_045546195.1. Lineage (GTDB taxonomy): Bacteria > Pseudomonadota > Alphaproteobacteria > Rs-D84 > Rs-D84 > Enterousia. The sequence continues at coordinate 16,233 of JAZQCH010000005.1, forward strand.
CCATGGACGCAACGGCAAAAAGTTATGCGAACCTAACGCGTCGTGTGGCGGATTTGTTGGCGTCTGACGGCGCGCCGGTTAACCAAGATGTCTATGCCAAATGGCACGACGAAATGCTGGCGGCGATGTCTGATAACCTGAAAACCGCGTCTGTTCTGGTTCTGACCCAAGACTTTATTAAATCTGCCGATATTGACGACGCGACGAAATTGGCATTGGTTCGTTTCGCGGACGACCTGTTGGGATTACAATTCATTGACCGGGCGCAAAAGTTGCGTGCGCTGGAAAATGAAACTGCGCCGGCCCAAATTGTTGCGCTGGCCGACGCCCGCGCCACGGCCAAGGCGAACCGCGATTGGGCAACGGCGGACGCCCTGCGCGCGAAAATCGAAAATGCCGGTTGGTCGGTTTTGGATGGTCGCGACGGGTATAAAATCGTGAAACGGGCATAAATTCCTAAAAACACAAAAAAATAATAAAAATCGGTTGAAATTGGGGCAATATTGGTGTATATTGCCCCACGTTAACAATAGAGGAAATTTCCATGAACTATCCATATATGCCAAAATCAACAGCCCTGTGGTTAATTGAAAACACAGCATTGACGTTTGAACAAATTGCGGAATTCTGCGGCCTGCATGAATTGGAAGTCAAAAATATCGCAGACGCTGAAACATATAAAATTCAGCCATTAAACCCAATTTTAAGTGGCCAGTTAACACGCGAAGATATCGAAAATTGCGAAGCGGACGCATCCGCGCGCCTGACCCTGCGCCGTGAAATTGTTGATGCCCAACAGAAACAGAACAAACGCGGCGTTGGTTATACGCCAAAATTGCATCGTCAAAATCGCCTGGGCGGTATTTTGTGGATTTTGAAAAACTATCCAGAATTATCAGATGGCCAGGTTGCACGCCTGATGCGCAGTACAAACCCAACGGTTGCCTCTGTTCGCAACAAAACGCACGCGTCTTATTCCATTATTCAAATCCAAAGCCCGATTGTTTTGGGTCTGGTATCTGAATCCGCAATCCATGATGCCGTGGCCAAGGCACAAAAGGCTGCCGCAGCACCTAAAAAGAAAAGCAAAAAGAAATAAACTTCTGCTAAACCTTTGATATAAACACAAAAACTGCGACGGGGTAATTGATGGTAAAAAAACTGGACGAAGCAACACGTTTATTGATTGATTCTTTACCGGAAAATCTACAGAAATTGGCATACGGCGCGATAGAGGTCGGCTATATGTCACGCATGGACTTTACGGCCGCCACCGATGCGGACGAAGTGCCATCGGATGAACATGACGAAGTCTTGGATTTCTTTCAACAGGACCTGGGACTGGAAATACTGGAATCGGATAATTATCCCCAGGATTTGAACAGATACTATGGCAATGACGAAGATGACGAACCACGCGACAAAACGCGCAACTTGTTAAATGCGGATGCTGAACAGGTTGATGTCAACGACGACGACTATGAACACTATGCCAAACAGTTGGAACGCAGCCAGACCGGTTCACTGGTACTGGGGGTTCAGGATTCTGTTCAATCATATCTGAAACAAATTGGCACGGTACAACTGCTGACCGCTGCGGGCGAAGTCGCGATTGCCCAACGGATAGAGGCGGCATCCCGTCTGATGGTCTATGGTCTGTGCGAAAGCCCAATGACAATCCAGGCTATGCTGGATTGGTATCAACAGTTGTTGAACGAAGACATCCGTCTGCGCTATATTGTAAATTTGGAAGTAATGTATTCCAGTGATTCTGAACAGAAATCCCTGGCCGCTTTGTCCGAAGCCCTGAAATCCAAGGGCGTTGAACATGTCGATGAATTGGACGATGACGACCTGGACGATTTGGCGGACGCATCCGTCGAAGGTGACGACGACGAAGACGACCTGGACGACGAAGACGGAATCAAGAAAGAAGATACACCACGCAGCACATCGGGCGTTCCAATCCCAGTAATGGAAGAATCCCTGATGCCAATGGTGCTGGAACTGTTTGCCAAAATCAAACGCACATTTAACAGCATGCAAAAACTTCAGGCAAAACGTCTGGACAACCTGTTGACATCCGATACGCCGGACGCAGCACTGGAAAAGAAATATACAAAACTGCGCCTGGAATTGTTTGAACACGTCAGCAAGATTCGCCTGAACGACGATCGTATCGCAGAAATCCTGGAACAGTTAACCAAACGCGACCAGTTGTTAATGGGGCTAGAAGGCAAACTGTTGCGCCTGGCGATTGCGAACAAGATTAAACGCGAAGATTTCTTGGCCGAATACACCGGCAACGAATTGAACCGCAACTGGGTTAAAAAGTTGGCAAAGCACAAGAATCCAGCCTGGTCAAATTTTGCGAAAAAACACGAAGCGGACATCCTGAAAATCCAAGATGATATCACCGCCATCGCCGTTGAAACCGGCCAGCCAACATCAGAATATAAAAAGGTTGTCGAACTGGTTCGTCGTGGCCAGACCGAAGCCGCCCGTGCCAAACGCGAAATGATTGAGGCAAACTTGCGCCTTGTTATCAAATTCGCGAAAAAATCCAGCAATCGCGGTCTGGGATTGGATTTTTCAGACTTGGTCCAGGACGGAAATATCGGTTTGATGAAGGCTGTTGATAAATTCGATTATCGTCTGGGAAATAAATTTTCAACCTATGCCACAAACTGGATTCAGCAGGGTATTTCCCGCAGCATCGCGGACCAGGCCCGCACAATCCGTATCCCGGTTCATATGATTGATAATATTCACAAGATTCAGCGTGCCACGCGCCAGTTTATGCATAAATACGGCCGTCAACCAACCGCCGAAGAATTGTCCAAGATTATCTATCTGCCGGTTGACAAGATTCACAAGGCTATGAAGGTCAACCTGAAACCAATTTCTTTGGAGGCACCGGTCGGCACCGAAGATGACAGTTCGCGCATTGAAATTATTGCGGACGAAACGGCGAAAAATCCGTTCACATCCGCCGCGCAAAAGAATCTGCGTAAAATCGTGACCCAGATTCTGTCCGAACTGGACCCCAAGGAAGAAACCGTCCTGCGCCAGCGTTTTGGTATGTCCACCAACAAGACCAGTACCCTGGAAGAAGTCGGCGAATACATCGGCGTTACCCGTGAACGTATCCGCCAGATTGAACAAAAGGCACTGAACAAGTTAAAGCATCCAACCCGCGCCCGCAAACTGCGCAGTTTCTTGGAAGATTAACAACCCGCCCCGCCATACATACGCGGGGCATATTTTTGGGGGAAGATATGAAGAAAAATACATTGTTGTTTTGTAATGGTCTGTCTGGGTCTGGCAAAACATATTTTATCCAGAACACATTACCGTCTGGGTTGTTTTATAACCTGCGTTCGGCGACAACGCGTCCTATGCGCCCCGGCGAATCCGAAGGTGCCCCGTACTTTTTCCGCGACGAAGAATATTTTGAAACCGCGCCCTTGGCGACACACCTGTGGGTAAATGAACGGTTCTGGACGCCCGGCACCCCAAAATGGCTGTACGGCGTCCCAGAATCTGAAATTATGGCGCATTTGGGCGAAAATCTGATTTACGATGTGATTCAGCCACGCTATACCCGCCAAATGATAGATTGGTTTCATAAAAATGACCTGGCGCGTCATTATAATTTTCGTGTTGCGTACTTTTTGTCCCCTGAACAGAATCTGGAAACCGCGCGCGCCCGTGCCAATATGCCAAATGACGCGGATGTTCGTCGCACAAACACATGTGACCCGGTCGATTTTCTGAATGCTGGCATCGACCCAGATTATATCCTGATGCCGCGTTGTGGGCTGTATAATCCGCGCCTGACCGCGCATGTGAACCGTCTGTTAAAACAACGCTAGCATATAATTATTGAAAACTGGCAAAATATGAATTAGAATAGCGGGTATGATGAAATGTTTGAATATCTTTTCGTATGTAAATTGTTGGCGCATTGCCGCCTGAACTGTTTTGCCGCCCATAATCAAATTTAGGGCTTTTAATTTATCGAAAAATTCATTAAACTTACATACTAAGAAAAGGTATTTATTATGTCCGATACAAATAAAATTGTTTTAACAGGAATCAAACCCACCGGCATGCCGCACCTGGGCAATTATGTTGGCGCGTTAAAGCCACTGATTGAACGTTCGCAGACACATAAAACATTTATGTTTATCGCGGATTTACACGCGTTAAATACAATTCACGATGCGTCACAGATACGGCAACACACATACGAAATTACCGCGTTATTGGTGGCGTTGGGGCTGAATCTGGAAAATGCGGTCCTGTTTCGTCAGTCGGATATTGATGAAATTTATCAGTTAAACACATTACTGATGAACGTCACGCCCAAGGGGCTGATGAATCGCGCCCACTCGTACAAAGCGGCGATGGATAAAAATACCGCTGCGGGTCTGGATGTTGATGCCGGTATTAACATGGGGCTGTACACATATCCTATTTTGATGACTGCCGATATATTGCTGTACAATTCCGACATCGTTCCCGTTGGCGCAGACCAGAAACAGCATGTTGAATTTGCGCGCGATATCGCAGAATACTTCAATCGTACATACGGCAATACGTTCAAGTTGCCCGAACCTGTGATTGGTGCGGACACTGGTTTAATCCCCGGGCTAGATGGCCGAAAAATGAGCAAGTCTTACGACAACATCATCCCGTTGTTTGCGCCTGAATCTGAATTAAAGAAAAAAATTATGCGCATTATCACGGATTCAAAATTACCTGCGGACAAAAAAGACCCAGATGAATCCACGATTTACCAGTTGTACAAACACTTCGCAACCCCGGAACAAACCGCTGAATTTGCTGAAAAATTCCGTGCGGGCGGTATGGGCTATGGCGATGCGAAAAAGATTCTGTTCGAACAAATCAATTCTGTTCTGTCCGCACCGCGTGCGGAATATGAACGCTTGATGGCGAACCCAGATGAAATTGATAAAATCCTGGCATCGGGCGCGACGCGTGCGCGCGTGGTTGCACACGAAACATTGTCGCGTGTAAAGCGGGCTATGTTGGGTTAAACAAAACACAGGGGGGACACATGAAAAAAACGATTATCTGGATTGGAACTGTAATTGGGGTGGCGGCGGTGCTGGCACTGGTTTTTGGTGCGTTGGAACGTCGCGCTGCGCCACGCACAGTTGCGGTCAACGGCGAATGTCTGACGACGGCGCCACGCGATAAAACGGCAATCACATTGCGTGTGACAACATTGGCACCAACGGCGGTTGCGTCCATGCGCGCGGCAACCACGCAAATGGCGGAAATAACGGAATACCTGAAATCGCAGCCTGTCGAAATGCAGACAACCCAGTTTAATTCATACGAAAAAACAGAATGGAATCGCGACGAACAAAAATCCATAACATTGGGCATTGAAACGACGGTCGCGGTCGAAGTTTCTGCGAACAGTATCGATGTGATTGAAAATATCCTGTCGCGGTTTGCGGGCGCGCCAAATGTATTTTCAGAAAACCTGCGCATGTACACCAGTCCGCAGCGCTTGACCCCAATAATGGAAAAATGTCTGTCGGTTGCGGTTGAAAACGCGCGCACGCGTGCCACTGCGTTGGCGGCGGGTGATGGACGCAGTGTGGGCAAATTGCTGGCTGTGTCGTACGGCACAAATGCCAACGATATTGCGCGTCCTGAAAATGGTCTGATGCGCACCAAGATGGTCGCTACATCTGCCATGGTTGATGCCGGCGGCACAATCGTATCGCGCGACACAGATGTATCAGTATCTGTATCAGCGGTGTTTGAAATAAAATAGGGCATAAATGGACGACGCAGTTGCGGATTTTCTGGAATACCTGACGGGGGTGAAAAATTATTCAATCCACACCAGGATGGCATACGAAAACGATGTGCGCGATTTCCTGGCGTTTTATGAACGCTTTAACGGCGCGCCACCATTTCCGTCTGATTTATCACGCGTTGACACAATATGCTTTCGTTCGTTTCTGGCGGATCGCCAGCGTCGCGGTCTGTCGCATAAGTCGACGGCGCGTGCTTTGTCGTCTGTGCGTGGTTTTTATAAATTTTTGGCAAAAAATTACGGGGTGAAAAACGATGCGATTACCCTGATTTCATCGCCCAAGGTACCCCGAAAATTGTCCAAGGCCATTGACCCAATTGATGTTGACAATATGCACGATGCGATTGGTGAAATTGACGCACGCGAACCGTGGATTGCGGCGCGTGATTGGGCATTGGTTGTGCTGTTGTTTGGCTGTGGTCTGCGCATTTCCGAGGCGTTATCCCTGCGCAATCGCGACATTATGGGCCGTCCCACGGTTTTGCGTATTCTGGGCAAGGGTGGCAAAGAACGCCTGGTTCCAGTTTTGCCGGCGGTATGGAACGCGATTGATAAATATCTGTCTGTGCGCCCATACGGCAACATGCCCGACGATGAATTGTTCCGCAGTGTACGTGGTCTGCCGATGTCGTCCCGCATGGCGCAAAAGGTGGTTGAATCCCTGCGGCATTATCTGCAATTGCCTGATTATGTGACCCCACACGCCCTGCGTCATACATTTGCGACGGCATTGTTGTCCGACGGTGCGGATTTGCGCAGCCTCCAAGAATTATTGGGGCATTCATCCCTGTCCACAACCCAGTTATACACACGGGTGAACATGGCGGAAATTTCGAACATATATGCCGCCGCCCATCCGCGGGCAAATGATGCGGATTAGACTTGCATTGGCCTAAATATTTTTTATAATTCACTTGGCGAAGGTGAAATTGTTCTTTTGTGCATTTGTCCAGAATGCAGAAACGAATGATTTTTCTTCGCAGAATCAAAAATAATAAAAAATGGAGAAAACAAATGGTATTTGGTTTATTCAAGAAAGATGAACAGGCTAAATTAAACAATCCAATCGTGGTTGAAATTCCATATGGCAACACGACACTGCGCTTGGAAACGGGTCGTATGGCGAAACAGGCAAATGGTTCTGTTTTGGCGACATTGGGTGAAACAATGGTGTTGGCAACGGTTTGCGCCGAAAAGGCCGCTGTCGAAGGCCAAGACTTCTTCCCATTAACTGTTGATTACCAGGAAAAGTTTGCGTCCGCGGGTCGTATCCCTGGCTCACGCGATCGCCGCGAAGGCAAGGCATCAACCGCTGAAACATTGACTGCGCGCTTGATTGACCGCCCAATTCGTCCGCTGTTCCCAGAAACATTTAAAAACAAGGTTCAAATTATTGCCCAGGTATTTTCATATGACAAAGTGAACCAGCCTGACATTTTGGCGATGATTGCGTCATCTGCTGCGTTGGCGTTGTCCGGTGTTCCGTTCCAGGGGCCAATTGGTGCGGCGCGTGTTGGCTATGCTGACGGCAAATATATCTTGAATCCATCGAAAAAAGAAACGGAAGAATCCGAAATGGACTTGGTTGTTGCTGCGACCAAGGACGGTGTGCTGATGGTTGAATCTGAAATCGGCGAACTGGATGAAAAGACTGTTTTGGGTGCGGTTAAATTTGGTTTTGACGCGCAACAGGCGGTTATCAACGCCATTAACGAATTGGCGGAACGCGCCGGCAAAGAACGCTGGGAAACACCTGAAAAGACCGCTGAACAATTGACAATGGAATCTGATTTTGAACAATTTGCGCCTGCGATTGAAGCGGCACTGCAAATCAAAGAAAAACTGGTTCGTTTGGAAACATTGGCGTCTATCCATGCCGATGCCAAGGCGCGTATCCCAGAATTATTCCCAGAATCGACGCGTGCCACATCCACATTGGAATCATGGGCGGACGAAGTGGTTGAAAACCTGACGGCGCGCATTATGCGTGGCAATATCTTGGCGGGCAAACCACGTATCGACGGTCGTGACAATAAAACCGTGCGTCCAATTGAAATCGAATTGGGTGTTATGCCACGCGCACACGGTTCTGCGTTATTTACACGCGGCGAAACCCAGGCCTTGGTGTCCTTGACATTGGGCGGTGGCAAAGATGCGTTGCCAATTGAATCCTTGGACGGTTCCGAAGAACGTGATTTCATCCTGAACTATAACTTCCCTGGCTATTCCGTTGGCGAATGCAAAGGTTTGAAATCCCCGGGTCGTCGTGAAATTGGTCACGGTAATTTGGCATGGCGCGCGGTTCATCCAATGGTGCCATCCCGCAGTGAATTTGACTATGTAATCCGCATTGTGTCGGACATTTTGGAATCGAACGGTTCTTCGTCCATGGCAACAACATGTGGTGCGACATTGGCTATGATGGACGGTGGTGTTCCAATGAAGCGTCCGGTTGCGGGTATTGCCATGGGACTGATTAAAGAAGGCGACGATTACGCAATCTTGACTGACATCTTGGGTGACGAAGATCACTTGGGCGACATGGACTTCAAGGTGACTGGTACCGACCAGGGTATCACCGCATTACAGATGGATATTAAAATCACATCTATCACATTTGAAATCATGGAACGCGCCCTGGCCCAGGCCAAAGACGGTCGTATGCACATCTTGGGTAAAATTGAAAAAGCCATCAAAAAGCCACGCGAAAAAGTGTCTGAATATGCCCCCCAGGCATATATGATGAAAATCAACCCAGACAAAGTTCGTGAAGTAATCGGCAAAGGCGGTTCGGTTATCCAGGCATTGGTTCGTGAAACAAACACGATTATTGACCTGGAAGATGACGGTACCGTCAAAATCATGGCAACAACCAAGGAAGATGCAGACAACGCAATCCAACGCATCAAGGATATCGTTGCCGAACCAGAAGTTGGTCAGATTTACAAAGGCACCGTATCTGGTATGAAAGACTTTGGGCTGTTCGTTAAAATCCTGAACGGGTTCGAATCCATGGTTCATATTTCTGAAATCACAGGCGAACGTATCGCAAAAATCGAAGATACAAAAATCAAAGAAGGCGATACAGTTTATGTCCGTTATCTGGGCGCCGATAAACGTGGCAAAACGCGTATGTCTATGGTTGGCATCGACCAGAAAACGGGTAAAGAAATTGTAAAGGAATAATATGACCCCAGAACAATTATCTTGGACGGATGAACAGTGGGCATCTCATTTACAATGGGATGTCCGCGACATCCCGGCGTTGCGCCAATATATCACAGAAAACTTTTTCCCGATAATTTCATGCGATATACAGTCTGGGAAATACTTTTTTCATATAACAAAATTGGATGTCGCGCCATCGGGGGCAAAGCGTACTTTGCCACTGTTGTCATCGAATAAAGAGTTTGATTCGTACCCACGCGCCGCTAAATACGCAAACGAAGAGATTTTGCCCCGTATCGAATTAACGCCATTTCGTGCGCGAATAATGGGCGTTCCGGAACGTGCGTTACAAATGTTACATATTCACAACAAACAAAAATAGAGCAGGGGGGAACAAAATGGATATGGACGCATTGATTGCCCAGGCCGCGGAATTACAAAACAAAGTTGCCGCCGCCCAGGACCAATTGGCAAAAACCGTTATCAAAGGCATTGCGCCAAACGGTGCGTGTATCGTTGATATGACGGGTAAATATGATTTGGTTAAATTGACGATTAACCCAGATGTGTTATCGGGCGGTGTTTCATCCGTGGAACAGGCTGTTATGGCGGCTTATCGTGATGCCAAGCAAAAGGCCGATACCATGATTGACCGGGTTATGGGTGACGCAACCGCCGGCATCCCAATGCCATAAAAATAAACCGTTATGAATAAAAAATCCCGCCATTTCGGCGGGTTTTTCTTATTCGGCCAATGTTCCAACCGACATTGTAATGCGACGAATGCCACTGCTGATTGATTTTTCTTTGTTCACCTTGGCTTTCAAGATTTCGCCTGTGTGATACACGTGTGTTCCGCCACACAATTCGCACGAAACATCGCCTGCGGTGATAACCTTGACCGTATCGCCATACTTTTCACCAAACAACGCCATCGCGCCTTTCTTAACTGCGTCTTCCATTGACATTTCGTCGTGTTCAACCGGCATGTCCATGGCAATCCACTTATTCACCAAATCTTCCACCGCCTGTTTTTCGTCCGCCGTCATCGCGCGTCCAAATCGAAAGTCAAATCGAACTGAATCCGGCGAAACCTTAGACCCGCGCTGTTCTACATCCTCGTTCAATACGCTGCGCAATGCCGCCTGTAACAGGTGTGTTGCCGTATGTGCGCGTGCGGTCTGCTGACGGACCGCTGAATTGATAACTGGCTTTACCGCGTCGCCTACTTTCAGTGTCGCGGTCAATGTACCCTTGTGAATAACCACATTGTCAACGCGTGCGGCCTCTGTGATGTTCATAACTGTATCGTCACCAATCTTTAATTCACCACTGTCGCCAACCTGACCACCCTGGGTGCCATAGAAATTGGTTTTATCCAACGCAACCTCAACATCATCACCGGCGTTCGCGCTGTCAACAAATTCGCCGTTGCGCAGAATTGACAGAACACGCGATTCCATATCGATTGGCGCGTATTTTGCGCTGTCATCCGTGTCGGCCAAATCTGTTTGCGATTCCCAGAAAATGCGTGTGCCACGCGTATCTGCGCGCGAACGTTCTTTTTGTTCGGCCATTGATTTTTCAAAGCCTGCCACATCGACATCAATATTGCGGTCACGCAAAATCATCTGGGTCAAATCCAGTGGGAAACCATATGTGTCGAATAATTTGAATGCGACATCGCCCGGCAACACATTGTTGTTCAGTTTTGGGATTTCATTTTCCAACAACTTCATCCCGTTTTGTAACATATCTGCGAACGCATTTTCTTCGTTGCGCAGAATTTCAACAACACGCGCCTGTTCGCGTGCCAATTCTGGATACGCGTCGCCCATTTCCGTAATCAGGGCTGGGTACAGTTTTGACAACAACGCCCCCTTGTGTCCCAGAATCTGACCGTGGCGCATTGCGCGACGCAATATACGACGAATTACATACCCGCGGTCTGTGTTTGATGGAATTACACCGTCTGCGATTGCGAACCCAACCGAACGCAGGTGGTCTGTGATAACTTTGAAACTGGCGATGTTTTCTGGTGTTTCTGCGACGCCTGTGATGTCAGACACCGCGCGTTTCAGGTTTACAAACAAATCCGTGTCATAATTATCCGTCTTGCCCTGCATAATGGACGCAAAACGTTCCAATCCCGCCCCCGTATCAACATTTTGTTTTGGCAGTGGTGTTAAATTGCCATTTGCGTCGCGGTCATACTGCATAAACACATCGTTCCAAATTTCGACCCAGCGTCCACCATCTTCGTCCGCCGACCCCGGCATACCACCCGGCAAATGGTCGCCCATATCATAATGCATTTCGGTGCACGGCCCACATGGCCCCGTTTCGCCCGCCGACCACCAGTTATCTTTGTCGCCCAGCAAAATCGCATCTTTGCCCGAAACTTTTTTCCATATTTTTGCCGCTTCTTCATCGCTGTAATGCGTCGTCACAACAATGCGATTTGGGTCCAGTCCGAACACACGCGTCAACAGTTCCCACGACATTTCAATCGCGCCTTCTTTGAAATAGTCCCCAAACGACCAATTCCCCATCATTTCAAAGAACGTATGATGACGGCCATCAAACCCCACATCTTCCAGGTCGTTGTGTTTTCCGCCTGCGCGAATACATTTTTGAACGTCTGCGACGCGTGGTGCGAATGCTGGTTCGGTGCCTTGTAAAATTCCCTTCCATGGAACCATGCCAGCAACTGTGAATAACAGTGTTGGGTCATTTGGTATCAACGACGCAGACGGCACAATCTTGTGTCCCTTGGATTCAAAATAGTCTAAAAACGCTTTGCGAATTTCGTTGTATGTCATCTTTCTATTCCTTTGATTATCGGGGGTATTGTATAAAGATTACCCCACGGTTTCAATCATATATTTTAATTTTCTGGAAATTTTTTTATGCGTTTAATTCTTGCCCCGTGGGGGCGGCGTTGTCACGCAGCGCGGCGCGTATTGCGGCGTCATATCGTGCGATTGCGCGTGATATTTGTTGTGTTGGATTTTTTGCCGGATGCATTTTCATCCCATACTTAACAGGGCACGTATCAATATCGGTCGCGATATAGTTTATTGTGTCCATATAAATCGGTGTGGCGCGTTCATTGTTGTGTCGTGCGATAATATTCAACGCCGACCACATCATCATATCAACCGGCGGCCGAAATGACAGGGATTCATCTACGTCTGATATTGATTGTAGGGCGTTGTTCATAACATCTGCCAAACGCACGATTTCAGAATATCGCACCAAAGTCCCCGCCAATCCAACATGTGGCCGTACCAGGTAAATATTTTCATTGTCAATTGTATAATTGGCACTGTCCCGCACCACGCGTAACACATCAATCAGTCGTGTTCGAACCACCACCATATTCTGAATAATTGCGAAATTATTTTTCGATACATCTGGAATTGTGACATTGGTCAATATGTCATCGTCATCAACGAATACAAACCAGTCTGCGTTTAACTTTTTCTTGCGCACAAAATCCACAATTGCCAATCGTGCCCGCAGTTGCCCCAGATTGTGTCCGCCGTTCACAACATACAGTTTTCCGCGATACCCCAGTTTTCGAATCTGCTTTTTTGTTATCTTTACATCTGGGTTGTCATTATATACCACCAGTATAAAGTTTTTTCCCAATCGCGCCAGCCCCGGAACCGACACCCCCAGGTATTCGTCATATAATGTTGTTATCCCCACAATAATTCGCGCGCGTTTGTCAAACATATAAAAATCTTAGATAAAAATTTCAAAAATTGCAATTACATAGTTATTTATGATATAATAGCATCCGTAACGGGGGAACAGTCTATGAAACCGACAATGCTGTTTGCGATTGTTTTATTAACATCAATTGTTTTGATGACTGCGTTTGATATAAATCTGTCGCCAACAACACCGATTGTATTAAGTGCTGAAAACGCACCAAACGCGTTGTTCGTCTGTCCCGCGGCCAGCAATACCTGGGATACGTTGTCGCGCGGTCTGGGACAATTTACACGCCCACTGATTATTGGTTTTTTCTTCGCTGTTATTCTGTTGTGCTTTTCATGGGCATGGGCCCTGTACCAGAATTTATTAAAGGACAAATTTGTCCGCGACGCGTTCAAAACCCCATGGGGATTGACCAAGATGTTATTCTGGGGATTGGTGATTGTAATGCTGTTGGTAAAAACGCCAAATTATTTCAGAACGGTTCATGTTGACGGTACAAATACCAATTGGGTTATGTGTGAATCTAATACCCCTGGTGCCCGTGCGGTTCGCGCCGATGCGGTTCATCGCTAGATTAACTGTGAAAAAAAGGGTTGTTTTGTTTCAGCCATCCAATGGATGTATCCATCCCATGGCCGTGCACAACCGCTGTATCATCTGACAAATTCATGTTGTAAATATTCGCGATTGATTTCATCAGCATATTTTTATCACCGCCCGGCAAATCGTATCGCCCAAACGAATCCTGAAATACCGTGTCGCCAATTATCAATACTTTTTCATCTGGGAAATGATACGCCACGCCACCCGGCGTATGCCCTGGCGTTTCAATAATGTCCATAAACATCCCTGGTAAAATTTCCGTACGATTTAATTCCAGTGGGGTGGGGCGCGCATCATCAATGCTGATTTTTGGCAATCCGAAATATTCCAACAAATCGTTTCCCCATCCAACCAATCTGAAATCGCCACTGTGCAGATACCACGGCACACCATATTTTTTTGCCAACGACGGTGCGCACGCAATATGGTCGGGATGCCCATGTGTCGCATATATCGCGCGCAATTTTAATCCGCGCCCATCCAGAATCTGCGCCCAATCATCCGTGCGTCCCCAGGGGTCAAAAATCACGCACTCGTCCCCCACAGTCGCCAGTATTGACTGCGTATTCTGCGGGGGCATTTGGAACAATTCAAATTTATTGTTTCTTAGATTTGACATTTTTGCGCACGGTTGTCTTTTTGTCTGATTTCTTGGTTTCTTTTTTCCCAAAAACAATTTCGCGAATTTCTGCGCCGGTCAATGTTTCGCGTGCCAACAGTTCATTTGCCAACTTTTCAACTGTCTTTTTATTTTTGCTCAGGTGTTTGGTCGCATCCATATGTGCTGCATCCAGCCACGCGCGAATTTCTGCGTCAACTAATTCCGCGGTCTTTTCAGACGCGTTTTCCAACGCCCCGCGCACACCAAATGTACCGACCTGATTGATTGCCGGCAACCCAACTTTCCTAGACAGCCCCGCAGTTGTGATTGAATATCGTGCCAAACGTGTTGCCATGGCAATATCGCTTTCTGCGCCGGTTGTAATCTTGTCCGCGCCAAAGAAGATTTCTTCGGCACATCGTCCCGCCAACGCAATTGACAGGTTTGCCCGCACTTCGGCCAATGTCATAGACACCTTGTCATCAATCGGCAGGTGCTGAACCATCCCCAACGCGCGTCCGCGTGGAATAATTGTCGCCTTGTGTACGGGGTCGGCAACATCTTCGTACATCATACTGACGAACGCGTGACCCGCTTCGTGATACGCGGTCAGTTTAATATCTTCGGGGCGCATTTTTCGAATCTTGCGCGGTCCCATAATGATTTTATCGCGTGCTTCTTCGATATCGTCTGGGGTAATTTTGTCACGCCCATTTCGAACTGCGTGCAGGGCTGCTTCGTTCAACAGGTTTTCCAAATCTGCCCCTGAAAATCCGGTTGTTCCGCGCGCAATATCCTGCAGATTGACTTCGTCGCCAACCTTGACCTTTTTCGCATATAAATCCAAGATTTCACGACGTCCCGCCATATCTGGCAATTCAATATAAACCTGGCGGTCAAAGCGACCTGGGCGCAACAACGCTGCGTCTAACATATCCGCGCGGTTTGTCGCACCAATTACGATAATGCCTGTGTCATTGGCAAACCCATCCATTTCAATCAGTAATTGGTTCAGGGTCTGTTCACGGTCTTGGTCATTGTACGAATGCGTCGAACGTTTCTGACCAATGGCATCGATTTCATCAATAAACAGAATACATGGCGCGTTGCGTTTTGCCATTTCAAAGATTTCTTTTATTTTGGCAACGCCCAAACCGACAATAATCCCTGAAAAATCCGAACCCGATGCGGCAAAGAACGGCACGTTTGCCTCGCCTGCGATTGCGCGCGCCAACAATGTTTTTCCTGTACCCGGCTGACCCGACAACAACACGCCACGTGGCACACGCGCCCCCAACGATTTATACTTATCTTTGTTTTTCAAGAAATCGACAATTTCAGACAATTCTTGTTTTTCAGAATCAATTCCTGCGACATCTGCGAACGTTGTTTTTGGTTTGCCAGTCGCGATTTTGGTTGGGTTTTGTCCAATTAAACTGCGGCTGATTCCACCCGCTGCGCCCCCACGACGAAAGCCGCGCAAAATCCAGAAAATAAACAACAGTGTCAACGCCAGCGGCGCAAATGTTGCGACCGTATCCACCCACCCACGCGAAGTATCAATCGTAATTGCGGTGCCTGATTCAGACAATTTTGCCAGCATTTCTGGGTCATATGTAATTGTTGCGGTATATTCCGTCCCGTCACTCAGTGTGCCCACCGCATCGTTGCCGTTAATCTTCATCGTTTTGATTTCTGGTGCGCGCCGCAGAACATCTGAAAACGACAATTCAATTGGCTTTGCCTGACTTGTGTGTGGCATTGTCGGCATATTATTTGGTGCGAACCCACCGAACAAGAATATGCGTGCCGCCATTGCGATAAAAATCACCCCGAACAGCATTAAAAACCAGTTCGCCCCATCGCGGCGATTTTGTTTATTTGTTGCTTTGTTTTTTTTGAAGTCTTTTAATTTTTTCATTTTTTTTCCTGATACTTGTTTTTGCTCCTTCGGGCACGACAAGGATTTGATTCCCGTACCGCCGAATTGTACAGTGCCCCAATGTAAACTGACAATTGTCGCGCAGTCTACTTAGTGCGAATTTCAGCGAATTCAAGCGTGGTTGATACTCGTCCCCCCCAATGGTCTGAATTAACATCCCCAGCAACTTTAGCCCAATATGGCACGGCACGTCAAACAGAAAAGAATCACCAAACAACGCATACCCGTCATACAACACCGATTGTACGCGTTTCGCCACATCATTTTCCAACGCATCCCGCGCCCGCCCCAGGTTATCAACAGCCAACAAAATTCGGTCATCTGAAATCCCCAACTTGTCCGCCAGTAAATGACGATTTTGGCGAATCTTGACACGCATATATTTATCATCAAAATTCATTTCGTCATTAAAATATTTGATTTTATTTTCGTCACAGTATTGAACCAATTCGCGTCGAAAAACACCCAACAATGGTCGTGCGATTTTAATTCCATCGCGATACGATTCCGCCTGAATCCCGGCCAGTCCCACAACCCCACTGCCACGCGCCAGATTCATCAAGAAAGTTTCAATTTGGTCATCTGCCTGGTGTGCGACCATTAACACATCAATATTATTTTCGTGACAGAAATCCGTCATAAATTTATATCGGGCATTTCGTGCGGTGGCCTCAATCCCGGTGCCGGGTTTTTTATCTGTCCAATGAAAAATATGACACGGCACCCCCAGCATATCGCATGTTGCCTGTACGTGTTTTGCCTCGTCATCGGCCACATCGCGCAGGTGATGATGCACATGCAACGCAACGATATCCATTTTCTGTTCTGCCAACCAATACAACAGGCACATTGAATCCACGCCACCACTGACGGCGACGGCCACGCGTTGTGCGGAATATTTGCGAATAAAATCCAAAAACTTTTCGTTCATTGTATGGGTATTTTATGTTATAATTTACAAAAATAAAGGGAAAAAGAAAATGGCAGGCAAATTAAAATCAATCGCTGTATATTGTGGGCACCAATTTGGTGACGACCCCCAGTTTAAGCGCGACGCCCGCGCGGTTGGTCGTATGTTGGCAAAAAATGGAATCCGCATGGTGTTTGGTGGTGGCGATGTTGGTTTAATGGGAACTGTTGCGTCGGCGGCGTTGGATAACGGTGGTACTGTCATTGGTGTTTCGACGGACGATGTTATTGCGATGCAGGAACCCGCCCATAACGGGATTGATTTGCGTGTTGTTGACGGCGTTAACGAACGCAAACAAATCATGTTTAATGAATCAGATGCCTTTATTATTCTGCCCGGTGGCATTGGCACATTAAACGAATTGACCGACATCATGACGATGCAGCAAATTGGTGAAACCGACAAACCATTATTCTTTCTGAATACGAACGGTTTTTGGAATCCGCTGTCGCGTCTGATTAAGCACATGCGCAAACACGGATTTATGGTTGCGAACATAAATGTCTATAACATGCACAACGCAGACACGGTTGCGGAACTGAAAAAGCAAATTTTGAAATATTAAATTTCAAATACTTTATCGCGCGATGTTTCACCACGAATTAACTTGATGCTGGTCTTTGGCACACCATAGTGCCGGGCCAGCATTTTTATAACATCTGCGGTTGCTTTGCCGTCGGTTGGTGCGGTGGTTGTATGTACGCGCAGCGTTCCATCGGGTTGAACTTCAACCCGATTGATTTTTGCGCGTGGAATAACCCGAACAGATATTTTCATGCTTATTTAAATTCCGCTGCCATTTCAACAAATGCCGGCGTACGTTCGCCCGCCACCAGATGCAGATGAAAATGGAACACAGACTGCTTAACAAACGGTGCGTTCGCCCCCGCGTTTGCCAGACAGTTAAATTCGCACTTAATCCCCAATTTTTCCGCCGTCCGGGCAAAGCAGTCCCAGAATCCGGCTTGTTCATCCTGGCTGGCATTTTGTGCGAAATCCAAAATATTTTGATATGGCCCCTTGGGGATTACCAGTACATGTGTTTTGAACATTGGGTTAATGTCATAGAAACTCATCGCGAAATCATTTTCACAAACTTTATTTGTTGGAATTTCGCCGCGTATCATTTTCGCGAAAACATTATTTGTATCATACATCATTTTATTCCCCTTGTTTTTCTGTACCAGCATATTAAAATACAGACTTGAAATCAATAAATTTCAGACTATATCAATCGTACAGGTTTTATCATCCCAAGGAGTATATTTATGTTTAAACCTTTACACAATTATGTATTGCTTGAAAGAATTAACGAAGAAACAACCACCGCTGGTGGAATCATTATCCCAGACAACGCCCGTGAAAAGCCATCTCGTGGCCGTGTAATTGCGGCTGGGCCGGGTCTGTACGATGGCGATGATTTGATTCCAATGACTGTAAAGCCAGATGATGTTGTTTTATTTGCGAAATGGGCATCGTCTGCGAACGAAATCAAATTAGACGGTCGCGATTATGTTTTAATCCGTGAAACAGATATTTTGGGAATTATTGACTAAGGGGAACACAACATGGCAAAAGAAATTATTTTCGACACAGACAAAATGGCGGCGGGCGTCGATAAATTGGCGAACGCAGTTAAAATCACTATGGGCCCCAAGGGTCGCACAGTTGTAATTGAAAAATCATACGGTGCGCCCGTCGCGACCAAGGACGGTGTCACTGTTGCGCGTGCGGTATCCCTGAAAGACCCGGCGGAAAACATCGGTGCCCGCATGGTCCAAGAGGTTGCGAAAAAGGCCGGCGATGATGCCGGTGACGGCACAACAACTGCGACGGTGCTGGCGCAAAAGTTAATCCGCGAAGGTCGCCGTGTAATTGCCGCCGGTATGAATCCAATGGATGTAAAGCGCGGAATTGACCTGGCGACTGCGGCGGTTATTGCCGACATTGACGCGCACGCCCGTCCGGTTCGTGACAGTGCGGAAATCGCCCAGGTTGCGACCATTTCTGCGAACGGCGATGCGGACATCGGCGAAAAAATCGCAAACGCAATGGCGCGCGTCGGCCAAGAAGGCGTCATTACCGTCGAAGAAGCCAAAGGTCTGGACACAGAAATCGATGTTGTCGAAGGTATGCAGTTCGACCAGGGCTTTATGTCGCCATACTTTGTCACCAACAGCGAAAAAATGTTGGCCGAACTTGACGGGGCACAAATCCTGGTGTCGGAAAAGAAAATCACAGGCCTGCAGGCATTGTTGCCAATCCTTGAACCGATTGCCCAGTCTGGCAAACCATTGTTGATTATCGCCGAAGATGTCGAATCCGAAGCACTGGCAACATTGGTCTTGAACCGTCTGCGTGGTGGTCTGAAAGTCTGTGCGGTCAAAGCACCCGGCTATGGCGACCGTCGCAAAGAAATGTTAAAAGACATTGCGATTTTGACAGGGGCAACAGTTGTGTCCGATGACATGGGCATGACATTTGAAAATATCACACCGGCGGTCTTGGGTTCGGCCAAGAAAGTTATTGTATCCAAAGATTCAACATTGTTGGCACACGGGGGCGGGGACAAAAACGCCATCGCCGCCCGTGCCGACGAAATCCGCAATGCGATTTCCACAACCACCAGTGACTATGACCGTGAAAAATTATCCGAACGTCTGGCGAAATTGGTTGGTGGCGTCGCCGTTATCAAGGTTGGCGGCATGACCGAAATCGAGGTCAAAGAAAAGAAAGACCGTGTTGACGACGCATTGGCGGCAACGCGCGCGGCGGTGTCCGATGGCATTGTTGCCGGTGGTGGTATTGCGTTGGTGCGCGCCACATCGGCCCTGAACGATTTACATGGCGCAAATTCTGACCAAGATGTCGGTATCGACATCGTCCGTCGTGCAATCATCGCACCGTGCGCCCAGATTGCCGAAAACGCGGGCACATCCGGCGAAATCGTCGTAGGCAAGGTCATGGACGCATCCGATTACAATTTTGGTTATAACGCCCAGACCGGCGAATATGTCGATATGATGGCGGCGGGAATTATTGACCCAGCCAAGGTTGTAAAAACCGCAATCGCCGCCGCGGCATCCACTGCGGGTGTGATGCTGACCACCGGCGCGGTTATGACCGAAATCCCGGATGAAAAGCCCGCCAATCCACAAATGTCGGGTGGCATGCCGGGCATGATGTAATGGCAATAAAAAATCCCCCGTTTGGGGGATTTTTTATTTCTTGCGATAGTATGAAACTTCGACGAACTCAACGCGAACCTGGCGTTCCACGGCGCATTTGTCTTTGTACGCCTGGATGCGTGCGCGCTTTTTACGGTCGGCAACACTTTTCATTGTGCGCGGTTGGGCCTTGGAACGACGTTCGGCCTGGTACAATTCCAGACCACGGATGTACGGATTGTTGGTGTACAGCGCGTCTTTTAAAATACTTATGGCACGATTTTGGGAACGCTTTGGTCCATTTTGGCAATATTCAGATAAATACAATGCCATGCGATTTACCAACGCCTTTAAAAACTGTAAATTAGTAGAATTTGAGTCATTAGAATCCAACAGGCGCAAATACAATTTCGTGCGTTCGATTGCGAAATTTTCTTTGCCCAAGTCCCAGGCATGCAATGTACGCCAGGCTAACTTCTTGTCCTCGATATCAGTAATATCGGTGACTTTTTTCCCCAGACCATATTCCTTGTAAATTTCTTCAACAACCCAGTCAACATACTTGTCCAGTGCTTTGTCCGCAAGTGTTTTGCCGCTGCTGTCTTTGCGTGGTTTTGGTGGCATTGCCAACTCCCTTGTGCTGTTAAACACTAAGAATATAGCCTAAATAATTATTTTGTCAACCATAAACGACAATTATTTTTTTCGTTGTTTCTGGTTCTGGATGGCATGATATTCCAGTTGAATCGCAACGCCGATGCCGGATTCTTCCATCTTTTTCGAGAATTTGGTACAATTGCTGAATTCTGTTTCCAATGTGCCCCATCCTGAATATTCCCAATCAATCAGGCCAACAATGTCCATTGTGCGTGTGTCAACGATAATATTATTACAAATATCATTATGATTCCATCCGTCGCCAGCACCAGTTTTCAAATCTGCCAATTCCGCAGGGTCTGAATTGTGCATGGCGTCAATAAAGGATGCCAACTGTTTTCCCCAACGCCAACCGTTGTTCGTAATTGTGCGCAACGACATGCGGTTCAGATTTTTGCCGGGGATAAAGTTGTACTTGTAAAATGTAAAGCCACGCGATTCAATGATTTCAATGTTCGGAATACGAATTGGAACAATCGGGGCAAATGCGTCTGTGATACGCTTTTCCCGCATGATTTTTTCAATTGGGATGTCTTTGTTATAATATTTGCGGATTTTACAGACGTATTTGTTATTAACGATAAAACCAATGTTCCACCCACCCTTAATCACGCGAACATGACGAAATTCACCACGGGGTAACGCAGCACGCAGCGCACGAAACTTTTTACGATAATCATACAATTCCTGGCGTTTGATTTTGTTGCGCAGTTTGCGCGACGGTATTAACGTCGCCAATATGTCACAGATTTCAAAATATAAACGCCACATATTCATGTAAACCCCTAAGGAAAATTTATGCCATAAATGGTATTGAAAAAAAAGAAAAAAACAAGTACTTTATGATTATGTTTAATTCAGGCACAGTTGTTAAGGTTTTAATCGCAAATATACCAAATGGCGGATATGACTATCGCCTGGGGGCGGCGGCCGATATCGGAACATTTGTTTCCGTGCGTGTTATGAACCGTCCATGCGTTGGGATTGTGTGGGGAATCGGCGACAGTAATTTGCCCCCAGAAAAAATTCGCGATGTGTCCGCGGTTTATAACGAAAAACTGAATATCGCAGATTTACAATGGCTGAAACGGATGTCAGATTGGACGCTGATGCCGATGGGGATGGTGTTGCGTTTAATCGTAAATATACCAGACGCGTTTTCGCCACCACGGATGGAACCGCTGTATGCGTTCAACTTTGACAACAGTGCACGTATGACACAAAACCGCATGGCGGTGATGGATGCGTTTTCATCAAACGATAATGACCCGATGACTGTGTCAGATATTCAGAATATCGCGCGCGTGTCAGGGGCGGTCGTTCGAACGATGATAAAAAATGGAACCCTGATACCCGCTGGCGAACAGGCAAAAACACGGCAATACGAACCGGTTGTATATCAGGATTCTGGGGATGTAATACTGAACAATGAACAACAGACCGCCGCAGACGCAATTGGTGCCGCGATTGACAGGGGCGGATTTTCAGTACACCTGTTGGATGGGATTACAGGCAGTGGTAAAACCCAGGTATATTTTGATTCTGCGTGGCGCGCATACAAGGGTGGAAAGTCTGTGCTGTTGATGATGCCGGAAATCGCACTGACCGCGCAATTTATGTCACGGTTTGAATCGCGCTTTGGCGCACCGCCGGTGGTGTGGCACAGCAATCTGACTGCGGCACGACGACGCGACATATGGCGCGGGGTTTTAAGTGGTAAAATTAAAATGGTGGTTGGAACGCGCAGTGCACTGTTCTTGCCGTGGCAGGATTTAGGACTGATTGTAATCGACGAAGAACACGACACATCGTATAAGCAGGAAGACATGGGAAACTATCACGCCCGTGATATGGCCGTTTTGCGCGCGAAAATCGCGGGGTTCCCAGTCGTATTGGCCAGTGCAACCCCCGCCGCAGAAACCGTCGAAAATGTTAATGTCGGAAAATATACGCGGCTGTGTCTGACATCGCGATTCGGGGGGGCTCAGATGCCAGCGATAACAACAATTGATTTGCGCGAAAATCGCCCGACCGCGTACAATACAAACGACGCTGAACAGACCGGATTTTTATCCGACCCGTTGTGTGACGCAATTTCCCAGACGCTGGATGCGGGGCACCAGGTGATGCTGTTTATCAATCGACGCGGGTTTGCGCCGATTGTACAATGTAAAAAATGTGGATGGACGGCAACATGTCCGGATTGCAGTGTGGGGATGACGTATCATAAGCGCGTGGGAAAGCTGTTATGCCATATGTGTGGGCGGACGGCACCGCTGAACAAAGCATGTCCAGACTGTGGCACGGATGTGTCGATGCGTGGCGTTGGATTGGAAAAAATACAAGAGGAAGTTAATGCTCGTTTCCCTAACGCGCGCACAGCGTTGGTGTCCAGCGATATTATAACATCGCGCCAGGCGTTGGAACGACTGGTTCAAAAAATGGAACGCGGTGAAATCGACATTGTTATCGGCACCCAAATACTGGCCAAGGGGCATCATTTCCCAAACCTGACACTGGTGGGGGTTGTGGATGCGGATATGGGGCTGTTTGGGACAGATTTTCGTGCCGCCGAACATACTTTTCAACAATTATTTCAGGTCGCGGGGCGCGCAGGCCGCGGGACAAACCCGGGACGTGTGTTGTTACAAACGTACCAGCCAGACCATCCGGTATTAACGGCGATTTGTTCGGGCGCGCGCGATGAATTTATGGCGGGTGATATGGCGGGACGGCGCGCCGCGCAAATGCCACCGTATGGGCAACTGATTGCGATTATCGTCGAAGGCGAACGCGAAGCCGTATTGGCAAAATACTGTGCGGATTTGGCTGCGGCTGCCCCCACAATTGTTGGGGCAAAAATTATGGGGCCAATTGCCGCCCAGATTTATCAAATTCGAAATTGGTATCGGATGCGATTCTTGGTCGCAGGCGGCGCAACGGCCGCATTACAGCCGGCGGTGGCGCACTGGCTGGGCAAGGTTAAGCAACCCGCAAACATTCGGGTCAAAATTGATGTGAATCCAATAAACTTTATGTGAACAAAAAAATCCGCGATTATGCGGATTTCTTTATCCCGTCGGCAATCAGGACACTGGCATCACAATTACCGGGGCACCACAATTTATCGGCAGATTCTAAATCCGCAATCATGCGTGCGCGTTTTGATGGGATTGTTAATTGCTGAATCGCGTCAATGATGTTATCAGTCGTCGCAGCCGGCCCCAGGAATTCGGGATATACCGTGCGCCGCAGCAAGATGTTAACCAATGATACCCACTGGGTTCGTATCAACATACGGCCAATCCAGGTCGTGATTGCGTTCATTTTATAGACCACAATCGCAGGCACATGTAACATCGCCAGTTCTGCTGAAACAGTGCCACTGGCCGCGATTGCGATGTATGTTTTTGAATAGATGTCATAACGTTCATGTGCCGGAACCAATGTTGGACGAACAGACCAATCAGCGGTTTCATTGCGGATGTATTCCGCCGTCGTTTCAACGGTTGGTATTACAAATTTATATCCCATATATCCATCGCGCGACAGACGTTCGGCAACATCGCGCATCAGTGGTAATAACTTTTTAACTTCGGACAGGCGGCTGCCTGGGACAAGTGTGATGATTTTTTCGGTCTGTTTTTTTGCGCGACTGCGCGTACCAACCAACGCGCCCGCCAGGGGGTGACCAACCGCAACAGTTTCCAGACCATGTTTGGTGAAATATGGTACCTCGAAATCAAAAAATGCGTACAATTTGTCAAATGTACGGGCGTATTTTTTTGCGCGCCCCGGTCGCCATGCCCAAACCTGGGGGGCGACAACATGATGAAATTTCAGACCGTCCGCAATCAGTTTTTGACCTGCGGGGGATTTGCGAATTTGTTTTATCACAGCCTTGATAAAGCCGGGGGAATCAATCGATACGACAACATCAGGATGTGTATCTATAATTGCGGCAACGGTTTGTTTAATGCGACGCGTCAATGTGCGGGCATGGGCTAAAACCTCGACAATGCCCATAACCGCCAAATCAGACATCGGAAATAACGATTTTAACCCCGCCGCCGCCATATTTTCGCCGCCGATGCCGATAAAATCAGTGTCTGGCATCTGGGCCATAATGCGACCGCCCAGGACATCGCCTGATACTTCGCCGGCGATAATAAATACAGTCTGTTTTTTATTCCGCATTTTTAGATGTGCCAATCCCGCGCTTTGAACGATTTTCGATAAAGTCAATCGCGTCCATCGCGTATTTGTTATTCTTGACTTCCTTGCGTACCTTGGCCAGGCGTTCTGATACAGTGCCTTCGCCGTCACGGAAAACGGTGGAATATACGCTGTGGATGGCGTGCATATCTTCGTTTGTAAATCCGTGACGCATCAAACCAACGCGGTTGATTGTGCGATATACGGCGCGTGGACTGCCGTCATAAATGGCGTATGGCAATACATCATTACCCACACCCGACATACCACCAATAAACGCGTTGCGGCCAATGCGCGCAAACTGCAGAACCATCGCACCACCACTGATGATAGCGAAATCTTCAACCTCTACATGGCCGGCCAGTTGTACCAGGTTGGACATAACAACACTGTTGCCAACGCGACAATCGTGCGCAACGTGTGCGTTAACCATAATCTGGCAATCGTCGCCAATCACAGTACCGTCCGACGCCGGTGTGCCAGAATGAATCGTCGCATATTCGCGGATTTTACAACGCTTGCCAATGCGGACGCCGGTCATGGTGGCTTCGTCCTGCCACTTTAAGTCCTGGCTCATTACTCCGACAACGGCAAAAGGATAGATAATAGAATCATCACCAATTGACGTTTTCCCTTCGACAACAACGTGTGAAACCAATTCAACGCGGTCGCCCAAGACCACGTTTGCGCCCACAATACAATATGGGCCAATCTTGCAATCTGCGCCCAGTTTTGCGTCTGGGTGAATAATTGCCGTTGGATGTATAGCCATAATAAAACCCGTTTTTTTAATTACTAACGGGTTGAATAATATATTATATCAATATAAATTGTTATTAAATAAATATAACCAATTATAACAACGGCTTGCTTTCAGCCCAAAATTTCATATCTGATGCGTTTGCCCAGTACAAAATTCCAATCGATGTTATCACAGGCATAACGGTTATCGCACCAAATGTCATCAACGCAATCGCAAATGCCCGGTCGCCCAATACCGGATTCACAGCGTCTGCGTGCCACACGGACATCGCGATTGACAGGAACAGCGCAACCATTGTACCGATGAATACTGGAACCGCTTCGGTCAAAATGAACAACGCCACACCTAATGCGCATACCACACGCATCAGCCACTTTAATTTAATATACACACTGTGACGGATTTTGCCACGTGGATTTATGTTCTGGGTGGCAACGGTCATCATGCATGCCCCGCCCAGTCCCAACATTGCCAACAAATGTACAACCGTCAGGTTGCCCAACTGACCAAATCGGAAAAATTCAGGCTGCATCAAAATCGCAATCGCAACCATCATCATAATCAGCACCGCACCACCAAACGGACGCATATCACCACGCGCAACACGCCCCAGAAAACACCCCAGTGTCAGTGCGCCAATCTGTAATAATGGCCCCCACCACGCATGTGTATCAGACAGACCAACCGCCATAATCACAATCGCAACAACAACCCAACGCCACCAATTCATTTTTGGGCGTGGACGCGAACGCAAATGCGACGATACAAACAAAGATGTTAAAAATACTATTGTTGCCGTCATCATCGGCAGGACAGACAAACTATCCCGCAGAACATCATAGTTGCCGCCGAACAACACGACCCACCCACATGTCAGACCCGCCAACCACATTGAAGCATTATTCACTATATTTTGTCTGTTCCAACCAATTCGTGCCATAATCGCATCGGCACACCAGTAAACAACGACAAACAAAGGCAACGCCAACAATGTCCACCACAAAAACGCCGGCATCCACAGGGCCGCGTTATTAAATGCACTGATGGCACTTTCGACGATGATGATATCATTTAACATATACTTGCCTTTTGTTTTTGTTGTTTTATTATAAATACAGATGAATATAAAACAAGAAATTTTTACCCTAATGGGCGGACGCGTACAAATGCGCCGCGGTCACTATAACCCGACATCGGATGCTGTCTGGTTGGCGGCGTTTGCGCCGGCACGCGCAAAAACCGTGCTGGATGTGGGGGTTGGCACGGGCGGGGTGTCAATGTGTATATTGGCAAATAATCCAGATGCCGTTATTACAGGAATTGACACATCGGATAAAATGCTGGACGCGTGTCGGGAAAACGCGGAACTGAACGGTGCGAACATTGATTTGATAATCGCAGACATTACCACATGGCGCACAGATAAAACATTTGATTTGGTGGTGACCAATCTGCCTTATTTCAATGGCACACCCGCCCGACACAACGCGCATCATAACGCAGATTTGAAAACATGGGTGGCGCGTTGCGTTGCGCGTGTTCGTCCGATGGGCACCTTTTGTATCATCACAGATGCTGCGACCGTCGGCACAGTTATTGCCGAAATGGCGAAAAAGTTGGGCGACATAACGATAATACCGCTGTTTGGGGCGCGCGATGTGGCGGAACGCGTGCTGGTGTCTGGACGCATGGGGTCGCGTGGGGTGTCGGTATTACACCGTGGGTTGCCGATGAATTATGAACCAGTTTTGCGCGATGGCTTGACTATTGCGGATACTTTGTCTAAACTATCCCAGAAATGATAAATTTTATAACACGATATTTTACGTCCCTGTGGGCGTTTATCACATCTCCATTTCGTGCCATTTGGCGCGTGATTGTGCGTATTTTCCCACCGCGTGAATTTACAGTTATGGATACGCCCCGTGGTAATGTTTATACATATGGGCAAAGCAGTTTTTGGCGTTTCACACGTTTTTGTGGCAAGGTTGGGTTAATTCTGTGGGCATCGTGGTCAACATATGTGTTCGTATATCACCGCCCGTTATTACAAAAGCGCACCGAACAACTGGAAGAGGCGCGCGCAACACACACGCGACACATGTCTGATTTACAGACATATTTGACCAAGTACAATAACCTGGTGCGGGATTTAAATGTTATTGATGACAAGGTTCTGAATGCCAAAGACCTGAAAGAAGGCGAACGCGAAGAACTGATGAATTCTCGTGTTAAGACGTGGGGTGAACTGGACTTTCTGCGGACACGAATTGTCGAAATGCTGCGCGACGAAGAATTTACCCCAGAATATACCAAGTTGTCTGAACTGTCGGCGGAATATGAATTAACACGCGCGGAAAATGAAGAGTTAAAAAAACGCAATGCGCAAATGGTGGACACTATGTTACAGATTGCCGATGCTGACAATGTTATTGTGGACACGGTAAGCGCACTGACCAAAGAAAATACCGAAGAATTACAGAAAAATATCAAACGCATTAACAGTACACTGGTGACATTGGGACTGAATCAGGCAACACTGTTGCGAAATGCGAATAAATACAACAATCCGTTGGTTGGTTCGGCATTTACACCGATTGACTTTGACAAAGATTTAGATGATAAATATCAGAAATTGGCAGACGGACTGGAACAATGGAACGGGCTGCGTCGTTTGAACGAGATTTTGCCGCTGGGCAAGCCTGTTAATTCGCGCATCACATCGAATTTTGGTACGCGCAAAGACCCATTTACAGGCAAGCCAAAGAAGCATCGCGGAATTGACTTTGCCGGCAAGATTGGCACAGAACTGATGGCGGTTGCGCCGGGACGCGTTGTATCGGCGGGTGAACGTGTTGGATATGGTACGACGGTTGAAATTGATCATGGGCTGGGATTCACGACACTGTATGCGCACCTGTCCCAGATTCTGGTGTCGCGCGGCGATTGGGTGCGTCCGGGTACAGTTATTGGTTTGGCGGGCTCATCAGGTCGTTCAACGGGCCCACACCTGCACTATGAAATTCGGTACAAAGGTGCACCGTTTGACCCGACGAAATTTATAAAGGAAGAATAGAATGCTGGCATTTACAAATTCAAGTGAAAAACAATCACCAACCGTTATTGGTGCGGGTTGTAAATTAACAGGCGACATTAAAACAGACCATAATGTCCAAATTCACGGTGAAGTTATCGGCAACATTACCGCGGAAACCGTCGTTATCGGTCGTGGTGGACGCGTTGTCGGCGAAATTAAAACACCGGTACTGTTTTTACACGGCGAATTGGACGGGCCAGCAACGGTGAATACTGCGAACATTTTCAGCGCGGCGAAAATGGTGGGAACATTGTCGTATCGTACGCTGAACATCACAGGCAACACAGGTCTGGAATGTAAATTACAAAAGCGCAAGGACAAGGAAAAATGAATAAAACTGTATCCAAAGTATTTATCGCGGCCGACCATCGTGGGGTTGGGTTAAAGTTGTACCTGATTGAAATGCTGGCGGCGGCGGGTTATAATGTTGTGAACCTGGGGGTGGATGACCCGAATACATTGGTGGACTATCCAGATGTGGCGGCGGCGTTGGCCGATGCGATGCTGAACATGCCAGATTCGCGCGGCATTATTGTCTGTGGCACAGGCGCAGGCGTTATGATTGCTGCGAACCGTTACAGACATATTCGCGCGTCGCGCTGTGACACACCGGCCCAGGCACGCGATGACCGTTTCCACGACGACACAAATGTTTTGGCGTTGGCCGCCGATGATATTGATATCGAAGTCGCGTTTTTGTGCGCCCAGACTTTCCTGGAAAGCCCATTTGACGCAATCGAACGCCGTATCAGACGCATTGAAAAGATTTCATAGACAAACGGGGGACACGCAATGAAACAGTCTATTAAACAGGCGTACGATATTGCGCATGCGTTTATTACCGACAAAGATACAACCGTCGGCAAAACTGTGAACAATTATTCCACAACATATCATATGACACGGGATAATGTCCGTCTGGAAATTTACGCACCACACGGCGCCCCGGTATGGAGCGTTGCGGACGAATTCTGGATGGACAGAAATGGTTCGATTTACCTTAGTATTGATAACAAAACCAAGATGGATGCGCACACCAGATATAATGTCGGACGCGCCATGATTCGGCCACGGCACAATCCAATTAGTTTGTTGACGCGCATGCGGGCGCCGGCGTTCTTTCATTTGTTGGATTTGGCGGAAAAGCGTCACATGGGCAAATTGGAACCAACGGACAATACCGTAAAGATACATTTGTATATCAGTCGGCATATGCATGATAATTTCAGGTAAAAAAATCCCCCAAATGGGGGATTTTTTAAAACTGAATCTTTGGATACAGTGTTTTGACATTTTTCATCAATATCTGTTCCAGTTTTTCAATTTCAATTCCATGAACCTGGGCCAAAACACGTGCGGTTTCGATAACCATCGCTGGTTCACATACTTGGCCACGATATGGCACGGGCGCGCAGTATGGCGCATCTGTTTCGATAACAATTCTGTCTAACGGAATCTTGGCAAAAGTT
Source organism: Candidatus Enterousia sp. (assembly GCA_045546195.1). Classification (GTDB taxonomy): domain Bacteria; phylum Pseudomonadota; class Alphaproteobacteria; order Rs-D84; family Rs-D84; genus Enterousia. The sequence goes on from JAZQCH010000005.1 coordinate 46,474, forward strand.
TCGCGTATTTCCGTCGCGTTTTTAAATGTTAATATGCCACTGGCTGAAAACATAAAACCGCGGTCCAGCATCTTCTTTGCCAAATTCCACGAACTGGTAAAGCAATGCATGACACCGCGCACATCGCCCTTTAAAATTGCTGCGGTATCATCTTCGGCTTCGCGTGTGTGAATCGCCACGGGCAGGGCGTATTTTTTTGCGATTTCCAACTGCTGTTCAAACAGTTCGATTTGTTGCCCCCGCTTATCCGCGCCATAGTGATAATCCAGCCCGATTTCCCCAATACCCACAACACGCGGATGTGTTAACACTGCGTTGTCCAGGTACAGGTTCGCATCAACCGGCGCGTATTCTGGGTGAATACCGATTGTACAAAATATATTGTCGTGCGTTTCGGCCAATCTTAGTGCCGCTGGAATATCAGACGGGTCTGCGGTTGGGCAAATCATCACGCCAACCCCGCCATCCATTGCGCGTGCGATAACGCCATCTGCGCCATCGGCATATTTATCCGTCAGATGACAATGTGTGTCTATAAACATTTTTTAATTTCCATTATGATTTTGAATATCGCAACCTCAGGTTCCAGATATACATTTTTGACATCTGCGATTGCGCGCGTCGCCACCGGGTACAGTTCCGCCAAACCAAAGTACGCAATCGCATCCAGCAAAATGCCATGTAATTCTGGGTATGGTGCGATTTTTCGTGCGATTGCCATAATATCCGAACTGGTCGTGCGTTTGTCTGTTAATTTTTCAATCAGTTCCGCATAGATTGCGTCACCGCCTGATTTTTTCAGGTTCGCAATTTTTCCAAAACTGCCATTACTCAGTTTTAATGTTTCTGTGCTGATTTCGTCGTCTGGAATAAACTTTGCGCACAATTCGCGCAACTGCGAAATACTCAGCGGTCGCATTTTTTCAACGCGCGCACGCGAACGCACTGTCGGCAACACATTTGCCAACTGGTGTACAACCAACAAAAACAGTGTTTTTGCCGGTGGCTCTTCCAGTAATTTTAATATCGCATTTGATGCCGCCGTGTTCAATTGATCGACCGAGTCGATTAAAATCACGCGCCAATCGCCCGACATAGACGACATCTGCATCTTGTCAATCATTGCGCGCACGGTATAGACTGAAATCACTTTGCCGTCTGGTTTGGGTTTGCCGTCTTTATCGATATTTCTGTCGATATCCACGATAAAGAAATCCCCAATATTCCCATAAACCATTTTTGCGATTTTATACGCCAGCGTTGCCTTGCCAATACCCATCGGCCCGGTCAACATCCACACCGGATGAATCGGATGCGCATCGCGCTGATTCCACGCGTTCATAAAACTGCGCAGCGTATCCGCATGCCCGACCAAGTGTTCGTTATCCATCGGATGCGGAAAGTTATATTCATTTGTTGGTTTTTTGCGTGGTGCCATATCCTATTCCCATCCAAACATTACTTTGATATTTTTAATCACGCGACCAAAGAACTGTGTCTTGCCAACCCTGTCTTTGGCAACAATCGGCGCGTTTGCCACGACGCGTCCGTTCTGTTCGGCAATCAACTGTCCGATTTCGTCGCCCGCCTGAACGGGTGCGGCAATCGGTTCGTTAAACCGTGCCAGAACGCGCACATCTTTCATCCCATCTTCTTTGTCCACAGTTATCGCAAATGGTTTCGCGACGGTCGCTTCTACGGTCTTGCGACGACCATACCAAACTGGAATTTCTGTGACGACATCGCCCGGCTGATAGAACACTTTGCTGACCGTATTCGCGAACCCGAATTCCAGCAACTTTTTCATTTCACCCGCCAACGCATCATGTCCTTTGCCGTTAAACCCGTTAATCACACCAATCAATCTGCGTCCGCCAACCTTGGCACTGGCGACCATGCCATAACCGCCGTCGCTTGTGTGGCCTGTTTTCAGCCCGTCCGCCCCACGCATATTGAACAGCAACTTGTTATAGTTCAATGTATGTGTCCGTCCCCACTCGCGACACCAATCGGTCTGATGTTCTTTGAATTCGAACCGTTTCGTTGCGAACATCGGATAAATATCCGGGTAATCTGATATCAGGTGTTCTGCCAATATCGCCAATTCACGACTGGTCATCAAATTATTCGGGTCTGGCAAACCGCTGGCGTTACCAAACGAAGATTGTTCCATGCCGATACTGCGTGCTTTCTCGGTCATTTTTGCGGTAAAAGCCGCCTCGGACCCGGCCAATTGTTCGGCCACAACAACCGATGCGTCGCCCCCCGATAACACAATCAACCCCAACACCAAATCGCGCACACTAATCGTCTGACCCGTGACCAGGCAAATCTTGCTGGCTGGATACCACTCTGGCCGATTATAGTCCGCATTTTCCCCAACGGTAAATCGCGTGTCCATTGTGATATTGCCGGCCTTTAATTCGTCAAACAACACCGCCAGTGTCATCAACTTAATCATAGACGACGGCGGCATCAGCGTATCCGCGTTTTTTGCGACGATTTCCACGCCTGAATCATAGTCAATCAGAAACGCAGACTTTGCCTTGGTCTTGAATTCTGCGGCATTTGCCACGCCCGTAATCAGTATTAAAAATAAAGCAATCAATTTCTTTTTCATGTTTGTGATATTAACAATTCTAAATCATAATGCCAATAAAATAATCGTCCGCAACATCGATTATTTTTATATCGCAAATCGTCCGGGGGGCAATCGCGCACCCGTTGATTTTTGTCCCAATGTCATGCGGACATCGGGCGATATTGTTTTCTTCCATTAAAACCTGAACTGTTTTACCGATTTGCCCCCGCATAAAATCCGCCCGATTTGCGTTCGCAGCATTATTTATAATCCGCACGCGTTCTTTGGAAATCGCGCGATTGACTTGGTTTGGCATATCGGCGGCGATTGTGCCCGGACGGGGCGAAAACGGAAACGCATGAATTTTAATTGGTCGTGTTTCGCGCACTAAATCCAACGTTTCCTGGAATAACTCATCTGTTTCCCCCGGAAATCCGCAGATTATATCCCAACTAAATGTAATTTTGCCCATCCCGCGTTCCACCAGGTCACATACCCGTTGCGCCGTATGTCGCCGCCCCATGGATTTTAATATAGTATCCGATCCCGACTGCATGGAAAAGTGCAGATGTGGCATCATGCGTGGTTCGCTTAAAATTAAATCGATAACATTATCAATATCTGGCACCGCCGGGTCAACCGATGATAAGCGCAACCGTTCAATCCCTGGCACATCCGCCAACAGACGCTTACACAACCCCGAAATCAAACAAACCCTGTCGCCATCTTTCTTGACATAGGATGCCAAATCCACCCCAGTCAGCACAATTTCCCCAAAACCATTTTCCACGGCGCGCCGCGCGTCGGCCAAAATATCCGTGTATTCAAATGACACTGCCGTTCCACGCAACTGGCGCGTGATACAGTACGCACAGTTGTGATTACAACCATTTTGAATCTGAACAAATTGCTTAGATAACCGTGTGTCCACCTGATTAAAAGTTGCTATTTCCGGGCTTTTGATGTCGATTTTGCCCCCGATATAGTGGTTCAGTTTCATTTTGTCGGCATTTGAAATCACGACTGTATTTGGGATTTTCACAAACAGTTCTGGATTGCGCGTCGCCGCACACCCCGTCACAAACAGTGGTGCGTTTGGATTTTCACGCGCGATGCGTCGTACGGCTTGACCTGATTGGCGTTCGGCCTCGGCTGTGACGGCGCAGGTATTGATAACAATCGCCGTATCCACATGTGAACTTAACATATTTTGAATCTTTTCAGACTCCAACGCGTTCAGCCGACAACCAAAAGATAGTGTTTTAATATTGTTTTTTTTATTTTCTGCTTGCATTTTTGCCATCCTTAGGGCATTATAGCCTGACGAAAAACGATTTCAACAAAGGAATTAAAATGGCACGCACAACAAATTCTGACACATTACCATACGTAGAAAGCCGTTATGAACTGGGTATGCTGGCATCCCAGCGCGTTCGTGACTTGAACGGTGGTGCGGAACCTGTGGTTGAAAAAAACAACGACAAATTGACGGTTGTTGCTCTGCGTGAAATTGCCAGTGGCAAGTTGGATGTGAACGCGGTTCGTCACGAATTTGTTCAGTCTTACAAAGACGCCCCATCTGCCGCTGATGGTGCTGAATCCCTGGAAGTTGGCAGCGAAGATCCATTACTGCGTGAAATCGACGCAGAATTAGAAGCGACCTTGGCTGACGACGAACCTGGTTCAATCACGGTTGACGAAGCGGTTGAAACCGCCACTGCGGACGCAGAATAATTAGATTCGGAGATGTCGCATAGTTGGTCTAGTGCGCTACATTGGAAATGTAGTATACCCGCAAGGGTATCAAGGGTTCGAATCCCTTCATCTCCGCCAGTAATAATTAAAAAGGTATCCGTTTTGGATGCCTTTTATTTTTATCCCTCAGTTGCCCCGTAATTTGGGGATTTTTTATAGTTGAAATCCCAGTATTCACAATGGTATATTTAGTTCATTGACAGTAAGAGCGTTTCTGTCGACAAGGATATACATAGTCTAAAAAGTACGTGTGAAAACAGGGTTAAAATATGGATGTTATAACGGCTTTTATATCGCAGATAAAAAACCCATTTCAATACATATGTGTTGGAGTGGCCTGGATTATTATAGAATACTACAATCTAGAAAAGTATTTAGGTGCAGCGATTATGGTGGCCATTGGTTTGGCCGCTATTGTACAATGGATAATTAAAGTATTACTAAAATATATCAAATATAAAATAGCTGCAAAATATGTATTAGAATCCTTACATAATTTGTCTCCTCAAGAACAAGAATTACTATTTGAAGCATATGTAACAAATTATTCTGATACAACCCATATTGGGTATGAACGACTAGCAATTGCACGTGGAATGCAAAATAAAGGGATTCTAAAAATCCCTGCAGGCGAGTATTTTGTAAATACAACAGAAGGAATTCCTGTAATAATTACAAGAACCGCTATAAAACTGTTGGAAAAACATCATGATGATTTCTTTGGTTCAGAATGCTAGTTACACTACAAGCTGTTTTCCCAGATAGAATATTATTGACCTTATCAGGCATCATGTATGCTAAGTTGAAATATCTATATACCGTCATGGGCGAAACGTGATATTCTTTTGCCACTAAATCAACATCGCCACATCGTTCATATAACTCTTTGTACCGCCATGCTGTGGCAAAAGCTTTGAGTATTAAATGATTATTATCAGTGACGTTTAATACACCATTTTTGCCATGATCGTATACTGTGTTAACGTGTTTTCGTAGGAATACTTTTTCGGTAATTGTTATGTTGTTATCACCAATTATGTATTCCATTTTATCCGCGTTTTGATTTACATAATTTTCCGTCATAAATGGTTGTAATTTGGTTGTGTCAGTGGTCAATGTATAAATCAGTTGGTCTTGTGAATGCACAATCTTTTCAACCAGTGATTGAATCAAATTGCGTTTTTCTGCGAAATTCATATTTGTTATATCAATTCGTTTTAATATGGTAGCCAAGTTGAGGGGCAAATTCGACATATCGCTGTTCAGAAAGTCTGTTATCGTTTTTATGACAATATCGTCCACCTGGGGTGCGGGCAGATAAAAACCACGGGTCGCATAATAATGGGTGTTGGTTTTGCCTTTGCCACATGTTCGTTGATTGGTAAAGCGCACGCCGTTGTGATTAAACAGTTTGCCGGTCAACAAATTGGGTGAACCGTGTGTTTCAGACTTGTTATTCGCCTTGTTTTGCAAGGCCGCTTGTACACGATTAAACAGTTCTGTGGGTAATATCGCCTGATGCTCGCCCGGGGCAGTAGTATTATTCGTCTTGTTTACAATTTGGCCGATATAAATCCTGTCACGCAATAATCGATGCATACTCATTTTGGCAATGGGTCGGCCACCCTTTATGATGCCTTTGGCGGTCGTCCATTGTTTTGCAAATATATTATGCGCTGCAGCATATTCGGTCAGCGCATTTACAGATTGCAGTTCTAGATACTTTTCAAAGAGTGTCCGAACTGTTGTGGCCTCAGCCTCATTCGGAATCAATTTTTTATTTATCACATCATATCCCAACGGCGGATTGCCACCCATCCATATACCTTTGGCTTTACTGGCGCGTATTTTATCCCGTACTCGTTCGCTGGAAACTTCACGTTCAAACTGGGCAAATGATAACAACATGTTCAATGTCAATTTACCCATAGATGTACTGGTGTCAAATGATTGTGTTATGGACACAAAGTTCGCATTATACTTGTTGAAATATTGCATCATCTTATGAAAATCCAAAATGGAACGCGATAACCGATCCACCTTATAAACCACCACGGTATTAACCAAGCCACGTGCCATATCGTCCAACATTTGTTTCAGGGCAGGCCGTTCCATCGTCCCACCAGAAATCGCCGCATCACTGTATGTTTTGCAATATTGCCACCCATTGAATGATTGGGAAGCAATATATGCCTTGCATGCCTCTTCTTGGTTCTGCAGGGAATTAAACTCCATATCCAGCCCATGCTCGGTTGACTTGCGTGTATAAATCGCACATTTAATTGGCATGTTTATACCTTTTGTTTATTCCAAAGAAGAAATTACCAGACATTTTCATGCCAGTTATCTTGGTTGCAACTGCCGATAAAGTTGAATATTTATCACCGTTATAAGAAAAACTGCCATCATCGTTGACTAGGATATTGTGTTTTATACCTTTGAAATATCTTGTTAAAATTGTACCTGGGACAAAATTATATTTGTTTTGGCACGCATGGTCTAAACATTGTTCTGGATTATCCTTATATTTACGAATTTTTACTAGATATTTATGTTCAATTCGAAGATTTAACCTGTCGCATTGAATATAATACCAAAGTGACCGTATTTGCCGCTTGAATGGATATTGTGAATATTTGGCCCACAATCGCGCCCGTTCATCAAATGACAGGGCTTTTAACTCCTCCATCATCTTTGGCAGTTTATCTTTATATGACATATCGACTCCTTTATAATGTTGTCCAATTACCGCTCTAAAGAAGCCATAAGTCAAGTTATAAAACAACTAGATTTTTTTATAAAACTAATGTACATTTATTAAGCAAGGAACAAAGGTAGCACGATGGGATATGGTCGTTTTGATATAAATGGTTACATGAATACAAATTTTAAAAATGTGCATACAAATTTATTTGTTGCTATATATGAAGGGTTAAAAAACGCTATAGAATCAGTACAAACAAGACAATATCAAAATAACGAACACCCTAAAATAACTATTCAAATAGAGTTCAAGCAGTTATTGGATACGTCTTTTCAACCAGATAAAATCATAATATCTGATAACGGCATGGGGTTTGTTAAAGACAATTTCGATAGATTTAATAACTTTTTTGTACCAGATAAAGGATTTAACAATCACGGAACTGGGAGGTTCCAATTTTTACATAATTTTCATAAGGTATATGTGGACAGCATATACGAAGAGAACGGGAAGTTTTTTAAACGTAATCTTGAACTGAGTGCACAAAATGCTGTGGTTGGTGGAGAGCAAGAAGAAATAAAAGACAAACGAACAAATTTAACTACTGTGACTTTATCAGGTATAAAACTTAGTGATGATGATAAAAATCTATTTTCTACTATGACTTTAAATGATTTTATAAAGCAAATACAATTACAGTTCTTAGTTAGATTGTTTCTATTGAAAAGTGAACATAATAATAACTTCCCCGAAATCACATTTGTTTTTAAAAAAGATAAAGAAGAAAATATAACTATAACAGAGAAAGATGTCATTGAACCTTCTGTACAAGGAAGTATTAAAATTCCATACACGCAAATCTCTAATATAGATGGCAAATTAAATTTTATTACGTTAAAAGAATCTGAAGAGATAAAATTTGCAAAATTTGAAGTAGAAAGCGAACATCTCAATAAAAATAAGATAAGCATTTGTTCTAAAGGTGTGGAGGTTGAGACTATAAGAGATCCAGATATATTCACGGTCAGAGATGATTTCTCTGGAAAGCGTATACAAGCTTCATTTTTTGGTGGAATATTAGATAAACCTGAGAACATAACAACTACAGGCAATGCTTTTACGTTTGTAACCAAAAAGCAAGTAAAAGAAAAATTTAAAGATCCTTTTATGGGTGAATATAAGTATTTGCTAAAAGATGAAATATGTAATAAAATAATTGAAAAAACGAAAGAAATTTGCAAAAACGTACAGGATTTATATACAAATAAAAAAGAATTAGCAAAAAAAATAGCTTTAGACAATGGTATTCCAATTGAAATAGTAAATGATATAGAAGTGCTTACAAAAGACACAGAAAGAACACTTACTTTTAAAGTTTATAAAGCTCAAGCAGAACACCTGGCGACCAATGCATTGAAATTAAAACAGCATTTTGAATCAATCGATATGCTCGATCCGTCTTCTGAAACATATCAGACCGATATGGAACAAAAAATAACAGACGTGTCACAACTTATTGAAAATCAAGATAAAGAAGAATTGGCAAAATATATAGTAAGAAGAAAATATGTGTTGAACATATTTGAAAAGTTATTGAAAAATGAGATGGACTGCCAACACAAAACGTCTGGCAAAAACATTTTACTAGAGGGCTTTTTTCACGATATGTTTTTAAAAAAAGGCAAAACAACCAGATATTTAAATGATTTATGGGTCTTAAATGAAGAATATATATATTGTGATGGAGCATCTGACATACCACTGAAAGATTTGCACGATAAAAATGGAAATATGTTGCTTACAGAAATTCCTGACGATGTTAAGAATGAATTTCAATTGGAAAACGATCTAAAGCAAAAACCAGATATTTATTTTTTCTTGGACGATGGAAAATGCATAATTATTGAACTTAAAGCGCCCACGGTAAAAATGCGCGACTATTTAGATCAATTATCTCGTTATGCAAGAATTATAGCTAATTTTTCTAAAACCAAAATAAATCAGTTCTTTTGCTACCTTATAGGGGAAAATGTGGTAGAAAAACGAGATTTAAACGATTATTCAGAATGCGTTAGTGGTTGTTGGGCGCGAGAAGACACCCTGAAAAGCTATGATTCACCCCAGAGAGAGATTGCTACATATAGGATTGAAGTTTGGAAATTATCAGCTATACTTGAACGGGCGAAGAAAAGAAACAAAATATTCTTTCAAAAATTGGGTATAGATGAAGATATAAGACAATTCAGAAAACTAGTACGTCAAAGTGCTGATGATATCCATGATTTATGGTCTCAAGAAAATCTCAAAGTAATGTTGTCTCAGGTTTGTTTGCATTTGCCACATCATGAATACGATGTTTATTGTAAAGCGGCCTCATGTATTGGTGAATTTATCGAAGGAGACTCAGAACATAGAAAATACAAAATTCCACCAATAATAACAAGTTTAGGAAAAATTGAAACAGTCACATTCTTTATAACAGCCGATTATTTAAAATGTTACTTTGATAGTACCTCAAAAAAAGTCACCGAGAAAAAAGAAGTCAAAGTAGAAAGACCTGGTTTCCTCGTATGTGCAAGAATATCGCCAAAAGAAACTATAAACAACAAGAAAACAAAAAAATCATGTCTTATTAAAAGGTGTGTTGCATGATCAAATCGTTCAGTTGTCGTGAGACAGAAAAAATCTTTAATGGAGAGAAATCCAAAAGTTTACCAGCAGATATACAGTCTCGAGCATTTCAAAAATTAAGCATGATTAATGCATCTGAAACTATTGAAGACTTACGTATTCCTCCATCTAATCATCTAGAGAAATTATTAGGAGATCGTAAAGGCCAATGGAGTATACGCATCAATGGTAAATATAGAATATGTTTTTCTTGGCAAGGTAAAGAAGCATACAATGTAGAGATAGCAGAGTATCATTAATTTACTTGACTTTGCGTATTATTTATTACATAATACATAATAACAAAGAGGTAAGCTTATGTCTAACTATATTAACATAACTCATGTCGGAACAATTCTAAAAGAAGAATTTATGGAACCTTTTGGGTTATCTATGAATGCTTTGGCGCGTGCAATTAATGTACCAGCTAATTATATTCATGCCATTGTTCATGGCACACGAGGTATATCAGCAATGTTAGACTTACGTTTAACACGTTATTTTGGGTTGTCCCAGGGGTATTTTTTACGTATTCAAACACATTACGATATGGTTTTAGCTTCTCGTAGCATATCGGATAAAGAACTAGCAAAAATTATACCCTTTAATAATCCGCCTGCTAATGATGAGTTAAAACGGGTTGCAATGTGGTAGGATAAAATATGCGATTAGATTGTTCTAAAACAAAATTACAAAAAATAGGTCACAAAATACACGTTGGAGATGATTTGAGTCCAGCTGAAGAGATTTGTTTTGCTGATTTTAGACGTGGGCATGGAGAAATATTGAAAAATTTTAGAGATAGGTTAAATAAAAGTATTAAAAAGAACGTTATACTAGCAGGACGTTTGAAAAAACGTGAAACGATTATAAATAAATTAAAAGATGGTTATTCTGAAATGGATCTTGTCAGAATGCATGATATTGCAGGTGTTAGGCTAATTTTTGAGAACATAAGTGCTTTAAATAAATTCAGAGAAAGATTTACCTCTGGAGATAGAAGCAAAAAATATATTCGTATTAATAATCCTGATAAATATGACTATATAAAGTCACCAAACCTTCATACGGGCTACAGGGGAATTCATGATATATATGAAGAAATAACAGATGATTCGATAAAAATGCATTTGGAATTACAATATCGTACATCTGTTCAACATGCTTGGGCTACAACATTAGAGATTTGGGATTCTTCTTTCGGGAGAATGGCTAAATTTGGCAAAGAAAAAGACAAAAATATCACATTACTTTTTAAATATATTTCAGAATTATTTGCAAGAAAATTAGAAAATAGAAGTTTTTTAAAGGATTTATCAGATGCCGTTTTATTTGCAGAAATAATTAAATTGGATAGAAAAACAAAATTATTGAAAAAATTACATACAATAGAACGAATAAATTATGACAAACCCATCAATAAAGCCTCAGAGTATGTCATATTACAGAAAGTTTTAGATTCTTCTGTATATAATAATGCTAGTTTAAAAATAAATTTAAATACATCCCAAGATTTGGGTAGGAGTTTTGAGTTGTATAAAAAATTGGAAGATATGCATAAT
>JAZQCH010000006.1:0-37980 GCA_045546195.1 Candidatus Enterousia sp.
TGAATATGTAAATCTGGCAAATGATTTAAAGGTTCGCAAAACCGCCCTGGACATGCGCCCTGGGATTGAATCTGAACCAATTCTGGACGCTGCGACATCCGGGTTATATGACGATGTTGCGATTGGCAAAACATCCGGTGCCTATACATCACTGGCACGCGCATTGATGGATCCAAATGGTGCGGACGCCGCCGCATGGACCCAGCAACGCGCCGACACCGCAGACAAGAAACAGGCCGGTCTGATTACCGCGGGCATTGGTGCGGCGGGGTCACTGGTTGGCAACCTGGCCATCAATTCGGGCAAAAATAAACAAAACAAGGTTGATGAAATATTAAACAGATTCGACAAAAAAAGACAGTTAATTACCGAACTGGAATCCAATATTGCGGCATTGCCACCACAAATTGTTCCATGTCCCGCCGGTACAACTGGTGAAAAACAACCCGATTGTACATGCACCGACAATAAAAAATTCTTTAACCCTAAAACCACCACATGCGAAGATTGCCCTGGCGACCTGGTGGCCATTGACGGCAAATGCCAATGCCCATCCGACAAACCTTTCTCGGCACCTGACAGCGACAAATGCTATGCCATGCCACAACAATGTACACCAGAATGTGACCTCACATCAGACCCAAATTTACAGGTTCTGCACAATTGTTCCTGTACATGTAAAAACCATTTTGATTACATCGACGGCAAATGCACATGCGAAGGCGCAAATAAACGCGTTGTCAATGATCAATGCCAAATCGTCACGGTTACAACAGTCACCGAAACAAAAACAATTGTTGAACAGATTTTAACCGAAACTGAAACTATAACTGGTGCGACACTGCCAACAGATTCCCTGTTCGACCTGGGCAAATCCACACTGCGTGGCGAAGCCCAATCACACATTTCAAATTTCATCAAAAAATTATCTGAAAACGGATACACAAACTGTTCAATTCAAATTGATGGATACACCGACCCACTGGGCAAAACGGCACGGAATCAAACCCTGTCCCAGCAACGTGCGGACGCAGTAAAAAAATACATCAGCAGTCTGAACAACAGTGCGATAAAATCAATCACCGCCACTGGACACGGTGAAACCGATTGTACATGTGGCGCGGGCACGGCCCAGAACAGACAAATTGACTACGATAACTATGAATACAGTATCTGTAAAGGCAAAGCCGCCGAATACCAACTGACCGGTGAAGCGCGCTATGCCCCATGCCGTCGCGTTGTAATAACGCCGACCTGCGACAAAACAACAACGACAGTTACAACAAAATAAAAAATCCCGCCAAAATGGCGGGATTTTTTATTTCACAATACGACGCTGAATTTCAGTTCCCATTGGTTTATAAACCGTTACCGGCTGATACACCTGATAATGGTCAATCACTTCGGTATATGTCTTGACGCGTACTGGCTGTGCCTTTTTCGCACATGGCTGAACATCACGGCTGGAAACAAATCGTTTATCACAACCGCATCCACAACCCGCATCTGCGCCAACACGTTCATATGTTGTAACAGTTTCCGTTTCTGTATATGTGTACCCGGCACACGCCGCGCCACATACAAACAACGCACCAAACATACCCAACAAACACTTTTTCATACGAACACCCTTTTGTTCTGTAAAAAACATTCCCAATCCCGTTTTCCCAGAAACTATACCAGTCCATTTCCAGATTACCACAAAAAAATCCTGTATTTATTCTATTTGACAACCTGCCCCCCAACCCCTAATATATATATTCTCAAAAGGAATCTAATGTCAAACACAACAGAACCAGACAGTATATATACAATAACTGAACGCAATTATAATATTCTACAAACACAAATATCTGAAATTCAAAGCATGTTGATGCGCCGCGACCACTATATTTTGGTCGAAACCGCGATGGATGAATTGGCAATAAGCCTGCGCAACGCCATCACCCCCAAAAAGCAACGATAAAAACCCAAAAACATGGGGAATTAAACAAACAAAGATAATGGTTTAGACAAAAACACCGGCGTAGTGTACAGAAGCCGGTGTTTTTGTTTTTAGATAAATCATTAGATTTATTTTTATTAGACGCGACGCACTTTCTTTGGGCGACACCCATTGTGTGGAATGCGCGTTGTATCTGTGATGGACTGCACAATCAGACCAGCGTTTGCCAATCCACGTACAGCAGATTCACGACCCTGACCAATACCACGCATCAAAACATCAACTGTTTTCATACCCATTTCGGCGACTTTCTTACCAACTGCGTCGGCAACGATTGTTGCGGCATATGGTGTGGACTTTTTTGCGCCCTTAAAATTATTTGCCCCAGCGGTTGCCCATGTCAGAACGGCGCCAGACTGGTCTGTGATTGTAATACGTGTATTGTTATTAGTCGCAACAACATGTGCAATGCCATGTGATACTTTTTTCACGACTTTCTTTTTAGCTTTTGTAACTGCCATTTTATTTTAACCTTTTTTCGATGTCTTCAATTAACTATGGTGTTAATCTCTACCTTATTCTTAAATTTAAGATAGCGTTGCAGATATGTGTGTTGGGCGACGGGAGTGTACAAACGCTACATGACCAGAGCCCAACGCGCATAGATGCTGCGCTAGATTAAATTTATTTACCCTTTGTTGCGGAACCGGCGACCACAATACGCTTACCTTTGCGGGTACGCGCATTTGTCTGGGTACGCTGACCACGAACCGGCAAGCGGTTACGATGGCGAATACCACGATACGCCTTCAAATCCTGTAAACGTTTGATGTTCATAGTGACTTCACGACGAACGTCACCTTCTACTTTAAAGTTTTCTTCGATATACTTCGAAATTTTAATAACATCCTCGTCTGTCAAATCTTTTGCGCGCAAACCGTCTTTTAATTTCAACGCCTTCACAATCTGTGCCGATTTTGCCGGCCCAATACCATGAATATACTGCAACGCAATTTCGATACGTTTTTCAGTCGGAATGTTAACACCTGCTATACGTGCCATTTTTTATTTTCCTTTTTATTTAACTGCGGTTCATCCAGTCCACCGGATTCCCCGATACCCAACCCTTGGGCCTATCCCCACGGGCTATTCTATTTTGCCGAATAATTTTATATAAATATCGGCAAAAGTCAAATCTTGTTTTATTTCCACATTAACCGCGGAAACGTCCTTTCTTCTGTGTCTTTTTGATGACACCGCTATACTGTTTTGCGACCAAGTAGGATTGAACCTGATTCACAGTATCCAAAACCACACCGGCAACGATTAACACACTGGTTCCACCAATGGCCACCGGCATACCGAGATGTGAATTCAAGACAATCGGCAACACGCAAACAACAATCAGATACGCAACACCAATCGCCGTTGTACGCGACACAACATTATCCAGATATTTGACTGTCTGTTCACCTGGACGCACACCTGGAACATAGCCACCTGCGTTTTTCAGGTTATTGCTGGTTTCTTCGGAATTGAATATAACCGCGGTCTGGAAATACGCAAAGAACGCAATCAAAACCGTGAACAGCAAAATATACGACCATGTACCATATGTAAAGTACCCTAAAATCGTCTGAACGGTTAAATTTTCACTTTGTACGAAACGCTGAACAAACGCAGGCAACATCATAATAGATGACGCAAACACCGGCCCCATAACCCCCGACATATTAATTTTAATCGGCAGATAAGACGCATTTGTATTCACAACACCATTTGCCATCACCTGGCGTGGGTACAGAATCTGAATACGACGCTGTGCCTGTTCAAAGAACGCAATCAACGCAATAATCCCCACAACGAACGCAACCACCAACGCAATCATCGCAGGTGTCACATCCAGTTTAAACAACTGAACAATACCACCTGGAACTTCGGCAATAATACCGGCAAAGATTAACAGTGATGCCCCCTGGCCAATACCACGCGCAGTAATCTGTTCCGCCAACCACATGACGAACACAGTACCACCAACCAACGCGATAATCGCGGACAATTCAAAGACCAGTCCCGGATTTACAACCGCCATCATGCCACCCACAGGTGCCATCGCTTCTAATCCGCGTACAACCGCCCAACCCTGAACAATTGCCAACACCACCGCCAGATAGCGGGTATATTGGTTAATCTTGACACGGCCTGATTCGCCCTCTTTGCGCAGTTCGCCCAAAGACTTGCTGGTCGCAGACAACAACTGTAATACGATAGATGCAGAAATATATGGGAAAATGTTCAACGCCAAAACCGACATACGTGACAGTGAACCACCACTGAACATATCAAACATCCCCATCATCCCACTTCCATCACCCTGGAACAGATGCTGAACCGCCGACGCATTAACCCCCGGCAGTGGAATAAACGACCCAATACGATAAACAACCAGCGCCCCCAACGTAAACAGAATACGCTTCTGCAAATCGCTAAGATTACCGAAAAAGCCTTTCAAGAATTTCATTGTGTGAACTTTTTAACCATTGATTGGCATCTGGACACGCCAGATGCCAAATACAGATTTCATTATTTATTTGTTTTTGATTGTACCACCGGCTTTAACAATCGCGGCTTCTGCTGCCTTGGACCATTTGTCCGCAACAACATTAACAGCTGTCTTGATTTCGCCTTTGGCCAAAACCTTCAACCCATCCAATTTGCGGTTGATAATTTTCGCCGCCATCAAAGAATCAACTGTGATGTCTTTCGACGCATCAATCTTACCCGCAGCAATAAACTTTTCAATATCGCCCAGGTTGATTGTCACATATTCTTTGGCAAATGGATTGTTGAAACCAAATTTTGGGAAACGACGCAAAATTGGCATCTGACCACCCTGGAATGTCGCCTGCTTGCGTGAACCACTGCGTGCCTTCTGACCTTTGTGACCACGACCGGCTGTTTTACCAGAACCAGACCCCATACCACGACCAACGCGTGTTGCGTTCTGACGTGCACCAAAATTATCCATCAAAGCATTTAATTTCATTTCTTTTTCCTTTTATCCTATAACTACTATGTAGTTCTTTGTCGCACGAAAACAAGTCTGCCTTCGTACTCGGTTTAAATTTATTAAGCAACCACTTCAACCAAGTGAGAAACCTTGGCAATCATGCCACGAACAGATTCAGAATCTGTGATTTCCTTGGTTTTACCAACGCGCCCCAGCCCCAAAGCCTTTACAACCTTGACCTGTGCTTCTGGACGACCGATAGTACTTTTTACTTGCTTCACAACTATTTTAGCCATAATTAAAACTCCTGTTTATCTTTTGTCCAGATTATTTCGCGTCATCGGCAACTTCTAATTTCTTGCCATCACGACCGGCGATGATTTCCGCAACTGTCTTGCCACGACGTGCCGCCACAGTTTTTGGTGAATTCATCTTGTTGAACGCCAAGAACGCCGCACGAATCATATTGTTTGGATTATTAGAACCCTGTGATTTTACAACAACGTCCTGAACACCCAAGCATTCAAACACTGCACGCAACGCACCACCTGCGATGATACCAGTACCTGGAACCGCACTGCGCACAACCAATTTGCTGGCGCCATATTTTGCTGCGCTGTCATGATGCAATGTACGACCTTCCTTCAGTGGTACACGAATCATTTTTGCCTTGGCTGCCTTGGTCGCCTTCTGCACCGCAGACTGAACTTCCAACGCTTTACCTTTACCAAAACCTACGCGACCTGCTTTGTCCCCGACAACAACCAATGCCGAGAAAGACATATTGCGACCGCCCTTTACAGTCTTAGACACACGGTTAATAGAAACTAATTTATCAACCAAGTTATCTGTCTGCAATTTTTTATCATCAAAACGTGCCATTATAATACTCCGTCTTATTCAAATTAAATTCTTACGCCACCTGCGCGGATTGCTTCGCACAGTGCCTTAACACGACCATGATAGCGATAACCGCCACGGTCAAAATAACAGTTGTCAGCAATCTTAGCAGCAACCACACGTTCTGCGAATGCTTTACCAACCAGTTCGGCACCGGCAACATTCCAACCCTTGCCTGCGAACGCCTTTTCTTTGGACGAAGCCGCACAGATTGTGTGTCCCTTGGTGTCATCAATCGCCTGGATTTCAATATGACGACCAGAACGGAAAACTGACAAACGAATCTTGCCAGGATTTTTTCTTTTCAACGCACCGCGATTCGCCAGTGTACGTCTTTCTTCTGAATTCAAATGTTTCAACATTTTCTTTTTCCTTTTTTCCGACATCCGTAACAGCGGACATCAAAGTTAATTATTATTTCTTTTTACCTTCTTTGCGGCGGATTCTTTCGCCCTTATAGAAGATACCCTTACCCTTGTACGGATCTACCTTGCGAACCTTGTGAACTTTGTCAGCAAACTGTCCAACCAGGCATTTATCCATACCTTTAATGGTAAATTCTGTTGGCGCGTCCCCCATCACAACAGTCAAACCTGCTGGGATGTCCATGATAACATCATGTGAATAACCCGCGACCAAAACCAACTGGCTACCCTTAACAGATGCTTTATAACCAACACCCTTCATGTACATTGATTTTTCAAAGCCTTTTGACACACCTTCGACCGCATTGCGAATATTGCGTGCCATTGTGCCCCACATTGTACGAGAAGACTTTTCTTCCGCATCTTTTGGGTTAATAACAACCTGACCTTCTTCGATAACGATATCGACCAAGCCAGCATTTTTTGTATCCAATGGCAAACTCAGTTCACCCTTTGGCCCTTTTACAATCAAAGCGTTGTCCACAATCGCGACAGATACGCCTTCACTCAGTTTAACTGGATATTTTCCTGCACGTGACATAACTTAATCCTCGCTTTACTTAGATAACCTTACACAACACTTCACCACCAACGTTCATCAAACGCGCTTTGTGGTCTGTCATAACACCGTTTGGTGTTGACACGATTGCGATACCCAACCCATTTAATACTTTTGGCATCTTGGCACTGCCGGAATAAACACGGCGACCTGGTTTGGATACAACTGAAATTTCCTGGATAGCACCGTTTCCGCCAACATATTTCAATTCAACAACCAAATTTGAACGATGTTCATCGATTGCATCAATACGGAAATCAGTAATAAAACCTTCTTCTTTTAATACAGACAAAACAGCCTGACGCAGTTTGCTGTTTGGAACGACGATTGTTTCTTTACCAGCATTTTGACCATTACGAATGCGGGTAACCATATCGCCGATTGGGTGTGATAGTGACATCTTTTCTACTCCTTACATGTGTGGGGGATAATTCCCCCCGCACTGTTTATTCTACCAACTGCATTGTCCACAGTTGTGCTTGTTTATTTTACCAGCTGGACTTACGTACGCCTGGCAGTTTACCTTCACTGGCCATTGTACGCACCTGCTGACGGCACAAACCGAACAAACGTGAATAACCACGTGAACGACCTGTGACGCTGCAACGATTGCGCAAACGTGTTGGGTTTGCGTTACGTGGCAATTTTGCCAACTTTTTCATTGCATCGATTCTTTCTTCTGGTGTCGCATTAACAGACATCTTTGCCTTGATTGTTTCACGCTTTTTCGCATACTGCGCAACCAGCTTTTCACGTTTATGTTGTTTATTGATTAACGCTAATTTCGCCATTTCTTTTAACCTTTTTTAATTATTTCAAAACCAATGGCAAGCCGATTTTAGTCAGCAATGCACGTGCTTCATCATCTGTTTTCGCTGTTGTTGCGATAACAATATCCATACCACGAATGGCATCGATTTTATCAACAGAAATTTCTGGGAAAATCAAATGTTCTTTGATACCGAACGCATAGTTACCACGACCATCGAACTTAGACTTTGACAATCCACGAAAGTCCTTAACACGTGGCAACGCAACTGTAATCAGTTTATCCAAGAAATCATACATTCTTTTACCACGCAGTGTAACCTTTGTACCAATTTCCTGACCTTCACGCAGACGATATGTCGCGATTGACTTCTTCGCACGTGTCTTAATCGCCTTCTGTGCGGCAATCGCTGTCAAATCTGCAACTGCTGAATCCAGTTTCTTTTTATCAGACACTGCTTCACCAACGCCCATATTCAAAACGATTTTTGTCAGTTTTGGAACCGCGAACGTATTCTTATAGCCGAATTCTTTTACCAATTCTGGCACAATTTCTTTTTCATAAATTTCACGCAATCTGCTTTGCATTTCTTTTTTCCTTTTGTTGTGTCCCCGTAACAGCGGGCAACAATTTTACCTGTTATTAAATCTCAGCACCAGATTTCTTTGCAACGCGAACTTTTTTACCGTTTTCAACTTTGTATCCAACGCGTGTTGCTTTTTTGGTTTTTGGATCAACCAATGCAACGTTGGAAACATGAACCGGCGCTTCGCGGTCAATGATATGACCTGGCTGTTCCTGTGTTGGTTTGATGTGCCACTTACGACGATTGACACCTTCAACAACAACACGTTCTTCTGCTGGGCGTGCTTCCAGTACTTTACCTTTGACGCCTTTGAATTTTCCCGAAATAACTACGACTTCGTCGCCTTTTTTAATTTTCATTTTATGACCTTCCATCTGTTATTTAGATTACTTCTGGTGCCAAAGACACGATTTTCTGAACATCGTATTTACGACGAACTTCACGGGCAATTGGTCCAAAGATACGTGTACCAATTGGTTCAAAGTTGTTCTTGTTAATCAAAACAACCGCATTGTCGTCAAAACGAATAATCGAACCGTCTGGACGCTTAACTGGGAACTTAGTACGCACGATGATTGCGCGCTGTACTGTACCTTTTTGAACTTTACCACGTGGAATGGCTTCTTTAATGGCAACAACAATTTTGTCACCAACTGTTGCATAGCGACGATGTGAACCGCCTAAAACCTTGATACACATTGCTTTACGTGCACCACTGTTATCTGCAACTGTCATAACTGTTTCATTTTGAATCATAACTTTAATCCTTTTCCTGCAGGCGGGGCAATCCCCCACCGCTTTGTTATAGGTTCCGACTGTCGCCACAAAATTCCCGAACCGACCTCAAAGAACCTGTTGATTATTAGTCAACTACTTCAACTGCATCGTCTTTGGAAACACCAACGCGTCCCTTAACAACCCAAGACTTAGTCTTAGAAATTGGACGATGTTCTTCGATTGCAACGATTTCACCAACTTTATATTCGTTGTTTTCATCGTGCGCTTTGTACTTTTTGTTCTGCTTAACGAACTTACCATACAGCGGATGACGGAAACGACGTTCCACTTCTACAACGACTGTTTTGTCGTTTGCTGTACTGATAACTGTCCCTTGCAGTATACGTCTTGGCATAACTATTATCCCTTATACTGTTTTGTCTAACCCACAGACTTCACTTAATTTTTCGCGCAAAGCCCCCGGATTAAATCCTGGTTTCCTAACAACTGACCCCGTCTATATTATCTAAAAATTTAGAAATATCAACAAAAATCAGCAATTTTTATTTTTTTGCCGCGTTCAGTTTTGTCTTAACACGTGCAATTTCACGACGGGTCTGACGCATAACATGTGTTTTTGGCATCTGACCTGCGGCATGCTGAAAGCGCTGATTCATCTGTTCTTTCTTCAGATCCGTCAATTTGCTTTCCAATGCTTCCATCGTCAATTCTGTTTCAACTTTCTTTTCTGCCATTTCTGCTACCTTTTTTTGCCCTGCCCCGGGTTCCCCCGGGGACTGCAATTAATTAGTTAACCTTACGTTCAACAACTTTTGTTTTCACTGGCAGTTTCGCCGCCGCCAATGCGAACGCTTCATATGCAACTTCTGGTTTTACACCATCCAATTCGAACATGATGCGACCTGGCTTAACACGGCAAATCCAGTATTCCACTGCACCTTTACCTTTACCCATACGAACTTCGGCTGGTTTCTTGGTAACTGGCACATCTGGGAAAATACGAATCCACAGTTTACCCATACGACGCATATGACGTGTGATTGCACGACGCGCTGCTTCGATTTGACGCGCAGTGATACGTTCTGGTGACATCGCCTTCAGCCCGAACGAACCGAATGCTAATTCACTGCCACCTTTCGCAACGCCGTGAATACGGCCTTTGTGCTGTTTGCGAAATTTTGTTTTCTTTGGCATTAACATGATACAAATCCTTCAATTTCTAATAATTGTTTTAATTATTATTTGTGCTTTCTTTCGCTGCTGCCGGCATATTCTGTCGGACGCGCCATTTCAGATGCCAACTTGTCTTTGTTAACAACATCACCAGTATAAATCCAAACTTTTACACCGATAACACCATATGTTGTTTTGGCCTGGATTGACGCATAGTCAATATCCGCACGCAATGTATGCAGTGGAATACGACCTTCGCGGATTTGTTCGCTACGTGCGATTTCAGCACCATTTAAACGACCAGAACACATAACTTTGATACCCTGGGCGCCTGCTTTCTGTGCGTTCTGCACAGCTTTCTTCATCGCACGCTTAAAGGATACACGACCTTCAATCTGCTGTGCGATATTCTGCGCAACCAACTGCGCATTCAGGTCCGGACGGCGAACTTCGTAAATATTTACGACAACCTGGTCATTTTTAACCAGTTTCTTGATATCGTTACGCAGTGTTTCGATATCGGCACCGTTCTTACCAATAATCATACCTGGACGAGAGGTATGAATAGTCACGACAACCTTTTTGGCAAAGCGTTCAATAACAACCTTGGCCAAACCGGCTTTCTTTAATTTCTTTTCGATAAACTTGCGAATTTTGACGTCTTCTGCCAACAAAGCCGCATAGTCTTTCTTGCCTGCGATCCAACGTGAATCTGTAATCTTGTTGATAAATTCACGCAATGAAATTGGTGATACTTTCTGTCCCATTTCTTTTTTCCTTAAACTTTGTGGGGGTGTTCTTGAAGTGTTTCCACTTTATTCAGGAACATTTCTGTTCCATACCACCCCACACGACTTACCTTATTTTGTTGTTTCTTTTTTTGCTGCCTTCTTTTTCGATGGCGCTGTGCCTGATTCCAAAACGATTGTCAAATTTGAAAAAGGTTTCAGAATTGGACGTGCACTACCACGTGGCCCCGGCATAATGCGCTTCATAGTCAAAGCCTTGCCACACCAAATTTCTTTGACGAACAAAGTTTCAACTGGCAACTTTTTGTTGTGTTCTGCGTTAGCAACCGCAGACAACAAAGTTTTCAGCACTTCACCTGCTACACGTTTTTTCGAAAACTTCAAGACATCAACAGCGCGTTCCACTGGCAAACCACGAACCATGTCGCATACCAGATTCAGCTTCTGATGGCTAACGCGAATCATTTTATTGAACGCACGCACCTGATTTTCTTTAATTCCATATCTTGCTGTCATAACTTACCACCCTATATTATTTTTTACCTGCTGCGGCTTTTTTATTAGCGGCATGACCCTTAAATGTACGTGTTGGCGCAAATTCACCCAATTTATGACCAATCATATCTTCTACGATTGACACAGGGATAAATTTATTACCATTGTGTACTTCAAATGTCAGTCCCACCATCTGTGGTATAATTGTGCTACCACGGGACCAGGTTTTAATTGGTTTACGGTCATCTTTTTCAATTGCCGCTGCTGTTTTCTTTAACACAGACGGATGAACATAAGGACCTTTCCATACTGAACGAGACATCATTTACTCCGTTTTTTACTTATTATTTCTTTTTCGCCAAATGTCTGCTGCGAATAATCATCTTAGCAGTACGTTTATTGCTACGGGTACGATATCCCTTGGCTGGAATACCTGTACGTGATACCGGTTCGTGGCCCTTAGAATGACCATTACCACCACCCATTGGGTGATCTACTGGGTTCATCGCCATACCGCGTACTGATGGGCGGATACCCAACCAACGTGCACGACCAGCTTTACCCAAGTTGACATTGCGCTGATCTGGATTAGATACGCTGCCAACTGTTGCCAAACAATCGGAATGAACTTTGCGCAACTCACCGCTGTTCAACTTAATCTGTGCATAAACACCGTCTTTACCCATCAACTGCGCATAGCAACCCGCACTACGTGCCAACTGACCACCTGCGCCTGGTTTCAATTCGATGTTATGTACGATTGTACCGATTGGCATATTTTTCAATGGCATTGTGTTACCTGGCTTAATATCTGCATACTGCGCCGAAATAACCACATCACCCGCCTTCAAATCGCGTGGTGCCAAGATATAAGAACGCATACCGTCTGTATATTCAATCAAAGCGATAAATGCGGTACGGTTTGGGTCGTATTCCAGGCGCACAACTGTCGCTGGAACATCCATCTTTTTACGTTTAAAGTCAATCAAACGATACTTACGTTTATGACCACCACCTTGGTGCATAACTGTTACATGACCAAAGTTATTACGTCCACCTTTGGACTTCAAACCAACTGTCAACGCCTTTTCTGGCGCGCCACGATACAATTCGCTGCGGTCAACCTGGGTCAAACCGCGTGTACCTGGTGTTATTGGCTTATAATGTTTCAATGCCATTTTTTCTTACCTTTGTTTTCTCACCCTGACACTAGCATCCTTTTATTTGGGTTCTCTGCCAGGGCGGTATATTATACTACATATTTGCTGACAAATCCAGTTTTGCATCTGCCGGCAAAGATACATACGCTTTTTTAACAGTGCGCTGTGTACCTGTGCTGCGACCACGGAAAGTCTTAACCTTACCCTTGGTGACTACAACGTTAACCTTGGTTGGTTTTACGCCATAGATTGCTTCTACCGCACGTGCCACATCTTCTTTGGTTGCGTCAATCGCAACTTCGAACGCTACACCGTTGCTTTCAGACAGTTTTGCTGCCTTTTCCGAGATAATCGGACGACGCAGTATATCATAAATACCGGCTGTCGCAACGATTTTTTTCTCTGCACTTACTTTCTTTTCTGCCATTTTGCTTACCTCAATTCTTTAATTGATTACGCCAATCTTGCTTCAACCGCTTTGACTGCGTCTGCTGTCAAAACTAATTTTTCATGTTTCAAGATATCCAAAACGTTCAACCCAATCGTTGGCAAAACATCGACATTTGCGATATTTGCCGCAGATTTAACAAAGTTTTCATCTAATTCTGTGGCCCCTACGAACAAAGCAGACGCAATTTCCAGTTTTTTCAACTGTTTTGCGAACGCGTTTGTCTTCGCCGCCGCCAATTTTTCAGAATCAATGATAACCAGGCTGCCATCTTTCGCCTTGGATGACAACGCCATCTTCAGCCCCAGGGCACGGATTTTCTTTGGCAGGTCAATAGAATGGTCGCGAACGACTGGTCCATGAACTACACCACCGCCACGCATGTGAACGTTGTATCTTTCACCCTGACGTGCATTACCTGTCTTTTTCTGTTTGAACGCCTTTTTACCACTGCCCTGAACATCCGATACAGTCTTAACCGCATGCGTACCGGCGCGTGATTTTGCGCGCTGCCATGTAACAACACGGTGCAGGATGTCTGCGCGTGGTTCTAAACCAAAGATGCTATCAGCCAGTTCAACCGAACCAACTTTCTTTCCATCGAAATTAATAATATCTAATTGCATTTTAATTACCTCACTCTTGCTGTTAACCTATTATTCCGCAACAGCTTCTGTTTCGGTTACTGTTTCAGCTACAACTTCTGCTGCTTTCGCTGCGACTGTTGGAACTGGCAAATCCTTGTGTTCTTTTTTGATTGCGTCTGTAACCAGAACAAATGTACCATTTGCGCCTGGAACTGCGCCTTCGACGAAAATCAGATTTTCTGCTTCATCTGTACCGAACACTTTCAAGTTCTGAACTGTGACAGTTTCATTACCCATCTGTCCTGCCATCTTTTTACCCTTCAGAACGCGGCCTGGCCATTCACGCATACCAGTACCACCGATGGAACGATGTGCTTTCAATACACCGTGGGTTGCTTCCTTACCGCCAAAGTTATGACGTTTCATAGCACCCTGATAGCCTTTACCTTTACTTGTTGCTTGTACATCAACGAATTGACCGGCAACAAAATGAGATGCCATCAACTGTGTCCCTGCTGGGATAACACAGTCATCCGATACACGGAATTCTACAACCTTGCGATATGGTTTTACGCCTGCTTTTTCAGCCGCAACCAACTGTGGTTTTGCTACATGTTTTGCCTTGGCTTCGCGCAAACCCAAAATATTTGCGACATAACCGTTCTTTTCTTGCGTGCGATTTCCAATGACGGCACAGTCACCCACAGACAAAACTGTCACAGGATGCGCAACACCGGCATCATCATACAGACGCGTCATTCCAATTTTTGTTGTAATTAATCCGCTACGTTTCATTTTTTTATGCCTTTTTTTATGTCAGTTGGTTGGTATGGTGTACACACTGCCACGCCAACACTAACAGATTATTTTAATTTTACAATTTAATTTTTACATCAACACCCGACGCCAAATCCAACTTCATCAAGG
The DNA here is from genome assembly GCA_045546195.1 of Candidatus Enterousia sp. Classification (GTDB taxonomy): domain Bacteria; phylum Pseudomonadota; class Alphaproteobacteria; order Rs-D84; family Rs-D84; genus Enterousia. Next base: position 14,472 of record JAZQCH010000006.1, read on the forward strand.
CATCAACTGTCTGAGGGGTTGGATTAACAATATCGACAACCGCTTTATGATTGCGGATTTCGAACTGTTCACGTGACTTCTTGTCAACGTGTGGTGAACGGTTGACCGTAAACTTCTGCACCAATGTTGGCAGACGAACTGGTCCAACTACATCTGCGCCTGTGCGCTTGGCAGTCTTTACAATTTCTTCGACAGATTCCATCAAGATACGATGGTCGAATGCTGTCAACTTGATACGAATTTTTGATGTTGGTACCATTACCGTTTTCCTTATATTTATCTGGGCGGTAATCACTGACACTTTTAATTCAGTTACACCGCCCAAGACTGTTTAATTATTTAATGATTTTGGATACAACACCCGCGCCAACTGTGCGACCGCCTTCACGGATAGCAAAGCGACGACCTTCGTCCATAGCAATTGGAGCAATCAACTGCACGTTGATACGGACATTGTCACCTGGCAGAACCATTTCTTTGTCTGCTGGCAAAGTGATTGTACCTGTTACGTCTGTTGTGCTAAAGAAGAACTGTGGACGATAGTTCGAGAAGAACGCTGTATGACGGCCACCTTCTTCTTTGGTCAAGATATAAACTTCGGCTTCGAATTCTGTATGTGGTGTGATGGAACCTGGCTTACAGATAATCTGACCGCGTTCTACATCTTCCTTCTTGGTACCACGCAACAACAGACCTACGTTATCACCGGCTTCACCCTGATCCAGCAATTTGCGGAACATTTCAACGCCTGTAACTGTTGTTTTCTGTGTTGGACGCAGACCAACGATTTCACATTCGTCACCAACTTTGATAACACCTGATTCAACACGACCTGTCACAACCGTACCACGACCTGTGATGCTGAACACGTCTTCGATTGGCATCAAGAAAGGTTTGTCAACTGGACGTTCTGGCATTGGGATATATTCGTCACACGCCTTTAACAACGCATCAATCGCTTCTTTACCCAAACCATCATTTTTATCTTCAACAGCTGATACCGCAGAACCACGGATAATTGGTGCATTGTCACCGTCAAAGTCGTTCGCAGACAACAGTTCACGGATTTCCATTTCAACCAATTCCAACAATTCTGGATCGTTTGCCAAATCGCACTTGTTCAAGAACACAACGATTTTTGGAATACCAACCTGACGTGCCAACAAGATGTGTTCACGTGTCTGTGGCATTGGACCGTCTGTCGCGGCAACAACCAAGATTGCACCGTCCATCTGAGCAGCACCGGTAATCATGTTTTTAACATAGTCCGCGTGCCCTGGGCAGTCAACGTGTGCATAGTGACGTGATTCTGTTTCATATTCAACGTGTGCTGTGTTAATCGTGATACCACGCTGTTTTTCTTCTGGCGCATTATCAATCTGATCAACACCCTTCTGTGCATCGGCACCAACACCATAGTGGTGAACGATAGCAGCAGTCAATGTTGTTTTACCATGGTCAACGTGGCCAATTGTACCAATGTTGACGTGTGGTTTGCTTCTTACATACTTTTCTTTTGCCATTAGTTTTCTCCTTAGGCTTGCTTGTTAGTTTTTGTTAGAACTTCTTGTTAATTATTTCGTCAGCTTCTTGATTACTTCGTCAGCAACGTTTGTCGGGACTTCGTCATAGTGCGACAATTCCATGTATGGATTTGCGCGCCCCTGCGACAAAGAACGCAATGTCTTTACGTACCCGAACAGATTTGCCAATGGCACATACGCAGAAATCAACTGATTACCGAACTGTGTTTCGATACCATTGATTTGTCCACGACGACTGTTCAAGTCCCCAATGATGTCACCGACGTATTCTTCCGGCGTATTAACCGAAAGCTTCATAATCGGTTCCAGCAATTTTGGCGACGCTTTCTTCATTGCTTCGCGGAAGCATGCGCGTGCCGCAATTTCAAAGCACAATACATTAGAGTCAACTTCGTGATACTTACCATCTACCAATGTCGCTTTGAAATCTACTGTTGGATAGCCAATCAGAACACCTGTCTGCTGCGCTATCTTCAAACCCTTTTCCACACCTGGGATATATTCTTTTGGAATCGCCCCACCAACAATCTTGTTGTCGAATTCATATCCCTGACCTGGTTCCAACGGTTCAAATTCAATCTTAACCTGGGCGTACTGACCCGAACCACCAGACTGTTTTTTGTGTGTGTATTCTTCGGTAACCGGTTTGCGGAATGTTTCACGATATGCGATACGTGGTTCGCCAACGTTAACATCAACCTTGAATTCGCGCAACAAACGATCCACCAAAATTTCCAAGTGCAATTCACCAACACCCGACAAAATTGTCTGACCTGATTCTTCGTCAACCGACACGCGGAACGAAGGGTCTTCTTTGGCCAACGCCTGCAGACCCAACGACATTTTTTCAATGTCTGCCTTGGTCTTTGGTTCAACAGCGATACTCATAACAGGCTCTGGAACATGAATTGATTCCAACAGAATCGGATTCGCTTCGTCACACAGTGTATCACCTGTAATTGTTTCCTTCATACCAACCAAAGTGATAATATCACCAGCCGACGCTTCTTTGATTTCTTCACGGTTATTAGAATGCATCAACAACATACGACCAACGCGTTCACGTTTATCACGGTTAGAATTATAGATATAAGAACCCGACACCAACTTACCCGAATAAATACGGATAAACATCAAGTTACCTACAAATGGGTCATTGGCCACCTTAAACGCCAAGGCACTAAATGGTTCTTTGGCATCCGGCTTACGCGAATCGACCGTTTCACCATCCATCTTTGTCCCAGTAATCGCTGGGATATCCAATGGGCTTGGCAAATAGTCAACAATCGCATCCAACAATGGCTGAACACCCTTGTTCTTAAACGCTGTACCACACAAAACAGGGTTAAAGTTCTGGTTAATTGTACCCTTGCGGATTAACTTTTTAATGGTCGCGACATCTGGAACATTACCTTCCATGTACGCTTCCATAATTTCATCATCCAGTGTTACAACTTCTTCAATCAGTTTTTCGTGTAATTCCTGGGCTTTTTCCTTTAATTCTTCTGGGATTTCAACAATGTGTGGATCTTTGCCCATATCATCTTCCCAGACAATTCCGCGCATTTCGACGACATCAACAACACCGCGGAAATCAGATTCTGCGCCAATTGGGAAATTAACAACCAATGGATTCGCACCCAAACGTTCACGAATCATATCAACACAGCGGAAGAAATTACCACCAATACGATCCATTTTGTTAATAAAGCAAATACGTGGAACCGCATAACGGTCTGCCTGGCGCCATACAGTTTCTGTCTGTGGCTGAACGCCCGACACAGATTCAAATACGGCAACCGCACCGTCCAAGACACGCAACGAACGTTCTACTTCCATAGTAAAGTCCACGTGCCCCGGTGTATCAATCAGATTGATACGATGGTCGCGCCAAAAGCATGTTGTTGCGGCCGATGTAATTGTAATACCACGTTCTTGTTCCTGTTCCATCCAGTCCATGGTCGCGCCACCATCGTGCACTTCACCAATCTTGTATGTTTTACCAGTATAGAACAAGATACGTTCAGATGTTGTTGTTTTACCCGCGTCAATATGGGCCATAATGCCGATATTGCGGTACATATGTAAAGGTGCGGTTTTCCCGACTGACATTGTATCTTTCCTTTGCCTTTGTATTGATTACCAGCGGAAGTGAGCAAACGCCTTGTTCGCTTCTGCCATTTTATGTGTATCAATTTTCTTTTTAAATGCGCCACCCTGACCGTTCAAGGCATCACGCAATTCGCCAAACAGTCTGTCATCCATGCTGCGTTCACCACGTTTACGCGCAAATCCGACCAACCAACGCAACGCCAATGTCTGCTGGCGCGCTGGTCTTACTTCGACTGGAACCTGGTATGTTGCACCACCTACGCGACGACCCTTAACTTCGACAGATGGTTTCAACGCATCTACCGCTTCCAAGAATGCTGTCAATTCATCACCGTCTTTGGCAATCTTTTTCAATTTATCCATTGCGCCATACACGATGTTTTCAGCAACTTCTTTTTTGCCGTCCCACATAACAATATTAATACATTTTGCAACAACCAAATTACCATATTTGGAATCTGGCAAGATTTCACGTTTTGTTGCAGCTTTACGTCTTGACATATTTATTTTCCTTTTATCGCTTCATCTGGTTTTTTCCCCAGATTACTCACGCACATTATATGCGTGTGGTTAACTTATTATTATTTCTTTGTTTTGGCACCGTACAAAGAACGACCCTGCTTACGCGCATCAACACCCTTGGTATCCAAAACACCACGGATAATATGATACTTTACCCCAGGCAAGTCCTTTACACGACCACCACGAATCATAACAACACTATGTTCCTGCAGGTTATGACCTTCCCCAGGGATATAAGCAGTTACTTCGCGGCCGTTCGCCAGTTTTACACGGGCAACCTTACGCTGCGCCGAGTTAGGTTTTTTCGGTGTTGTCGTATAAACACGTGTACAAACGCCACGTTTCTGTGGGTTTTCCATCATGTCAGGCGCAGTGCTTTTTACCGCGACTTTTTTACGAGGTTTCCGAATCAGTTGGTTTACTGTTGGCATTCAAAATCTCTTTGTTTTTTTCTACCTATTTCACTCTGCACAAAAGCCGCTTATCAGACTTATTTCAACGACTTAGCCGGATTATAAATCTGTATTCGCAAGCGGTTTTTATGTATTCTTTGCTTTCCTTATTTACACAGAAAGCGAACTTACTATAATCACGCCCCCCCAAATTGTCAAGGAAAATCTAGGAAAAAAACATAAAAAACCCGCTTGAAAACCCCACAAAATCAGGAATTTAGAGAAAACATCAAAATGACAAAAATTTAATCAGTCCACGCTATAACACATCAATGCATCGCAGCACCAAAAATAAAAGATAATGGTGTAGATAAACGGGTTGGAAATGGCGTAGTGTACAGAAGTTACATGAGCCATTGCCAACCCGATTTAGATATGCCATTAGATTTTATTTTTTAGAAGTCAATTCCAAAAAGAATTCCCATCGTCGCTGGACTATGCTTGAAACTGTGCACAACATCTTTTTCCAGATAAAAACCCAAATACTTGGTTGAATCAATATTGTAATTGATTCCGCCTTGTAATCTCAGTCGTTCCCCATCATAGTAATCATCAAACAAATCAAAATCAAACATCAATCCGCCAACCCAGTTCCACCGGTCACTAACAATATACTGTCCCAGAATCCCAACAGTCATCGCCCACGCATCAAATGTATCATGCGGCAAATCATCGTTCAGATAATCCACCTGCACCACACCCGCAACGGTCCAATTATCTGTCATGCGCCCCACCCGCGCACCCACCGTCCAATTATACGCGATTGTCTGTAAATTTTCCCGTGTATCATATATTTGTTTTACATCACCATAAACTTCGGCATGTAAATCACCTGCGCGCCACAAATCCCAATCGAACCCAAATTCCAAATCATTCCATGACCATTTTCCAAATTCTGGATTATCTGACGAATCATAAGACCCCGATGTCGCCACATGAATCGCAAAATCATCCGACACCCCATACCCAAATTCATCCGCCATAACAAAGCGTTCAAATTCCGAATTTACTTCCAGTGGTGTTAAAATATTATAAAAACGCCCCTGGGCTGGATTATAAAACGGATTACCATTTATAACATTTGCGGCCCCTGCCCCACCCGACACACACACCAGCGCACACGACAGAACAATAATCTTTTTCATATTTTCTCCCTCTCTTTCGCATACAAATCATAAAAAATATAAAAAAGCATATAAACAGGAACGAATTCAAAAAAACACCCCCGGAAACCGGGGGTGAATATTAACATTTGTACGTTTGATTAGAAGTCAATTCCAAACTTAACCCCAAATCCAAATCCATCAAGCATATCCCATTCCCCTTCGGCTGCATGAACCATTTCCTTGGAAATATACGCACCAATGAATTTTGTTTCATCAATATTATAATTTGCGCCAAACATGAAATCCCATGTTCCTAAGTCCATTTCCCACATATCTTCATCAATCCATGCGGTATATTCTGCCCCAGCAACCAGATTCCACATATCGCTCAAAAGCAACTGACCATCTACACCAAAGCGCATTGTATGAATACCTTCATCATTCCAATTGAACGATTCAGAATTCACATAATCAAACATCACATGACCTGCGATTGTAAAGCCTTCGCCGACATAACCGCCACGAACACCAACCGTCCAATCATACAATGTTGCATCTTTATCCATAAAGGACATATGGTCGCCCCATACCGGCGCCATAGAATAGCCGGCCATCAAATCTGCCTTCCATGCGCCCTGATCAATCATACGATAGTTCAATCCAATACCCAGTGTATCCCAAGACATTGCGTCAAACCAATCTGCCTGACCCGCACTTGTTTCCATAACCACAGCCAACCGGTCTGTGATACCATACCCGAATTCTTCCGAGATACCAACTTCATCAACCGCCTTGGTATGTGAACCAACAGATGTCACACTATAAAAACGACCTTCGCCCGGGCGATATAATGGATTACCATCAATAATGTTTGCCGCATGTGCGCCTGATACCGCAAAGAAAGCCAATAAAGAAGTCAATGCTAATTTTTTCATATCAATTCCTTTCGTTTTTGTTAACCAAGACCATAAACTTTCAGTCCCGTTAATACAATTTTATCAGGTATAAAATCCCCATCGCAACATCAAAGATTTTTGCAAACCAATCAAAAATATGATATTATTCTGCGCGTACGCGAATCGGATTTTAGTCACAATTCACATTTCAAACGCCCGCACACCGGGCGTTTTATTAACTTTGTTATAATTCGTTATATTTTTTAATAATTATTAAAAAATAACAGACTGCCGACTTTTTCCACAAACAAATAAAAAATATTTTTCCAAAACCCGACACCGGACACAAACACACCATTTGATATCAAAAAATATATGATATATAAAAATAAAAGATAATGGTATAGATGCGCATGAACCCGCAACCGTAGTGTACAGAAGCTACATGAGGTTGCGGGTTCATGATGCAGATATGCCATTAAATTTTATTTTTGGTTTTTTATTTTGCGCCAGTTAGCATGATTCTTCTGATGCGTCTCATAATCCTTGGAAAACAGATGTCCCCCCCGACCATCCGCAACAAAGAATAAATAATTTGTATCCGCTGGTTTCAGCACCGCCCGAATCGCACTTTGACCAACATTTGCTATTGGTGCCGGCGGCAATCCTTTGTTTGTGTATGTATTATACGGACTTTCAATTTTCAAATGCCCGCGCAACAATGGCTGCCCCTGCATATCGCCCAGCCCATCGGTCAACGCATAGACCACCGTCGGGTCCGCCTGTAAACGCATCCCCTTGTTCAGCCGGTTCAAATACACACTGGCCACAATCGGCATTTCACGCGCACGGGGCGTTTCCTTTTGTACAATGGACGCCAATGTCACAACATCGTTCCAATTCCGCAACGGTTTGGGCAATCTGCGACTGGCCTGTTTCCACGCATCTTGAACCGCCACCATTTTTTTGCGTGCCAAATCCAGAACCGCCAACCGATTCGTTCCCCGCGCCACCGTGTATGTATCTGGGAAAATATCACCATCACGCAAATCACAGACCGGCGCGTTATTTCCCGCTTTACATTCAACCGCCCCCGTCAAAGTCGATGACTGTAACAACAACTTTTTAATCTGCTTGATTGTCAATCCTTCGGGAATAACAATCGTTGTGGATGCGACACGCCCATTTGCGAACATATCTGCGATTCGCCAACTGCTGGCCGACACTGGTATATCATATTGCCCGACCTGAATTTTGCCGCCATTAAACCGCACTGACATTTTGAAAACTTCTTCTGAATCGACCAATTTTTGTTTATACAGCCGTCGTGCGACCCCCGACACGGTATCCCCCGCCACCACATCAAAAACAACCGGCCGGTCAACCGTTGAACGTATCCCCAACATATAAAACGCCACACACAGCACAATCAGTACCGGTGCAACAACCAATTGAACAATTACACGTCGTGGGAAAAATTTTCTGCGTCTTGCCATGGTCTATCCATTATTACAGACAAAGCCCCCATTTGCAATTATTTCACAAAAATAAAAATCCGGCGTTGCCGGATTTTGATTACTTTTCTTCACCCAAACCAATTGTGCTTTTAATCGGATCAACAATTGTCTCTTTGGCACTGTCCAGCGTACGAATTAACGCACGGCGGATTTTTCCACTGATTGTCATTGGCAATGTTTCCACAAACTCAATCACACGTGGCGATTTATAGTGCGCCGCACGCGACTTCGCATAATCCTGTAACTGCCGCACCAGCGCATCTGTCTGTTGGAAATATTTATTCAGAACAATCGTCGCCTTGACCGCCTGGCCACGCGATGGGTCTGGGATACCTGTGACGGCAACTTCGCGTACAGCGGGATGTTCCAGCAACACCGATTCGACTTCGAACGGGCTGACGCGATAACCGCTGGTTTTTATCAAATCATCATTACGTCCCACGAACCAAAAATATCCATCCGCATCAAAATAGGCCATATCGCCCGTGTGATAAATCCCATCACGATATACCGCATTAGTCTGCTTTTCATTTTTATGATATCCCTGGAACAGGCCCACCGGCTTTGCGTCTTTGACATTAACACAGATTTCACCAACTGTATTCGCTTCGGTCACCACACGTCCACGTTCATCCAATAATTTCACATCCCAACCTGCCGCGGGCATCCCCATGGCACCGGGCTTTGGTTCAACCCACTGGTTTGTAAATATCATAACGCATGTTTCGGTCTGACCGAATCCTTCGCGCAGTTTTACCCCCGTACTTTCCAAGAATCTTTCATACACTTCTGGATTCAACGCTTCGCCGGCAACATCGGCCTTGACCAATGACGTCAAGTCATACTTACTCATATCCGCATGAATCATCATCTTATACGCCGTCGGTGGCGCACAAAACGAAGTAATCTTATGTTCTGCGATTGCACTCAACAAATCATGTGCTGTAAAGATACGACTAAAATCGAACACGAACACCGTCGCACCCGCCAGCCATTGTCCATACATTTTGCCCCACGAACACTTTGCCCAACCCGATTCGGACAATGTAAAGTGAATATCACCGTCCACCAATCGTTGCCAGAACACCGCGGTATTTATATGTCCCAACGGATACGCAAAATTATGCGCCACCATTTTTGGCATATCTGTTGTACCACTGGTAAAATATACAACCATAGTATCCGTATTTTCATTTGGCACGCGTTCCAACGTCTGTGGATACGATTCGCACGCTGCGCTAATTTCTGCGCAATCAATCAATTGAATATTTTCATTATCACCAATCGCAGTTTTAATTTCATCTACAACATTACCATCATCAAACGCGATTACAGCCGACGCTTCTGCTGTCTTTAATCTGTATTCTATGTCTTTACTTTTTAATTGATTGGTTGACGGAATTGGAATCACCCCCAATTTGTGCATCGCCATCATCAATACCCAATATTCCCATCTGCGGCGCATAAACAGCAACACAGTACTGCCACGCTTTAACCCGCGCTGGGATAAAAAGTTCGCCACCGCATTTGACCACCGCGACAGCATATCAAATGTAATCTTCTTGGTTTCACCTGAATCGTTTGTCCATAAAATCGCTACTTTATCTGGGGTCTCAGACGCAATCACATCCACCACATCATACGCAAAGTTAAAGTTTTCTGGGACATTTACCACCGCATTTTGTGAATAATCATCATAATCATTAAATTCATTTTGTTTCAAGAACCGCTTAAAAAACATCTTTATTCCTTTTCTTACACAACAATAAATATAATTCAGACAATCCAAATTACAAATAAAAATATAAAAAAAACAGCAATTGACAAAAATCCTATGGATGGTACAATCGCCGCACAAAGAAGAAGGATACGCATGACACAAAACACAAATGAAAAATGCCACGGATGCTATATGGAATGCGAATACGGCAGTTTTCGCATCAGCACAACCGGCCACTATCTTCCAACCCTGAACGGCCAGGTCTATACATCATACTGGATATCACGCAGCCAACGTAAATTCATCGCCCCAGATGAACTAAGAACCGCGCAACAGGCAACCGACGTGGCGCGCGAAATTGCCAAACGCTGCACCAGAAATTTATCAGAAAACAATCATCAAAAATAATTTTAATTTGATGTAACTATAAATAACAGTTGCGTTTTATCGAAATCAGTCGCATAATTCGCACACCGCTTCGGAGTATAGCTCAGTCTGGTAGAGCGCTACGTTCGGGACGTAGAGGTCGCAGGTTCGAATCTTGTTACTCCGACCATAAAATTAAAATCGCCCTTGTGGCGATTTTTGTTTTATAAAAATAGCACAAAAAACTCACTTCAAATTCTGGGGGATAAAAATTCAAGAAAATGGTATAGATGCACGCAGTGCCGACAACGCAGTGTACAAAAACGTACATAAGTTGTCGGCACCGCTTGCAGATATGCCGTTTTATTGGATTTTTTTAAGGACTAACGACGCGTTTGTTCCACCAAATCCGAACGAATTACTCAACGCAACATCCACTTTGCGTGTCTTGGCCTTGTGCGGCACCAGGTCAAAGTTGCCAACCGCATCTTCTGGGTCATCCAAATTAATTGTCGGTGGCACAATACCATCACGAATCGCACAAACACAGAATATTGCCTCAACTGCGCCGGCCGCCCCCAGCAAATGCCCTGTCACAGACTTGGTTGACGACATCGAAACCGGCGCATCACCAAACAATTCCTGAACCGCCGCCAATTCACCAACATCACCCAAACCGGTCGATGTACCATGTGCATTGATATAATCAACATCCGCTGGGGCAATGCCTGCGTCTTTTAACGCCGCAATCATTGCGCGTTTACCACCTTCGCCATTTGGCGCGGGGGCTGTGATATGATACGCGTCACCCGACATACCGTAACCGGCAACCTCGGCATAAATCTTGGCACCACGCGCAACAGCATGTTCATATTCTTCCAGAACTAACACACCCGCGCCTTCGGCCATAATAAAACCGTCACGACCTTTGTCCCATGGGCGCGATGCTGCCGCTGGATTATCATTGCGCGTACTTAACGCCTTCATCGCAGAAAATCCCGCCAACGCGATACGACTGACCGCGCCTTCGGTACCACCACATATCATAACATCCGCATCACCATATTGTACCATACGCATCGCTTCGCCAATCGAATGCGCACCGGTCGCGCACGCCGTCACGACGGAAATATTTGGCCCTTGGAATCCATATTTAATTGAAATATTACCCGCCGCCATATTGATAATCCCTTTTGGGATAAAGAACGGACTAACGCGACGCGGCCCACCTTCGTGTAATTCGATACAGTTATCATAGATTGTATTAAAACCACCGATACCACTGCCCACAGAAACACCGATACGGGTTTTATCACCTTCGTATGTATCCAACCCAGCATCTTTGATGGCTTCGTCCGCCGCCACAATACCATATATTTCACATTTATCTAATTTTCGCTGTTCACGCGCATCAACAACTGCATCTGGATTATATTGCCCTGGTTCTGTTCCAACTTCTGGGACACCTGCGATTTGCGATGCCAAATCTTCTACTTCAAAAGAATCAACCTTCTTTACCCCTGACTTTCCCGCCAGGACATTTTTCCACGCATGTTCAACCCCTGTTCCAACTGGGGACACGATACCCATACCAGTAATAACAACTCTTCTCATAACATATATTCCTTTTGTACAACTAACATACAGGTATATGATATACTGTTTCCCTTGAAAAAGACAATAAAAAAATCCGCCGAACCTGCCGGCGGACCAAACTAATCACAGTACAAAATTAGTTCTTTTTATGTTCATCGATGTACTTTACAGCATCGCCAACTTTTTCCAATTTTGTTGCTGCGTCATCTGGAATTGTGATGTCAAATTCTTTTTCCACTTCCATAACAAATTCAACAACGTCCAGGGAATCAGCACCCAAATCGTTAACAAATGTCGCAGTTTCTGTAACTTTATCTTCTGATACGCCCAGTTTTTCAACTACGATTTTTTTCACTTTTTCAAAAGTTGTCATTTCTTTTCCTTTGTTTTAGTTAAATTGTTTGGTCCATACCATGACCGTCATTGATTACTAAACTATCATTTTCTGGCATAAGTGTCAAGGAATTATAACAAACAATAACAAACGCTTGACAAATGCTAAATTATATGCTTGGGGCACAAATATCATCCAACAGATTATTCATATTCACACGCAAATCTTCTTTGTCTGACGCCCACACCAACTGTCGCATTAAAAATTTATGAACATCATCCATGGTCAGATTTGGAATCCCCGCACGCGTCACCACACGTTTCCATGCGGTACGCGGATCAATCAAGTGTACCCCACCCCGCCCTGGAAATACCCATTGGCCATCCTGGGGAAAATCCTGTAATAAAACAATCGCCCTGTCCGACAGCGGCCACCCATTCCACATATCGTGATTAAAATCCAGGTCTTCCCACGCCATCGAAAATATTTTCGACCGTGGTGCAAAACCATAAATCTGCATCAAAAACGCCCCCCGCAAAACAATATCATCCAATTCGTTAATCGCATTGACCAGACGCAACACCCCTGCCCGATTCAGCGGACGCACCCGACGGTTCTGTTTAATCTTGTCCAAACCAATTGTCGGATTTGATTTTACATATCCCGTATCCAGTGCATAACTAAAAATACTCTGCAGCAATTCTTGCATACGCGCTGCGATTGCTGCGCCACGAATATTTTGAACACACGCGCGAATATCATCAGATTTTATTTCTGATATTTTTTTATCAAACAAACAAACCAAATGTCGATTTATTGCGCGCACTAACTTCATATGCGAATCTTCGCCACGCCGCACCTTATTTGCCAGATACATATCCACGAACTGTTTAAATGAAATTTTCTTTCTGCGCACAGGCGGTTTTTTTGCGGCCTCTTCCAGAATTTGTGGCACCGCGCTGCGTGCATCTTCTATATCAATCTCTGGATACTTTCCAATTAAAATCCGTTTATCTTTACCGCGCAAACGTTTTCGCACAAAGAAAGTCTTGACCCCACGACTGGTCACATACATCCGCAGACGTGGTTCTGAAATATCCTGAACAACATCAAACCCCGATGCCGGCGCCGGCAGGTTATCTAGAATATACGGATTAAAATAAAACTGGTGCGCCATATCGGCCCCCTTTTGTTTTTTTATGAAACCTTTAATGCATTGATAAACGCAGACTGCGGAATTTCTACATTGCCAAATGAACGCATACGCTTTTTACCCTCTTTCTGTTTTTCCAACAACTTGCGCTTACGCGTAATATCCCCGCCATAGCATTTCGCCGTCACGTCTTTACGATATGCCGCGATTGTCTCGCGCGCGATAATCTTGCCCCCGATTGCGGCCTGTAATGGAATTTTGAATTGATGCCGCGGTATCAGGTCTTTTAATTTTTCTACAATCTGCCGCCCTCGTTTTTCTGCGAAACTGCGATGACACATAAATGACAGCGGTTCAACATTTTCTTCGTTAACCAGAATATTAACCTTTACCAAATCAGATGCCTGATACCCATATACAACATAGTCAAATGACGCATACCCCGACGAAATAGACTTTACCCTGTCATAGAAATCAAACACAATTTCCGCCAATGGCAATTGATACACCAACACCGCGCGATTACCAACATAGGAAATATTTTCCTGAACCCCACGCCGTTCCGAACACAGCGACATAATCCCCCCCATATATTTATCGGGCATCATAATCGTTGCGCGCACCCATGGTTCTTCGATTGATGCGATTCGTGTTGGCTCTGGCATATCGGCTGGATTTTCTAAATCAATTACCGACCCATCACGCATATGAATTTTATACAGCACACTTGGCACCGTGTTAATCAGATTCAGATTAAATTCACGCGCCAATCGTTCACTGATAATTTCCATATGCAGCAAGCCCAGGAACCCACACCGCAATCCAAATCCCAACGCAGACGACTTTTCCACTGTGAACATAAAGGACGCATCATTCAACGCCAACTTTTCCGCGCTTTCACGGAACGTCGGGTAATCATCGGCCTCAACCGGAAAGAATGATGAAAACACCACCGGCACTGACGGCTTAAACCCCGGCAACATCTGGGCATTTTCATATTTCGAATCGATAATCGTATCACCAACCTTACAGTCATGAATTGTCTTCATACCAGTAATAATAAATCCAATTTCCCCGGTATGCAGTTTATCAACATTGACCATCTTTGGTGTAAAGTATCCAATCTTATCGACAACATATTCCGCACCTGTTGCCATAAACTTAATCTTCTGTCCACGGTTCAGCGTTCCGTCAACCACGCGCACCAGTATCACAACCCCCAAATAAGAATCATACCACGAATCCACCAACAGCGCACGCGTCGGTGCGTTTTCATCCCCGTGTGGCGCGGGTAATTTATTTACAATTTCTTCCAGCAATTCTGGCACACCGTCACCGGTCTTGCCCGATACAGCCAACGCATCCCCCGCGTCCAGCCCAATAACATCCGCAATCTGTTCTCGCGTACCCTCTACATCACTGGACGGCAAATCAATTTTGTTCAGAACCGGCAACATTTCCAAATCATTATCCAGTGCCAAATATGCATTTGCCAGTGTCTGTGCCTGCACCCCCTGGGTCGCGTCAACTAACACCAACGCCCCCTCGCACGCGGCCAGCGACCGCGACACTTCGTACGAGAAATCCACATGTCCCGGCGTATCCATCAAATTCAATTGATATGTTTCACCATTTTTCGCAGTATAGTTCAACCGCACAGTCTGGGCCTTAATCGTGATACCACGTTCACGTTCAATATCCATAGAATCCAAGACCTGGGCCTTCATCTCGCGCGATTGCAGTCCCCCTGTAAATTCAATCAGACGGTCCGACAATGTCGATTTACCATGGTCAATATGCGCTACAATTGAAAAATTCCGGATATTAGACTGCTTCATGTTATTACCAGTGGTTAGTGATTAGTGCAAGTGGTCAGTGAATGAATCAATCCAGATAACATCCGCAACACTTCCGCTACATCTTTAAGTATTTTTTCTGCCTTGTTTTTTTCTACAAACCCCAAAGCAAACGCTAAATCTATCTGCGTTTCCAGCTCTGCGGCAGACCCTTTTGCCACATATACAAAACGCACATATTCCTTGGTTGTTCCCCGCGCGGCCCCTTCTGCCAAATTGGAACAAATTGACACAGCAGCCCTGCGCATTTGTGAAACCAACCCAAACTGCTCATTCTGTGGAAAGCAAGCCGTCGCCTTATATACATCAACGGCCAGATTAAACCCGCATTTATATACTGTTAAATCCTTAACCGATTTCATGTATTCCACCACTAGCCACTAACAACTTACACTAACCACTAAATTGCCCTATGCGGCAATGATATACCAGTATTCACGCAATCGCAAGGCGAAAATTCAACAAAATCAGATTATTTTAAATTATTCAACAACTCGTCGATTCGCGCGGCACGTTCCATTGTATCATCATATGCGAATTTAATATCCGGCACATATTTCTGATTCATGCGCGCGGCCAACTCGAAACGAACCGTGCGCGTAATCGCATCCAGACGCGCCTGTACCGCCGCCACATCCGGATTACGTGTATAAAAATACAGCCGCACAAATTGTAATCCCCCATGCGCATCCGCCCCCACCAGCGACACCCCCGCGATTAACGGGTCATCACCATAGATATCCCGCAGAATTTCCGCCACCAGCGTCTGCACCTTACTTGCGACACGTTCCCCACGATTTGAATTAAATTGTTTTTTTGGCATGCCTAATATCTTTATTTGTGTTATTATAGTAAAATATAAGATATAAAAACACAATCAAGTAAAATCTTTTTAACAACGGGGACATGGGATGAAATTTTCAGAATACATATTGGCCAAATCAGAATCGCGTGCATATTCGTGGATTGTATTTTTGCTAACCATTTGCGAATCCATATTTTTATTTATCCCACCCGAAGTCTTTATGACCCCACCAATTATTGCGAACAAGAAACGCGCTGTTCCAATTACAGTCGCGGCCTCACTTGGCTCTATTGTTGGTGGTGCGATTGCCTATATGATTGGTATGTGGCTGTATGATTCTGTTGGCGTATGGCTGATTGAAACATTTTCAAATCCTGAATTGATTGAAACAACGGTAAAACCAATGTTCAGTCAATATGGCATCTGGATAATTGTACTTACCGCGGTCACCCCGATACCGTATAAATTACTGGCAATATGGCTGGGATTTATCGGCTATCCAATATGGATATTTTTGGCTGTATCTGCGATATTCCGCACAGGCCGCTTTGCGATAATCGCGACCCTGCTCTATTTTTTCCAGGAACGCGCCAACGCAATTGTAAAGAAATATTTCTGGCCATTAACACTTGGTGCGATAATTGCGGCCGGCCTTGGCATATGCCTAATCAGTCTATTTTAATCCATCCCGCCCCGGCGGGATTTTGTTATTCCCCTCCTTGCGCAGGGGGCGGACCGGCGTATGCCGGTGGGGGGGATGCTAAGATTAAAAAAAGTTTAGCGCAGAAAACATAAACAGAATTTTTTGTAAAAAAATTCTGTCATCCCGCGGCTCTTGTCTCGGCGCAGCGAAGCGCAGACGGAGGACCGCGGGCCCCAGGTCATGAAATCTTTATTATTTGTGCGCGCTTTGCCCGCATAACCCAGGTTCCGGGGTCAAGCCCCGGAATAACAAAACACTTAACATGTTTTGTAAGATAAACTTTTATTTATATCAGCCCCCTCATCCCGCACACGGGGGATACCGCCCCCGCCAACGGGGCTGTCACCAATACTGCCACCACTTACCACTAACAATTTACACCAACAAAAAATCCCCCAAACGGGGGACTTTTTATTTCAACCTTCCTACTCAACCCAAATCTCAGCAGTACCACTCTTATCCGTCCCCGATGGGATAATCCCAATCTTCGCTAACCCAGCCACACTCGCAGTCGCCGCCGGAATCGTTGCCGTAACAGCTGCGGTTGCATTTGCTCCAAATGTCGCTATATTTGCGTTTGTAGCACCATTCTTAATAGTCAAAACAGAAGTTCCAATCGTTGGCTTATTAGTCAGATCAGTATACGAACCTGTACTCGCAACTGTCGCAAGATCATCTATCTGATCCTGCAATCCACCAATCGCAGCTGTATTCCCATCCGACAACTCATTCTTAACAGTATTCAACTGTGTTGTGGTCGCATAACTGCTGTCATTCGTTAACTCACTTACCTTCGTCGGTACCGTAATATTCGCTGTCGCCGCAGTACCAGAGTTAGCCGTAAATGTCGCTACATTTGCTCCGTTCTTCTGGATAGTCAATGTCGCATTGTTAACTGTCGGGATAGTTGGCAAAGAAGCACGCGTAACCGTAATCTTACCATCTGTTTCTGAAACCGCACTGACGTATTTGCCAGTCTGCGCAGAATCCGTCACATCCAATGCATTAATCATTGATTGAACTTTACCAACCGACGGATACAAAGTGTCTTTATTTGTATCAGAAACTGTTGTTGTCGCAGTTGATGTCAACTTATTCACTGTTGCTTCTTTGGCATTAACAGCTGTTGTTGTCGCATAACTAGCAGCATCACTCAAGTCCGTCACCTTCGTCGGTACCGTAATATTTATTGTCTTAGCGGTCGTAGCATTCGCAGTAAATGTATCAACCGCCACACCATTCTTTTGGATGGTCAACGTCGCATTACCAATCGTAGGTTTATTACTCAGGTCATTATACGAACCGCTACTCGCAACTGTCGCAAGATCATCTATCTGTTCCTGCAATTCACCAATCGCAGCAGTATTCCCATCCGACAACTCATTCTTAACAGTATTCAACTGTGTTGTGGTCGCATAACTGCTGTCATTCGTTAACTCGCTTACCTTCGTCGGTACCGTAATATTTATCGACTTATTCGCAGAAGCATTTGCCGTAAAGGTATCAACCGTCGCTCCATTCTTCTGGATAGTCAATGTCGCATTGTTAACTGTCGGGATAGTTGGCTTGTTTGACAAATCAGCATACGAACCACTCGTCGCCACAGTCGCTAATCCACTAATCTTACTTGCCGCAATCGCCGCATCTGTCGCAATATCTACATTCTTTATCGTACCATCAGTAATCATCCCCGATGTAATCGTACCAGTCGTAATATTACCAGACGCGTTCGTTATAACTGCCTTATTCGCATTA
Organism: Candidatus Enterousia sp.; assembly: GCA_045546195.1. GTDB lineage: Bacteria > Pseudomonadota > Alphaproteobacteria > Rs-D84 > Rs-D84 > Enterousia. The sequence goes on from JAZQCH010000006.1 coordinate 32,909, forward strand.
GACGAACCTTGTGCAGTCGTTACCTTGGCATTAACCGCAGTCGTTGTCGCATAATTGCTGTCATTCGTTAACTCACTTACCTTCGTCGGTACCGTAATATTTATTGTCTTAGCAGTCGTAGCATTCGCAGTAAATGTATCAACCGCCACACTATTCTTTTGGATGGTCAACGTCGCATTACCAATCGTAGGTTTATTACTCAGGTCATTATACGAACCTGTACTCGCAACTGTCGCAAGACCATCTATCTGATCCTGCAATTCACCAATCGCAGCAGTATTCCCATCCGACAACTCATTCTTAACAGTATTCAACTGTGTTGTGGTCGCATAACTGCTGTCATTCGTTAACTCACTTACCTTCGTCGGTACCGTAATATTCGCTGTCGCCGCAGTACCAGAGTTAGCCGTAAACGTCGCTACATTTGCTCCGTTCTTCTGGATCGTCAACGTCGCATTGTTAACTGTCGGGATAGTTGGCTTATTAGTCAAATCGTTATACGAACCACTCGTCGCCACCTTCGCCAAATCCGCAGTATTTGCCTTTGACGCCAACGCATAATTCGCCGTTTTCGCACTTGCCGCCGCCGCATCCGCAGACGCCTGAGCGTTGTCTGCTGCCTCCTGGGCATTATTTGCCGATGTCTGTGCCTTGCCCGCCGCCGTATTCGCCGCATTGGCCGATGTCTGCGCAGCATTCGCGGCATTTGTCGCCGTCGTCACCCCTTTGTCCACATAGCTTGTCGCAGCAATTTCTGCATTTGCGACATTAACCGCCATCATAGCCACCATAGAAACCGCGAAAACGAATTTTGTCTTAATCATCAGAACATCCCACCAATTTTTTCACTATTCTCTGTTTTGTTTATGTATTATAACTAAATTCGCCCATGTGACACAAGGACAAAATAACACATATTACAAAAATTTTACAAAACTTTCATAATACGGCCAAAATTCAAACGAATCCTGGTTGGGCGGACACCCACCCAACCAGATAATCGAAGCAAATTAACGTCCAATCAGTTCCCACTTATAACCAGAAACAGTACCGTTAGAAACCGTCGCTGTCAACGCATAGGTACCGTCTGTCCCTGTTGTAGTTGTACCATTGGCGATTTCTTCACGGAACGCCTTATCGGCATCAACAATCGCCTCATACGATTTCGCTGCATAAGCCGCATCCCCGGCCGACTTTGCCGCAGTAATCGCCGCATCCTTCGCTGCTGTCGCCTGAGTATCAGCATAAGCCTTCAATGTTGTATCCTGAGCACTCTGTGACGCTGCTAATTCACTTTCATCAATATATTTTTTCGCATCATTCGCAGCAGCAGTAATCGCTTCTGATTTTGCCGTCGCAATCGCAGCTTCCATACCAGTTGTATTCGTGTAATTCGCAATTTCTGTTTCAGACACATAGTCTTCATCCAACGAATCAATCTGTTCCTGCAAGCCATTAACCGCCGCAGTATTGCCATTCGACAGTTCGTTCTTAATACCATTAACATAGTTAGCAATCGCCTTTGATGTCGCCGCATTGTCAGACGACGCACTGAACGTCGTATCAACTGCTGGAATCGCAGCAATCGCTGCTTCCTTAGCTGCATCAGCATAAGCCTTCAATGTTGTATCCTGAGTACCCTGTGACGCTGCTAATTCATCGGCATCAATATATTTTGTCGCATCATTCGCAGCAGCAGTAATCGCAGCCTGTTTCGCAGCATCAATCGCACTATTCATACCAGCTGTATTCGTGTAATCTTCCAAAGCAGAATCAATCTGATCTGAAACAGAACCTTCGCCCGATCCCGCAACTGTATCAACTTTCCCCGCCAAGGTATTAACCGCAACAGTCAGGTCAGCAGCCCCCTCAACAGAACCAGTAAATGTCGTATTACCGGTACGATCGGTTACAAATTTTGTTGATGCGATGTCCGCGTTCGCAGCCGATACAGCCATCATCGCAAACAAAGATACTGTCAATATTTTTTTCATTTTTCTTTCCTTTCTTTCTTGTTTTGTTTTTTGTCTTGTCTTTTTTTAATTTGCGCCGTGGGCGCATTAACACCCACGACTATTTTTCAATCTTATTCTACAACTTCACCTGTTCCGCGTTCAATCACTTCCCATGCGTATCCATTTTCACCAGATGTCAACACACACTTGTTTCCTTTGTTGGAACATTCTGGTGTTGGTGCCGGAATCGCTTTGTCGGCTGTTGCTTGGGCCGCTGCCGCTGCTGCTGCTGCGTCATTCGCAGATTCCTGGGCCGCATCTGCTGCATCCGAAGCACTTGTAATCTGACCCGCATACGCATCATAGGCCGTCACTTTTTCAGATGTAATACCCGACTTCATCGCCGCACTGTTGTTAATATTGGTAATCGCGGTCGCATTTGTACCAACCTGGGTCACAGTTTCCGCCGTCACACCAGATTTCATAACCGCACTGTCGTTAATAGTATTGATAGAATTCGTATTCGCGGTCACTTTGCCTTCTAATTCTGTCAAATTAGTTGATGTACCATTCAACGACTGTTCCAACTTATCAATTTCTGTGTCGGTATAGCCCTTGGCTTCTGCCAACGCACTCGTCGCGCTGCCCGCCGCATCATAGTTTGTCGCCAAACCATCCGCATACGCTTTTGCATCTGCCAACGCCTGCGCCGCCGCCCCTTTGGCATCATACGAATTCGACAAATCCAAAGCCGTAATCGCATCAGCAATCTTCTTCGCAACCGAACCGTCAACCGTCGCATTACCGTTCAACAGAGTCAACGCATCCGTATTCGCCGTAATTTTTGCATCCTGGGCATCATTTGTCGCCTGGGCCGCTGCGATTGTTTCATACAAAGTTTCCGCTTCGGTCTTTTTCAGATAGTCACCCAACGCCGCACTTACGTCACCTTCCATCGTACCCTTAACCGCCGCGGCAATCGCTGTATCGGTTTCACCCTTGGTATAGGCATCTGTAATCCCATAGTCTGACAGTTTGGTACCCTTGTCTGCCTTGCCGGACTGCAAACCAGAAATTGCTGTTTCATTGGCCGACACACGCGTATCCAACCCAGAAACCGCGGTATTATTAGAAGTTTGATACGCTTCTAATGCCGCCGCCGCATCATCGCCGGCTTTTTTCGCAGCCGCAATCGCTTCTGTATTTGCGTTCTGATTATCTGTGACCGTTGTGCTTAAATTTTCAATCAAGGTTGTATTCGCACCAACTTTGGCATCGACATACCCCTTAGAAGCCACGGCAGCATCCGCCGCATTAACGGACACCAGCCCCATCAATACGGTAAAAATACCTGCTGTCAATTTTTTCATGAGATTTTCCCTTCCTTTCTTTCGGTTATTCCATCCTATCATTTTTTGCCTAGGTGTGTAAAGGCAAAAAACGAATCGGATGAAATTTTTTTAAAATTATTCTGTTAAATAATCTTCAACAGGTTCTGTCAATGGCACCCATGCGATTGTACCGCTCGCTTTGTTGATTGACAGTACGCAATCCTGTGTGGCACACGCATCTGGCGCTGTAATTTTTGTTGCCAAATCTGTTTCCAACTGTGAAATAGCGCCTGCGTTTTCATCTGCCTTCGACTGGGCTGCGGCTGCGACTGTGGCTGCATCTGTACCCGCCTTTTTGGCATCTGCGATTGCTTCATCATTAGAAGACTTAAATGTTGTCATTTCTGCTTCTGAAACGAAACCCGCATCCAGTTCAGATGTCTTGGTGTAATCTTTCAAAGCATTTGTTGTTGCTTCGTCTGCTGCTTTGCGCGCATCTTCTTCTGCCCTCAAAGCAGTATTTGTCGCATAGTTATTCAATGTTGTTGTCAACGCTTCTGTTGTTGTGTAATTCGCAAATTTTGCATCAACCGCATTCAATTCTGAATCTGTCGCAAATGTAGAATCCAAATCAGATGTTTTGGTATAATCTGCCAATTTTGCTTCTACTGCGGCGGCACTGCCCGCTGCATCATAATTATCCGCTAAACCATCCGCATATTCTTTTGCTGCATCCAGTGTTGCTGTATCTTTCGCATCAACCTGTTCTGTTGTCGAATAGTCTTTCAACGCTTCGGCAATAGAATTCGCAACCGAACCAATTGTCGCCGCTTCTGCGTTCAACTTTTCAATCGCGGTTGTATTCGCACTAACCTGTGTTGTCAAGCCACTAACATCACCGGCCGTACCACCCAACAAATCTGACAAAACTTTAATTTCATTTTTTACAGACCCTGGCGTTGCCGCATCACCGTTCAATGTTGCGATTGCCGCAGTATTTTTTGAAATATCTTCTGTCTGTTTGGCGTCAATCGCTTCCTGTGCTGTCAAATGTTCATCATAAACCGTCTGATCAACCTTCTTGGCCAATTCTGTTTCAACGCCACTTGCGGCTGTTTCCGCATCCGCCTTGGTTTGATATGTGTTCGAAACAGATGTTTCCAAATTCGAAACAGATGTCGAAACCGCATCAACCTTGGCATCAACATAGCCCTGTGATGCAACGGAAATCGCTGCATTCGCACTGGTGGCACCCAAAATCGCCGCCATAAAGCCAGTGAACATGATATTTCTTACTTTCATTTTTTTTCCTTTCTTTCGTTTTTTTATTTATTCTGCCTGACCCGTGGCGGATTTTGGCATGAATTACTTATTATTTAACCGCACCTGATGTTAAATCGATTGGATTACCCTTGTCGTCCAAGATTTCAACCGCCGCATAGGACGCATTACCTTCGGCATCAAAATTCACCAGATAACTGCCGGCTGTCTTGGTACCAACAACATAGCCCTTACCTGCCAATTCAGCATCTGTGACCATATCAGCCGTAGATGTTGTAATCGCATTCTGAACCTGTTCAGACGTCTGATAACCATAGCCTTCTACAATTGTCTTAACCTGCGTTTCTGTCTGATGGCCCGCCCCCTGCAACGCTTCGATTGCGCTCTTGTTATCAGCAATACCGGTTTCGTTCGCGCTTACGCGTGCCGTCAATGCTGTGTCATCATATTCCTTGATGTTCGCAATCGCCTGCGCGTTCGCCGCAATATCTGCCTTTACCTGGGT
>JAZQCH010000007.1:0-1679 GCA_045546195.1 Candidatus Enterousia sp.
AACGCCTGGTTACGTGACATTGGAACAGACTATGTGCAACGATAATACCAATACCACAAATTATCAGGATACTTGCACACCGATTCATTCAACCAATAAAGATATTTGCAGCGGCAATGGCGGAACATATATGGAATGCACGCGCCAGGATACCGGTGCGGCGTATAATATCTGCAAGGCGATAACTACACAGAATGCCAGTGCGATTTCTGCGGCAATCAGTGCGGCACAAACTGCGGCGGAAACTGCACAGAATACCGCAAACAACAAAGTTGATACGACAACATTTACTTCGTATCAAACAACGACAGATAGTGCTCTTGCAAACAAATTGTCCAAAAATGTGACATTTGCCACGGAAACCGTTAATGGTGTGGAATCGTATGTGTTAAAGGAAGGTAGTACCACGGTTGCGACATTGGCGGCAACATCTGATTTGAAGGGTGAAAGCCCCTGCCCGAACGGTATGGCGGTTGTAGAAGATACAGCGTCAAGCACCAGTGACAAAACCGTATATAATGTAGTTTGTAAAGGATAGACAATTAAATTAGGGACGATTGATTTATATAAACAAAAAGGAAAGTCAAAATGTGTGAAAGAAAAATGACTTTTGGTGGAATCTGTGCCGTATTGGCGATATGTGTCGGTTTAACCGGCGCATATGCCGCGGACACAGTAATTGGCCAGATAGAGGTCAAGAACGGAACGGCCGGGGCCGCCGGGGCGGCGGGTGCCGACGGTTTATCGGCCTATCAAATTTGGTTGAATAATAACCATACCGGAAGCGAGGCTGATTTCTTGGCATCGCTGGTTGGTGCAACCGGTGCCCCGGGGACCAATGGAACAAATGGTTTGGATTGTCAATCAACACTGACAACAACGGAATGCGGACCTGATTTGACACAAAAGTGTCCTGTTGCAACCAAGTCTGGTGTGATTTACACCAAAACAGACTGCAACAACGCGAACCCAACACAAGATGTTGTATATAATGGAACCGATGGTGCCGCGGGTCAAGACGGTGCGCCGGGTTGTGCAACGACGATTACCAAGAGTAAAGTTGGGGGCATAACGACACTGACGGCAAAGGATTGTAATAACGACACGGTTTGGACGGAAACGGTTGAAGATGGTGCGGATGGCACAACACCAATCTCTTGTGAAGCGACTATAACAATGAGTGACAAAGACACAAGTACGGGTTGTTATACGATATCTACACAAAAGAGAAAGGCAAATGCCGCGGGCACAGCGTGCGAAAACGATGGCAGTGCGATATCTAAACAGGTCTGTGATGGTGCAACCGGTGCGCCGGGTACCAATGGTACAAATTGCGAACCGACATTCAGCAGCGCACATGATGCCACGAATAAAAAGACAGTTGTGACCATTAGTGGTTGCGGCAGCACCAGTACGGTGGACATACCGGACGGTCAGGATGGTAACGATGGTACGCCGGGTACAAACGGTGTCGGAATTTGCGATAATGTTGCGAATCCCGCGACATCGGTTAAGACATATACCAAGACGTATAACGAACCGACATCGACAACGCCTGGTTACGTGACATTGGAACAGACTATGTGCAACGATAATACCAATACCACAAATTATCAGGATACTTGCACACCGATTCATTCAACCAATAAAGATATTTGCAGCGGCAATGGCGGAACATA
>JAZQCH010000008.1:0-96528 GCA_045546195.1 Candidatus Enterousia sp.
GGCGCATCCAGAAGGATTCCCTTGGCACTTTGTGCCGTCGGGGCAGTCGTGACGATTTGACTGTGCTGTGCTTGTCAAATCTACTCCTTGTCGAACCCTCTGGTCGGGTTCGAACCCTAGGATGTGCAACACAAATTAAAAACCGACCAAAATGGTCGGTTTTGAATTCGTGGCGCATCCAGAAGGATTCGAACCCTCAGTCTTCTGATCCGTAGTCAGATGCTTTATCCAGTTAAGCTATGGATGCAACGGATTGTTATTCTATACCTTTTTATTTTAATTGCAAGTAAAAATAACAGTTATTTCGTTTTTTGTTTTGTGTCGTGGTACAATGCGTTATAGTGGGCGCGACAGACGGATTTATAATTACTGTCCCCCAGGGCAAACTGGTCGCCGGCACGAATTACGCGGCCCAATCCGTCAAAACGCAGGTGGTGTGTCGCCAACTTCATACAGCCATTTATTTGGCATGTCGAATCCATGCGGTGTAATTTTGCCCCGACTTCGATTAGACGGCGGGACGCGGGGAATATTTGTTCGTTGCTGTCCACCATCAGACCATAGCACATGACAATTTTGTCCTGTTGGTCGGCGATGCGTACCAATTTATCAATGTCGGATTCTGAAAAAAATTGGACTTCGTCAACCAATATTACGTTTGTGTCAGGGGCAGGTGAATATTTTTCCAGTGATGGCATGGCGTTCGCTTCGCAATCCAGGCCAATGCGTGATACTATTTTCTGGGTGCCAAAGCGACTGTCGTATGATGGTTTGATGACTTCGACCGCGGTGCCGTTGCGGCGGAAATTGTATGCGTTGATAATCAGGGCGGCGGATTTAGAACTGCTCATTACGCCATAGTGAAAATGTAAGTTTGCCATTTGTGATACCTTTCCTTTGTTACTTTATATTCATTGATTCCAGGCGCGCAATGCGTTTTTCCACCGGTGGATGGGTTGCCATCAATTCACCGACCAATTCGCGTGGGGCGCCCGGGTTCGCAATACAGACCGCGGCCATAGATTTTACACGGTCCATTGATTCAACGCGCGAATCGGTTGTTATTTTGCGTAGTGCGGATGCCAGTGCGTGTGGGTTGCGTGTAATATGTGCACCGGTTGCGTCGGCGGCGTATTCACGGTTGCGGGATACCGCCATCCGCAACAGTGGTGTGATTATTAAATTAAATACGGAAAATGCCAACCATACCATCAGCAATATCGCAGTGCCATTGCCACGGTCGTTGTCGTCGGATGTGTGGTTGCCGTACATCGCCGTTCGCAGAATTATGTCGGCGGCAAATACTGTGACGCCAATTCCGGTTATCATCAGCATATCCAGGCGAATATCGCGATTGCCAATATGCGCCATTTCGTGCGCAATTACCCCGTCCAGTTCCAGTTTGTCCAGGCGTTTGATTATCCCGCGGGTCAGGGCAACAGACGCATCGCGTGGTGTGCGACCCGTTGCAAATGCGTTCATCGAATCGTCGTCAATAATATAAACCCGTGGTGTGGGCAGGCCCGCCGCCAACGCCACATTTTCCACCGCACGATAAATTTCACGGTGTTCGCGGTTGTCCGGGGTTATTTCATGCGCGCCCGCCGCGTTCAACATCATAGAATCGCCAAATGCCCACGATATTAACATCCATACCATACATGCGACCAGTGTTGGTATTGCGACGGATATTGTCGTGTCAATTGCGGTCTGGATTGGGGCAACAATCCATGTGAATAAAAATATTAACGCGATAAATATCATCGGGAACAGTGTGACCAGTGCCCAGGTCTTGATATTATTTGCGCGGATGTGGTCATAGACGGTGTGAATTTTTGCCATTTCTTTTTCCCTGTGGGTGTATTCATAGCAAAAAATTTAGGGCGCGTCATGTTGTTTTTTGAACTTTACGAAAAAACTGCCATTATTTATCGGGGTAAATGATACGATGTGTGGAGATAACAGACTGTCGCGTGCCCATTGTTGGAATTTGATTTTCAAAATGCCACTGGCCCCGGTGATGATGTTGGCACTGCGTGTGCCAGATGTCGCCAGATTTATTATCGCAGACCAGGCCTGTTCTTCGGTTAATTGGTGCAGGTCCAGTGTTGCGTGTTCGGGGATAGGGCTGCGGTGCGGAATGCGGCGTGACATGTGTAATTCAGCACGCACCGCACGGCGTGTTGCGGTGTCGTCGGGCGTGTGTTCGACGCCAATCATTTGTTCAATATCCTGGTCGGTTAATTGTTTCATAAAAGTGATTATAAAAAACTATTTTAATAAAAGCAATTTTTTGAATTTTGTGGAAATTTTTAATAAAAACAGTGCCTAATTAAAACGGTGGTTTAGATTAGGCATATTCTTAGCCGAATTATTCCGTATTTTGTGGATAAAGTCAATTCTATTTTGTGCCTAATCTAAACCACCGTTTGGGTGCGTGCCATAGAAACGAAGGGAGAGAACCTGTGAAAACATTTTATAAGGCTTTGTTCGCGATGTTCAGTTTTTTTATGAATGTCGCATATCAATTTGAACAGGTATGGGCCGCCGCCATGACGTATCAAGAGGTAGGTGGGTACGATTATAATTGTTGCAGTTCAGCCAGATGCACATCCAGTCAGATTATTGTGTTGGGGTCGACGGGAATATATAGTGGATTCGATTATGTGCAGATTTATTATTCGGGGTTAAGTGGTTTTTGCCCCAGTGGTATGTCAACGTGTACCAGTGCCAACTGGTATAATCCATATTATACATATTGTTCGGGGATTACTGGGGTGTGCAGAGATAGTTCTTATCTGACTGGCAATTCGTGTGCCCAATGTGCAAGTTTGATGTATGCGAATGCGTCAACGGCATATCACCGTAATAACTCGTGTGCATACTGCAGTGCGGGGTATTATCGGTACAATTATACCAATAGTGCGGCGTGCTTTAGATGTCCAAGTGGGGGCAGTGGTTGGGGATCTGCGTATGGCACCAGTGTCCGTCACAGTGGAACCAGTGCGAATTGTTTCCTGGTGTCGGGGACGGTGTTTAATGATGCAACCGGGTTGGGAACTGTGATTAGTAACTGTTATTATTCTATGTAAGGCAATATGAAGGCACCAAAGGTATCGATTATTATTCCTAATCATAACTATGGGCGGTATGTGGCAGATGCAATTAAATCTGTGCGCGCCCAGACGTTATCTGATTGGGAATGTTTTATTATTGATGATGCGTCCACGGATAATTCGGTGGACATTATTAAAAAAGCAATTCGTGGGGATGCGCGATTTAAACTGATTCAATTCAAATCGGCGGTTGGGGTGTCGCGGGCGCGTAACGCCGGTATGGATGCCGCAAAGGGTGAATATATCGCGTTCTTGGATTCGGATGATTGTTTTACAGAATATGCGCTGGAAATGTTGGTGCGGTTGGCGGAAACAATGGATGCCCAAATCGCCGGTGCCCAATCGCTGATGGTGCCCCAGGAATTTAAATTTATACCCAAGAAAAATAAAGACTGGTCGGTGGGACGGCATTGGATAGAAGTGAATCCAGCGCGGTTCTTGTTGGCGCCCAAGGAATTTAATTGGTGCTGGGTTTGGCGACGGATTTACAGACGGGATTTGATTGAAAATGTACGGTTTTTGCCCGAATTTACAGGGGCGGGTGACGATTTGGGATTTATGCTGGATATATGTCACAGAACCCAGCGAATTGTCGAAACCGAAACAATCAGTGTGTACCACAGATTTCATCAGCAATCTGTGATGCACAGAAATTTTGATGTGTCACATTTTAATTTCTTTCCAACATTATTTCGGTATATGCGGGATAGTATTTTGGACAAGTATCCAGCCGACTTTTTGCGGATGTTTTATCGGATGATGTTGGATTACATGGTGTTCACAACAGTTATTCAGCCAAAGCAAACAGGGCTGTTCAAGGACGAGGCGCGTCAGACAATCTTGGCGGCGGTAAAGTTTATTCCGCGGCGATATTTGCCGTTCAGAAAACGGGTGTTGTGTTGGTTTTTGTCATGTCTGAAATAAACGTGCTGTATTGTTTTGATAATAATTTTTGGCGGTTGGCGGCGGTGTCAATACGGTCGTTGGTGCGGTGTCAAAAAAATCCGGTGGTGGTACACTGTATGGTGCCGCCGCGTACACATGGACGCAGACAAATTCAAAAAATTGTTGCTGAATATGGCGGGCGCGTCGTGTGGCGCGTGGTCAAGGTGCGCGAAAATCCGTATGCGGGTCGCGACTTTTCACGGTGGAGTCCGGTGATATTCTATCGATTGTTTGCGCATCGTATGTTCCCGCATCTGGACAAGATTTTGTACCTGGATTCAGATACTTTGGTGTGTGGGGATGTTGCGGAACTGTATAGCACAGATATTAAAAAATATGCCATGGGGGCAATTCGGGATATGGCGGTAATTGAAAGTACAACCCAGGGTGGTAAGTTGGATGTGGAACATGTGCGGATGTTTGTGGATAAATATCTGAAACATGGTCTGTATGTGAATTCGGGTGTGCTGTTGATAAATATGAAAAAAATGCCCAAGGTCGAAGCACGATTGTTGGCGGTGGATGTGCCGTTGAAATACCCAGACCAGGATTTGTTAAATGTTGGGCTGGATGGCAAGATATATGAATTGCCACTGCGGTATAATCGTGAACCGTCTGTGGTAATCCAGGACGGGGTCGATGTGGATATGGCATCGCCGGTGATTAAACATTTTTATGCGTTGAAACCGTATTTTTATATGCCAGATACCAAGGAAATTTATTCGCAATTCTTTAAGATGGCGACACCACTGGGGTTCTATCCCGAAGATTTCGCACGTGCCGATTGTCAGCGTCATCAAAAAAGATTCAAGCGCGGGCATGACGCGACAACGCATATTCCGCACCTGCGGATTGATAGGCGGGGGCGACTGAGATTATTCGGTGTATTCCGGGTTTAATGGGTGCGCCCGTTCGAATACCAGTACGCGTTCGATGCCGGATAAATCGTTTTCAGTGCGCATCAAATTCCATCCGTGTGATACGAATATGTTTTTGACGTCAATGCCCATATCAATACCGATTTCCAGGTACATTTTGCCGTGCGGTTTTAACCAATGTGAGGCGTTTTTGGCGATTGATTCATATGCCGCCAGGCCATTGTTTTTTGCGTATAATGCCATGCGTGGGTCGTGGGTGGCGGCATCGTCAACACGCGTGTCGCCGTGTGCGATATAGGGTGGGTTTGATACAATTATGTCAAATGTTTCGCCAAAGTCATATGGGCGGTCAAATGTTGTGCGGACGGTTCTGATTTTGTTCGCCAAATTCAATGCGCGGATGTTCCGGCGCGCAACGCGCAGTGCGCGACGCGATTTGTCAATGGCGGTGCCGTGGGCGTCTGGGATGTTTTTACACAGCGCACATATTATACAGCCGGTTCCCGTCCCCAGGTCCAGAATATTAGGTGTCACACCCGGCAGGCAATCAGATATGACCGCAGATACCAGTGTTTCTGTGTCAGGGCGTGGGTCCAGTGTGTGTTTGTTCGTATAGAATTTTAATCCATAAAACCATTTTTGGTGGATTATTTTTGCCACGGGTACGCCGCGACGTAATTTGTGCGCCATAATGCGGACGAAAATCCCAGAAAATTTTTCAGTATTTTCCGTGATAATCCGCGCGGCGCGTATGCCACCGGCGCGCTGTAGAATTGTGAAGGCTTGATTTCTGTTCATAAAGCAATTATAATCGGTGACATGAAAAAAGCAAAAGATATTATGAATACAACCAATTTGACCCGACTGGTTATGGCGTTGGCTGTGCTGTTGAGCTTGGTTGCAATTTTTTTAGTGGTCACAAAACGTACGCCGGCACAAATGCGCGCGGCACGATTGAACGAGTGTAAATCTGTGGTTATGGTGGCATCGGGCGATACGTTGTCTAAGTTGTTGTTGGAACAGGGGTTAAGCCATAACGATGTTAATGCCGTGGCCCAGGTGTTAAAGGCGGACGCGGATATTACAACACTGCGCGCGGACAGGGACAAGTTGGAATTTGTGCGCGAAAATACGGATTCGCCAGTGTCAAAAATTGTTGTTATTCCGTCACCGTGGAAACAGGTAGAATTGACGTGTAACGAAGCAGGTGCGTGGGATTGTAAGACCGTTGATATTGAACGTGATACGCGGGCGGTGTATAGAACCGGTGAAATCTTGGATGGGGATAGTTTCTATCTGGCGGGGCAACGCGCCGGGATTCCAGCGGGGATTTTAGCAGATGTGTATGATTTGTTGGCGTTCGAGATGGACTTTGAACGTGATGTGCGTGCTGGGCAGAAGTTTACGGTTTTGTATGAAGAAAACTTTTCCGAAGGGAAAAAGATTGATAATGGGCGCGTGTTGGCGGTTTCGTTCGAAGCGTTGCGTGGTAATGTTCAGATGTTCCGATTCAGAAAATCTGATGGGACAACGGGATACTATGATGCCGAAGGTAATGGGGCGATTAAATCACTGAAACGTACGCCGATTAACAATGCCAAGGTCACTAGCAGTTTTTCGAAAAAGCGCAAGCATCCGGTTCTGGGATTTACCCGCGCGCACAAAGGGGTGGATTTCCGTGCGTCAACCGGTACACCAATCCCGGCCGCCGGTGCGGGACGTGTTGTGGCGCGTTCGTATAATCGTGGACATGGGAACTTTGTAAAGATTCGTCATAATGGTTCGTATGAAACGCTGTATGCGCATATGTCCCGGTTTGCCAAGGGGGTAAATGTTGGTACCACCGTGCGCCAGGGGCAGACGATTGGATATGTTGGTTCAACGGGAATTTCAACCGGGCCACATTTACACTATGAAATTATTAAAAATGGTGTACATGTGAACCCAATGACGGTAAAGTTGCCCGCCATCAGTAATCTGGGCAAAGAAGATAAAAAGAAATTTATAGAATATCGCAAGGTTCTGGAAGATGGTATCCGGCAATTAGAAAAAAATCCGTCGATGTATATTCAGTTATAAAAAACCGCCAAAATGGCGGTTTTTTATTGGTTGATTCTTTGGTGTTGGTTATGGCAAAATAGAATGCGAATGAAGTAAGGTGGAAAAAATGAATGTTGCAGAAAAATTACAGATAGAAGTTGGGTCGTTAGAGGCGATTTTGTCTAGCCTGGGTGAAAAGATTGTGGCTTTTGGATTGCGCTTGTTGGCGGCGGTTGTCATCCTGGTTGTTGGTTTTTGGTTGACCAAACGTCTGATGGCGACAATTAAGCGGGGGATGGAACGACGTAAGTTGGAAGCATCTTTGACCACGTTTTTATCGTCTTTTTTAAACATTATATTAAAGATATTTGTTGTTGTTATTTGTTTGACGACGGTTGGTGTTCAGATGACGTCTATTGTGGCGGTGTTGGGGGCGGCATCTTTGGCGGTTGGTATGGCGTTGTCGGGAACGCTGCAGAATTTTGCCGGCGGAATAGTTATCCTGTTTTTCAAGCCGTTCAAGGTTGGTGATACAATTGAAACCGCAACCGGGAAAACGGGTGTTGTAAAAAAGATTATGATTTTTACTACGGAATTACATACCTTTGATAATCAGGTTGTGTTTTTGCCAAATGGGGCGCTGGCTAATGGTGAAATTACAAATTTGTCGCATGGCAAGGTACGTCGAACAGATTTGAAATTAAGTGTTGCGTATGGTGATAAGATTGCGGATGCCCGCAAGGTTATCTTGGATATTCTTAAAAAGGATTCGCGTGTTATGTGGGATCCTGCGCCACAAATTTTGATTGAACGTTTGGGGGATAGTGGGGTGGAATTGGTTGTCAGATATTGGGCAAAATATGCGGATGCGTATGCCAGCAGTTTGGATTTAATTGAACAGATTTACGAAATGTTGCCGAAAAAGAAAATTAACTTTCCTTTTCCGCAGTTGGATGTGCGAATTACAAAATAAAAATCCCCCAAACGGGGGATTTTTTTATTTTTTGTTGCGACGTATGTGGAAAAAATCGCGCAGCATCTGGGCGGATTCGTCGGCGTGTTCGCTGATTTGATGTACGCCCGGTTTCCACAGATGTTTGTCTGTGTCAAAAATTTTGGCATTGGATGTGATGCCACCACCTTTTTCGTCCGTTGCGGCAAAATAAATATTTTTTATGCGGGCAAATGATATGGCGGTTGCACACATCGCGCACGGTTCCAGCGATACATAAATATCACAGTCGTCCAGGAATTTTTGCCCCAGTTTTTTACACGCGCGGTTTATCGCAACGATTTCTGCGTGCAGGGTTGGGTTTTGTTTTAGTTGAACCTGGTTTTCGCCACGGGCGATGATTTTGCCGTCGCGCACAATTACCGCCCCGATTGGAACGTCATCGTGTTTCATGGCGCGGTGCGCACAAACAATGGCTTGATTCATAAATTTCATGGTTTATACTTTATCGTATGGAATCAAAATTGCAAATTATTTCGGGTGCGTATCGTGGACGCAAACTGCGGTTGCCGCCAGACGCCCGCCCAACCCAGAATCGTGCGCGAATTGCGCTGTTTAATATGATGGAATCGGGGATTGTCGATGCGGCGGGTGATTTGGTGGTCTGGGATGCGTTTGCGGGTTCGGGGGCGTTTGGATTGGAATGTTTGTCGCGATATCCGGGCGCGCGCGTGTTATTCACAGATGTGGCATCAACATCAATTAAAACTGTGCGTGATAATTTGGGTGTGCTGGGGGTGGGCGCGCGGGCGTCTGTGGCGCAGGTGGATGCGATTGGGGCGGTCCAAAAATATGGTGCGGATGCCAATTTGATTTTTGTTGACCCGCCGTACGCGGATGAAAATCTGGGGCGGGCGTTTGTTGCGCGAATTGCGCGTGTGGCGCGTCCTGGGGCGATTTTAATCTGGGAACAGGAAGTTGGACATGAATCCCAGCCCAACGGTGATGCGTGGGAAATTTTGCGTGATAAGACCTATGGTCGTGCAAGATTTTTGATTCTACAAAAAGTCTAGCCTTGTATTTTTTTTGTTGTTGTAAATTTTTGATTTTTCTATACTAATAAGCATACAAGTAAGGGAAAGGATTCTAGCGTCTTGATTTGACGGTTTTTTTGTGTGTGGTCTGACACTGATGTGTCGGGCTGCTTTTTGAATTCTTTGCTGTACAGAATGGAGTTTGATGAGGCGGATTGTGCTGATTCTTGGCGTGTTGTGGGCTGGAACTGCGTATGCGGAGCTGGCTTCTACGTCGTATGTAAGTACGGCGGTTGAAACACGCGTTGATACATCTGCCAATGCTAAGCAGGTTATGGCGGGTGAATATACTGTGTCGGGTTCATTTCATGTGCCGACACCGCCTTTGCCACCTATGGATTGATGCAATGAAGTGGTTGTTTGGTCTGTTTTTTAGTCTGTTGTTTATGTTTGCAGCACCAGCGGCCCAGGTTGTTAATGTGCAATATATACATGATTTGATTCAGCAACGATGGAATATTACGGTGCCTAAAAATGGGCAGCTAGCTGACAGCAGTGTGGTTGCCAATATGGAATATTTGTTGCGGGCGGTTGATGTGGCAAATTATAAATTGAATGGGTGGCAGACGACTAATTATGTGGCCAGTGAATATGCAACAACTGCGGCGGCAGATACGGTTGCAGCCCAGCAGGCGGTGGATGGTTTGATTAAATTTATAGGTTTCCCATTTAAGTTGACAACAATTGATATGACAGACAGTTTCCAGTTTACGATTTCAGCCAAGGGAACTTTTTATGTCAATTGGGGTGATGGCACAGAAGAGGTTATAAACCGGACTGATACAAATGAAACATTATACAGTCATACGTATGAAGTGGCGGGTAAATATACCGTCGAATTAGATGGCAAGGCAACTGCGTACAGTAATGGCGGTACAACACCAGCAATCAGTTTTAATAATAACCAGAATATCGCGAGTATAAGTGGCAGTCTGGGGCAAATTTTTTCGACATTGGCGAATGGTACCCAGCCTAAGTTTTATTATACCTTTGGAAATAATCCGAATCTGACGGGTGACATTCCGCCGGCGCTGTTTTCGGGGGTGGCGGGTAAACCCACCAAAAATATGTTTTATGGGACTTTTTATGGTGATAAAAACCTGAGTGGTGAAATTCCGGCGGGGTTGTTTTCGGGAATTAAAGGTGATCCGATGGAGGGGGTGTTTTACCGGACGTTTGAAAATTGTTCTGGGTTGAGTGGCGGTATACCCGATGGTTTGTTTGATGGTTTGTTTGGGCCGCCGGCCCGTGATATGTTTCACGCAACGTTTGCGGGGTGTTCGGGTTTGACGGGGAATATTCCATCAGGCTTATTTGCGGGGATTTCTGGGGCACCAGCCCAGCGTATGTATAATGCGACATTTTCGGGGTGTTCGGGTTTGACTGGGGCGATTCCAAACGCATTGTTTGGGCGGTTTGATGGTGCGCCCCAGGAATTGATGTTTGGAAATACGTTCTTTTCTTGTTCGGGATTAACGGGGTCTATTCCGGCGGATTTGTTCACGGGGATTACAGGTCAGCCAGCCAAGCGTATGTTTGAAGGTACGTTTAATGTTTGTACAGGGTTGACAGGCGCGTTGTCGGCGGATTTGTTCGCGGGGTTGGATGGGGTGCCTGTGGAAAAGATGTTTTATAATACGTTTGCGGGGTGTTCGGGATTGTCGGGTGTGTTGCCGGCAGGATTGTTTGCGGGGATTTCTGGGGACGTAGCACCACAGATGTTTTACAGAACGTTTTATAATTGTTCAAAATTGACCGGAATTGAAGATGGGGTGTTTGGGGAATTTTCGGGGGTGGTTCAGAATCAGATGTTTACAGAAACCTTTTATCGGAATTATGCTTTGACGGGTGAATCCGTTAAGAGTGGTGGTAAGTACCTGTATGAAATATGGCCAGATGCCACGCAGAATCATGTTGGTGGGATGTATACGTCGGCAACTGGTTTATCTGACTATGCGTCAATACCAGACGTGTGGAAATAAAAATATTTGATTTTTGTTGATCCGCCGTATGCGGATGAAAATTTGGGGCGGGCATTTGTTGCGTGATAAAAAATACGGGCGCGCACGTTTTCTTACTTTGAAAAGAAAGTAGTTGTATGATATAATAATCGTGTTGGTTATACCATAGGGAAGGATGTACGACACATTGATAAGACAGAAAATTGTCGCCTGCGTATGTTGTGGGGGACGGTTTGTCGTATGTTTTGTCGCGTGATTGTTGTGGTGTGCCGGGGAGCTTTATGAAATATTTTGTACTGATTATTTGTGTCGTGATATCTGGGTCTGCGTATGCGGATTTGGCATCGACAAACTATGTCAACACGGCCATAGAAGAAAAGGTCAGTACATCTGCGAATTCAAATCAAACAATGGCGGGGACGTATGATGTGACAGGGGTGATGACTGTGGAAACGCCGCCGTTACCACCAATACCATAGGGGTAGGGTAGAGCATATGAAAAAATTGGTTGGTGTATTGTTTGGTTTTATGTTTGCGGTTACAGCAAATGCCGCCCAGGTGGTTAATGTGAAATATGTACATGATGCGATAAGTCGTGCGTGGAATA
Source organism: Candidatus Enterousia sp. (assembly GCA_045546195.1). GTDB lineage: Bacteria > Pseudomonadota > Alphaproteobacteria > Rs-D84 > Rs-D84 > Enterousia. The sequence continues at coordinate 11,594 of JAZQCH010000008.1, forward strand.
TTTCTGTGCCGTATAATGAAAGTTTAGTAAATTCATCAGTTGTGGCCAATATGAAGTATGTGTTGACCGCGGTTGATGTGGCAAACGCCATGCTGAATGGGGCGACAACATCAGATTGGGGGAACAGTCAATACGCAACGCGTCAGGTGGCTGATACTGTGGCGGTGGACACTGTTGTTGCTGGGTTGATTAAGGTTGATGCTGTTGTGCCAGATGAACCCGGCGAGGATGTGTATGATGATGATGTGACCAGTCCAGAATATCCATTTGCAATTGGGTTAGTGGACGGAACAGACGAATTTACGTTTTTGTTATCTGTTCGTGGGGATTTTGTTGTGGATTGGGGTGATGGGAAGGTCGAAACTATTTCCAAGCCGGATGTGTCGGAACAGGTGGTATCCCACAGATATGATAGTCCGGGCGATTATAAGGTGAGAATTGGTGGAGTGGCGACTGGGTATGATACAACAACATATCCAAGTTATTGGATACCGGCGATTTCTGCGATAACAGTATCAGATTATTGGAGTATTGAAAAATTGTATGGGCGTTTGGGACGTGTGTTCCCAACACTGGCAGATGGAACGCAGCCACGATTCGCGGGCGCGTTTATGTACAGCGAAGCGTTAACCGATATTCCCGCGACTTTGTTTGATGGCATTAGTGGAAATTTGGATGATTATATGTTCTATGCCATGTTCGAAAGCAGTTATGTTTTAACAGAAATACCAGATGGGTTATTTGATGGTTTTAGCGGTGAAGTGGGAACCGGGGCGTTAAGTTATATGTTCGCAAATTGTGATGGTTTGACGGGGGCGTCTGCCAAATCAAATGGGGTTTATTTGTATAATAAATGGGCAAATGCGACAGCTGAACAGGTCGGTGGAATGTATATGGGTGATTCTGGGTTAAGTGACTATGACGCGATACCAAGTGTGTGGAAGTAAGACCACTTGTTTTTGGGGACGCGTTTTATAAATGTCAAAAATTATCGGATTATTCTTCGATTCCGTCGGTGTGGCGATAAAAAATACTTGATTTTTCGTAATTTCTGGGGCATAATGCGCGGCGCACAGCACCCTTGGAGGCTGTGTAGATGTAAAAAACAAATCAAAGGAAATAAAAAATGGCTATTGAATTAAACGCAGAAATTCGCAACGTAGCAGGCAAGGGGGCCGCACGTAGCATCCGCAATAACAAAAATATCCCTGCTGTTATTTACGGGGAAAAGAAAACCCCAGTCGCAATCGAATTGAACGGTCGTGAATTCGAAATGTTGCTGAAAACACCAGGTTTGCGGACTAAATTGTTCCAGATTAAAACAAGCGCGGGTACAGAAGACGCAATGCTGATGGATGTTCAGTATCATCCAGTAAGTGATGCGGCAATTCATGCGGACTTTAAACGCATTGATGTGAAGAAGCCTGTTAACGTGGTTGTGCCAGTTGAAGTTATCAACGCAGAAACATCCAAGGGATTGAAACTGGGCGGTACATTGAACTTTGCGGTACGTAAGGTTGCTTTGCGCGGTTTGGTTGATGTTATCCCAGAAAAAATCATTATTGATTTGGCGAACCTGACAATCGGTGACGTGGTTCACGGTACAGATTTGGTTTTGCCAGCGGGTGTTGAATTGGGCCTGCGCCAGGCGGAATTGGCGTTCGCAATCATTGGTGGTAAAATGCCAATGGAAGAAGATGAAAAGGCCAAGGCTGCGGCAATGGCGGCAAGTGCTGCGAAAAAATAATCCAAGAAATTGGTTGTATGAAAAACCCGCCATTGGCGGGTTTTTTGTTCATATAAATCTGTTGCGGAAAATTGACGTGGACATTATAATGTAAAACAGGTTGGAATACAACAGATGTAAAGTTGAGGGGACGCGGAATATGAGGATGTCTTGGATTTTAAGGATGGTTGTAATTGTGGGGGTGACACTGGTTGGTGCGGGTAATGCGATGGCGGTGACATCGATTGTGGGTAATTGTATCAGAATTCAATGTCCAGTGGATAATTTAGCGATGGAAACTAACCCGCTGTCTATGGCGCTGGATGGGGATTTTCAGTATGAATATACTTGTTATCAGAATTCAACCAACGGGCGTTATTTAAAGATTTCAAGTCTGATATCAACTACTGAATGTCCAGATGGCTATTCGTTACAGCCAAAAACATACTCGTCCATGAATGCGTGTCCAGATATGCTGTTTACGTATTACGATTGTGCCAGGGATAATACTGTGGAACCTGATGAGCCAGTGTGTATATCATGTGATAATTGCGACGATGACCCAGAATCTTGGGTGGGGGCTGGCGTGGGGTATGAAAAACGGGAAAAGAAAACCTGTAATAAAAGTACATGTTTATGTCAAACCAGCACAATATACAGATGTGCCCAGGGGTATTATGGTAGTCCAATAAGTGGAACATCGGGCTGTACACGATGTCCGGTTGATAATGTCACGGGGGTACGCGGCACAACTGAAAAGCCTGGAACAATCAGCGCCAATGGTTGCGTTGTTGCCGCGGAAACGAAGTTTGAAAATGAACGCGGTTCGGGTGTTTATTCGGGGGATTGTACCGGGATTGGAATTGGGGTGCTGCCTGTGCTGCCACTTGAGTAAGGTATATGTTTTGTATGGGATTTCCCACCAAATGGTGGGATTTTTTTGGGGTGGAATTTTATGCTTGCACGAATCGGATAAATATTACTAGTATGGCGCATACAACAATTCAAATAGGGAGTTTGTCCGTGATAGTTGGGATTGGAATTGACTTGGTCGAATGTGGGCGTTTCTTGGATTGGTCTGCGTTTAAAAAATCACGTATCTTTACAAAAAAAGAATTGGAATATGCCGATAATGATAATGCGAATTCTGAAAAACATTTGGCAAATTTCTGGGCCGCACGCGAAGCGTTTTTAAAGGCGATTGGAACGGGATTTGGTGATGATATCAGTTTTTCTGATGTGTCGGTTGTTCATAATGATGCCGGGCGTCCGGAATTGTTGATTGCGGGCGGGGCCAAGGCGGCACTGAAAGAATTGGTTGGTGGTGATGCGCGGGTGCATCTGTCGATTACTGACCAGTCTGATTATTGCGCGGCGATGGTCGTTGTTGAAAAAGAATAAAAAATGCGCATTTTGCGCATTTTTTTATCTGGAAAATTGTTTGTCGATATTCATGATTGTGGATATTTGTTCGCGCATGAATTGGACTTTGTTCTGATTGTTTTGGATGCCTTTGATGCCTTCTGGTGATATGCGCAAATCATCAGATGCCTTGATAAAACGTTTTAACAGGGCGCACATAACGCGATACTTCATGATTTGACGCAGGTTTTCGTTATTAACACCAGGCATTGAATATTCTGAACTGTTGTGTAATTTACAATATGTTTCGTATGTGCGACGGCATATCCCCAATTCGATTTGTAATGGGGCAAATATGTCGCGATAGATGAAACGATAGTCGGCTTCGGCAAAATCAATGAATGATAGGGTGCTGGTTTCTGGGTCGTATAAAACGTTGCCAGGGTTCAGGTCACAATGCGACCAAGCGGCGCGCGTGTCGTATTCAAATGTGCCGATGTTATCGCGAATTGACGCCATGTATTTTACTTCGTCGTCTTTGAACCAATAATGCATTTTGTTTTCAATGAAATTATCCAGACGATTGAATTTTAATTCAGATGCGATTTTGTGGCGCTGAATTTCCTGGATGGGTTTTAATTCGTTCATATCAACCAAAAATGCTGCGATACCGTCAATGATTTCGTATTGCTGGCGGCGCGATAGTGTTTTGTATAGGTCGGCCGTCAGATGTTCGCCGGGGGCACATTCTTCCAGTAATTGGTATTCATCGTCTTTGATATAAATCATGCGCGGGATGTTATAACGCGGATTGCCGACGGCGTGGATTTCGTCAATGGCATCTTTGGTACGATGCTGTTTCGCCAGCCATTTGTCGCGTGCGTCGGCATTTAGTGTTGGCAGGGGACGCTTCATAATCAGCGTGTCGCCAAAATAGACGATATAACTTTCGCGACCGTGGATAAGATTGTTTATGTTCTGTGTCATAGCGTTAGTATATTTTTGAATCCCGTAAGTGTTTAAGTATTTGTTCTTGGGTGCGCAATTGGCATTGGGCCATATATTCTGTGTATGCGCGTTTGTCGCCACTGGCGCGGGATTGCAGGGCCTGGATATAGGCGGATTTGTCACTGCGTTTGTTAAACGCGATTGGGCGATAGCCATTTTGTAGTAACAGCCAATTCATAATCATGCGGGCGGTGCGCTTGTTAAAGTCATCAAATGGCTGTAACATAATTATTTCGTAATGCACATCATAGGCACGGGTCAAAATATCGCGCGTAGAATGATTCATACGATAAATAATTTGGCGCAGTTCATAGTCGATTACGCTGTAATCAGGGGCGTTGTATGTCATGCCATCGATGCTCATACGCAGTTTGCAGTTCGTCGTGCGAAAGTTATAGCCATCAATATTTGTATTTGAACACAGTTTTGCGTGGATGATGCGGATATCTTCGATATTTATTTCCAGTGCTTTGTTTTCCATAATGTAATCATATGTAGTGGCGATGTTTGACATGCTGGTTTCATCCAGGTTCGCCTTGGATACTGGGCATAACATTTGGGGTTCTTCAAAGGCAATTTGACGACGTAACCAGTTCAGGTTGTTTGTGCGTTTGACCGAAGAAAAACTGTCAAAGCATGTGTCCAGTTCCGCGCGTTTTAGCGCGATTTGCTGCTTGGTCGTTAAAGTTGGTTTGTGTGGTGCCATTGTGAACAACCTCTTTTATTTATTATAAATATAGCCCATAAAAATAATTTGTCAAGTTTTTGTGTGGTTTTTGTGTTGGGGGTAAAATTCGGGTTGAACGTGGGCGCGAATTGTTCTATGCTGGGGTATCGGAAAATGAAAGGGTGTATCTATGTTCAAGAATTTAGTTGTTTTTATGATGTTGTTGTTGCCGGTCGTGGATTGTCTGGCCGCGCCGAAAAAGAAAAAGGAAGAACCGGTTGTACATCTGACCGATGAACAGATATATGAAGAGTTGAAAAAACTGGCGCTGGTGTTCGAAGTGGCGCGTGATAATTTTGTCGAAGAAGCAGATGAAAAAAAGATGTTAGAGGCCGCAATGAACGGCATGTTGGGTGCGCTGGACCCGCATTCTTCGTATTTATCAGCGGATGATTTCAAGGAATTTAATGATAAATCACATGGTGAATTTGGTGGATTGGGTATTCAGATTACCAGCGATCGCGGTGCGGTGCGCGTGATTTCGCCAATTGATGATACCCCCGCGGACAAGGCGGGGATTAAGGCAGGGGACTATATTACCCATATTGATGGTGAACAGGTCTTTGATTTGACATTGAATCAGGCAGTCAAGAAAATGAAGGGACGGCCCGGTACCAAAGTTAAATTAACGGTTGTTTCCGATGATGGTGAACCACGCGAAATGACCCTGAAACGTGCGATTATCAAGGTCGAATCGGTCAAACATGATACAAAAATGTTGGCGGATGCCGACCCAGATGATAAGGAAACACCAAAGGTTGGGTATATCAGAATTTCTGACTTTGGTGCGACGACATCGCGTGATTTGAACAAGGCGATAAAAGAACTGGAAAAGGACAAGGTTGTCGGTTATGTCGTTGATGTGCGTAATAATCCAGGTGGGTATCTGACGGCGGCGATTGATGTGTCGGATGCGTTCTTGGATGGTGGGGAAATTGTGTCAACCCGTGGCAAGGAAAAGACAGACATTGAACGTGTGTTCGCAAAACCAGGCGATATGGTTAATGGGAAACCGGTTGTGGTGCTGATTAACCATGGGTCGGCATCGGCGTCTGAAATTGTGGCGGGCGCATTACAGGATAATGGGCGCGGTTTGGTTATGGGGTCGCAATCGTTCGGCAAGGGCAGTGTGCAGCAGCAAAAGCCACTGGGGGATGGAACGGCGATTCATATCACGATTGCGCGGTACTATACACCGTCGGGACGGTCGATTCAAAACGAAGGTATTACCCCGGATATAGAGGTTTTACATTCCAAGGTTGAGGTTCTGGAAAAGAAGGAAAGTATGTATTCCGAGGCGTCGTTCAAAAATTCGCTGAAAAATGACAAGGCGAAAAAGAAGGACAAGAAAAAGTCTGACAAGGATAACAAAGATTCTGATGACGAAGAAACGCCATTTGAAGATTTGACGGACGAAGAAAAAGATGCCCGCGACTATCAATTACAGCGCGCAATGGAAATGGTGATTGCCATGGATACGGTTAAGTCACGCAGTATTTCCAGTCCGACTGATGTCGAAGTAGCGGATGAAACGGATGAATAATCCAAGGGGGCGAAAAAGCCCCCCTTTTTTGTTTGATAAATCTTGCCATTGTATGTTTTTGGGGGTACAATTGGGGCATTGTGTTAAATTGGTAAAAGGAAAGTTATTATGTCTAAATTGATTGTTGATGGAAACTGGGCGGCGGCGGATGTTGCGTACAGATGTGTCGATTTTGCGGCGATTTATCCAATTACCCCCAGCAGTACTATGGGTGAATTGGCAGATGAGTGGTCGTTTCAGCATAAAAAGAATATTTGGGGTGCGCAGCCGCAGATTATAGAAATGCAGTCCGAAGCGGGGGCGGCCGGTGCGATGCATGGCGCATTACAGATGGGCAGTTTGGCAACAACTTTTACTGCGTCCCAGGGACTGCTGCTGATGATTCCGAATATGTATAAAATTGCGGGTGAACAGACACCGTTTGTTATGCATGTGGCGGCGCGTGCGCTGGCAACACATGCGTTGTCGATTTTTGGTGACCACAGTGATGTTATGTCGGTGCGATCAACCGGGTTTGCGATGTTGTCATCACACAATGTTCAACAGGCACACGATATGGCGGCAATTGCGCATGCGGCAACTTTGCGGGCGCGTGTGCCGTTTTTACATTTCTTTGACGGGTTCCGTACCAGCCACGAAGAATCACGTCTGACGCGCATACCGGATGAAGTGCTGGAAAAAATGATTCCTGAAAAATTGGTGTTGGAAAATCGGGCGCGTGGTATGACGCCGGATAAACCAACTATTCGTGGAACCGCGCAAAATCCAGACGTATATTTCCAGGGGCGCGAAGCGGCAAATCCGCTGTATGAAAAAACACCAGAAATTGTTCAAGGGTGTATGGATGAATTTGCGGAACTGACCGGGCGTAAATATAACCTGGTGGATTATGTGGGGGATGAAAACGCAGAATTTGTTATTGTCGCCATGGGCAGTGCGTGCGAGACGATTGAAGAAACATTGCCACATCTGCCACGCGGATTGGGATTGGTCAAGGTGCATCTGTATCGTCCGTTCCCGGTTGATGCGTTTCGTCGTGTGTTGCCAAAATCTGTGCGCGCAATTGCCGTTCTGGACCGTACCAAGGAACCGGGCAGTATTGGTGAACCACTGTACCAGGATGTGAAATCCGTTGTGGCGGATGGTGTTGCCGTGTTTGGTGGGCGATATGGTCTGGGGTCCAAAGAATTTAAGCCGCGCGATGTCAAGGCGATTTATGAAAACCTGATGCGGGGACAATTACATCATAACTTTACGGTCGGAATTGATGATGATTTGATGGGGTTATCGTTAAAGACTGACCCGGCGTTCGCAGTCGAAGACCCGAATTTCAAGACCGCTATTTTATATGGTATCGGCAGTGATGGTACCGTCGGCGCGGTAAAAAATATTGTTAAGATTGTTGGGGAAAATTCTGATTTATATCCGCAGTCTTATGCCGTGTATGATTCCAAGAAATCAGGCGGGTTGACCGCATCACATATTCGTTTTTCAGATGCGCCGATTAAAAGTCAGTACTTGGTCGAAGTGGCGGACTTTATCAGTGTTTCAAACTTTATGATTGCGCAACGGTTTGATGTGTTCCGTGGTCTGCGTGCGGGTGGTACGGTGATGATTAACACATCGATGGCGCCAGATGTTGCGTTTGCGAATTTACCGCGTGATACCCAGGAACATTTGATGCGGATTCGTGCGAATGTGTATTTCTTGGATGCGAATCGTGCGGCGGCGGAATTGGGTTTGGGCAATCGTATCAATACATTTATTATGTTGAACTTCTTTAATCTGACCAATGTTATCGACCCGGCCCAGGCCGCAATCAGTGCCAAGGCAGCAATCGAAAAAACATATAAAAAGAAGGGCATGGATGTTGTTCAGGCAAACTGGGCGGCGGTGGACAGGGCTGCGGAATTTTTACATAAATTTGACATGCCGTCATCTGTGTCGAATTTCGCACCGGATTTCGTGCCGGCTATGACATTGGATACGCCGGCGGAAATTGCGGGAACGTTGGGTGAAATGGCGGCGCAGCGTGGTGATGCGATTCCGGTTTCGCGTTTCCGTGTTGATGGTGAATTTGGCGCAGGGCAGTATCCGGTTGGAACATCCAAGTATGAAAAACGTGCGATTTCAGAACGCGTCGCAACCGTTGATATTGATAAATGTATCCAGTGTGGTAAATGTTCAATGCTGTGCCCACATGCGGTTATTCGGATTAAGGCTTTGACCGTAGACCAGGTAGAAGATGCGCGTGCCAAGGGTATCAAGGTTGTGCCAATGAAAACACCAGAACTGGGGCCAGATATGTATTTCACAATCAATATTTCGCCGGCGGACTGTACGGGATGTAATGTTTGTGTAAAAAATTGTCCGACGGGTGCGTTGTCTATGGTGCCGGCACGCGATGTAATGGCGGATAATCAGGCGGCATTTAATGCGGCGGAAAAATTGCCGGATATTCCACGCGAAAAATTAAACCTGAATATTCCAAAGCATGTGGAATTGTTGCCACATTACTTTGAATTTCCGGGTGCGTGTGCGGGATGTGGTGAAACGCCGTATGTGAAATTGTTGTCGCACCTGTTTGGGGAACGTATGGTTGTTGCCAATGCGACGGGATGTTCGTCGATTTATGGGGCGAATTTGCCGACAACGCCATGGACACGCGACGCAAATGGGCGTGGGCCGGCGTGGTCAAATTCGCTGTTCGAAGATAATGCCGAATATGGTCTGGGTATGCGTTTGGCATTGAACCAGAAACGCGATAACCTGCGGGCGTTGTTGTTCGAATTGGGAATTGAAAATGTCGAAGATATATTCGATGAAACCGATGTCGCAAAACAGCGTGCGTTGGAAACAGAGTTGCGCGCGCAATTGGCGAAAATCGACGGACCACGCGCGCGATTGGCGGAAAGCCTGATTGGTGAAGTCGTTGATAAATCTGTATGGATTATCGGGGGCGATGGCTGGGCGTATGATATTGGCTATGGTGGTGTTGACCATATTTTACACAGTGGTGAAAATGTGAATATATTGGTTTTGGATACCGAAGGGTATTCGAATACCGGTGGTCAGCAATCTAAGTCCACGCCGTTTGGTGCCAGTATGAAATTCGCAATTGGCGGTAAAGAACATGCCAAAAAAGATTTAGGTATGATTGCGATGATGAGTGGCGCATATGTTGCCCAAATTGCGCTGGGGGCAAATCAGGCCCAGGCAATACGCGCATTCCGCGAAGCGGCATCGTTCAATGGCCCATCAATCATATTGGCGTATGCGCCATGTATTGCGCATGGGTTCGCGCTGCAAAATGGTGTTGAACACCAGATGCAGATGGTCCAGACCGGTGCGTGGCCACTGTTCCGATTTGACCCGCGATTGATTGCGGATGGACATAATCCGTTGACCATGGATTCAAATGTTGATAATCCGTTGCCGTTGGAAGATTTCTTGAAAACAGAATCGCGTTTCGGTGCGGCGCGCGCGGCAAATCCACAGTTTAATAAACTGGTTGATATGGCCAAGGCAAACAATGCGTATAAAAGCGAATTGAAAAAACATATTGCGCAGTTCGCAATGCTGAATAAACCAGTTGTCAAAGAAAATGGGGAAGGCTAAAGATGAGAAAGATTGTTTTAGGTGCTGTGATTGTGTTGGCGGCCTGTACGTTTCAGACCAAGCATCGGGGTTATGTGTTCCCCGATGATTTGGCGGGCCAGGTTGCGGATATAAAAACGACATCGGCGCTGATTGAAAAAATTGGTGCGCCCCAGGTGAAAACCATGTATGGGGATGAAGTCTGGGTGTACTATGGCGCGGATGAAAACTATCGCGGGCCATTGGCACCGACATTTACAGATGAAACGGTTTTGTTGGCGTGGGTGCGTGGGAATCGCGTATTGAAAACCCAGGTTTTACACGATGCGGATTTGCCAGATGTCAAGATTGCCGAAGGTGAAACAGAAATCCCGGCGGCGATTGAATTAAACGCAATCGAAGAATTGTTTAACAATATTGGTCGATTCAGCCCGGCGGGACTGGGACAATAAAAAATCCCCGCCGACGTCCACCCACGCAAACGTTCGTTTGCGCGGGGCCCGGTTGTCGGCGGGGTTTTTTAATATGAAAAATATCATTGCGAAAAATCGCGCAAAGTGCTAAAATATATGGCATAGAGCAGAAAAAACAATGCCGAAAAAAAAGGGACGATTAGATTCGGCATAATTCTACAAAGTAATTTCCCAGATTTTCGCATAATTTGACTCCCCATTATTTGCCTAAAAAAAACGTCGGTTTGGGTGCGGCAATGCCTGCGTTTGCGGATACATTTCCATCAAACGGATATATGTTGGAAAACAAGACCTATGTCAATGCGGCAACACAACAAAACATTGGCGTGTATGACGGCACGGTGACCGCAACCGCGGAATACGAAGATATCCTGTATCAAATTGGTGCGGGAATGTACCTGCCCGCGGGGTCGGTTGATGCGGAACAATGCCCCGCCAACAGTTATTGCCCGGGTTTGACGGACGCAACATACAACGAAAGCGCGGCCCAGGGTGCAACATCGTGCCCGTCGGGTTATCCAAATTCCGCCGCGGGCGCGTCGTCAAACACGCAATGCTATACCACATGTACGGTAAATTCGGCGAATATTGAACATGCAACGGCGGTGGCTGGTAATGATTATTACAACACCGACGCAGATACATGTTCCGCCACCGCGTGTGAAAACGGATATCATGTAAATGAAACAACGGGGATTGTCGAACAAACACCATTGATTGATGTTGATTATACCGTGGCGGGTAATGGTTGGGGGTATATCAGTGCCGACGGCAGCAAAACCTCTAAGGCCGATACATATGGCCTGACTGAATACAATACATGGGCGTCGAAATTTGGTTATGGTGTTGTGTATGGTCGCGCCAGTTGCCAATCAACACTGCATGACCCCGGCCTTGAATATATAATGGCGAATCAAAGTGGGGTGCTGAACGCGACAATGTCGCCGGATCAGGTTCGTTCGGATTTAACACCGATTGTTGGTGTGGCCAAGGCAAATTATTTTGCGGACATTGTTGCTGGCATTGCCGATGGTACCAAGGGCGAAGAAGATTTCTGGGACGCCGTGTCTGTTGTATTTGGGAAGTTCAAGGATGCATTGTTCAGCACAACGGACACGGGTCAACATTGTTATTGCCAAATGACGGGGTTTAAATCGGGTTCGTCGTCTGTTGTTGACATTGCGTCGGCCCCGTGGGTGCTCTTCGGCGGCTACGACTCGGCGGACAAATGCGCGAACAGTTGTGCGAACAGTTGTGCATCCTACCTGCAGGGCGGTGGCACGTTTCATCGCGGGTTCCGTGGGGCGATGTACGGTGCGTTGGATTTTGTCGCCGGTGGCACATGCGCAGCGAACGAAATCACAATTAACTGGACGGACGCAACGGACGAAGATATTGCCGCAAACAACGCCGGTATGTGTACATACGGTGGTGATATCCGCACACCGGTCGCAGCCATGGAAAAACCGGGCAAAACGTTTGTTGGGTGGAAATTCAGCAAGTAATTTCCGAACAACATACATCCCTGTGTGTGTTCGGGGGCAAACCCACTTTTGCCACCCGGACACACGGGGGTCAGTGTGTCAATTAAAAACCTTTGTCATTCCGTGGCTGGACCACGGAACCCAGGTAATGCGCGCAAAGCGCGCGCAAATAATAAAGATTTTATGACCTGGGTCCCGCGGTCCAGCCGCGGGATGACAAAGGATAGAAAAAGGTAAAATTGTTTTGGTGCGGTGGCGCGTGATTTTATTATCGGCAATGCCGATAACAATGAACTGTTTCGCGGGGACGGATATAATCTTTGCCCCCGGCGCGGTCATACCAAACACATGCGTATTTAACAACACCGGCGTGTATGACGGTGCGTTTGTTATGGTACCGGTGTACGAAGATACGATATACACATGTGAACGCGGATACTATTTACCAATGGGGTTAGAGGTCTGCGCCATATGCCCCGAAAACAGTTATTGCCCCGGCGGGGAATACACATATTCTGAAACCGATGATACGGGTGTTAACCCATGTCCCGACGGCAGTGTTGCGCCCATTGGCATGTGGGACGCCGCACAATGCGGTCGCAAATTACACATCAGCGATGTGTATATCTATTTGCGTCGCGCGAAACAATCTGCGCCGTCGTTACACATTGATGTTGACGGTGACGGTACGGCGGATTACTTTGCGAATGCGACGACATACGATGTTGCGATGAACAAAGACACCGACCGTCGTTTGCGGATAAAAATGGGTGATGTTGTGTATTCGGTTCACGACGACACGATTGACGGCACGGCATCAATGCCACGCGTCACACCGACAACCGAACCCGCCGAATCCACTGAACCCGTGGACGAACAATCACAATAAAAATCCCGCCGATGTCCACCCACGCAAACATTCGTTTGCGCGGGGCCCGGATGCGGGATTTTTTATTCGCTTAATGCCGCGATAATTTCGGCGAAGTTATCGGACGCGTCGCCGGCGGCGTTGATTTCACTGAATTTTATGCCGGGGGCGTTGCGCAACCAATTAACGGCGGGCATTGTGATGTGCTGAAAATTTTCCAGGCGATGACGTATGATATCCATTGTGGCATCGTCGGCGCGTTTTGTGCCGTCGCGGACGCGTTTGTGGATGCGGGTAATCAATGTTGCGTCATCGGTCGCTAAATACAGGATATGAATATCAAATTTGTCGGCATAGTTTTGAACCAGCCATTTTGCCTGGCCAATTGTGCGGGGAAAGCCATCCAGAATCATATCGTGGTCTGTGATTTTCTGGGCCATTAAATCACATACTAATTTATCCGGCACCAGGTTGCCCGCCGATATTAATTTTCCAATCTGGGAATCGGCCGATTCGGCGCGAAGCAGGGCGCCGGCTTCGATATGTTTGTATGGGTGGCGCGCCATTAACATGCGTGAAAATGTCCCCTTGCCAACGCCGGGGCCACCCATCATGACGATAATTTGTTTTTTGTTTTTCATATTGTAAATCTTATCATAAAAAACACCGTCCGCAAAGCAGACGGTGAAACATTTTACAGATTTGTAAATTATTTTTTGCTGTTTTCAATAGCAGCGCCCAAGATGTCGCCCAAAACAGAACCGGAATCGGCTTCGTTTGCGAATTCTTTGACCGCCTGCTTTTCCAATGTCACCTGCAGGGCACGGATAGACAATTTAACAGTGTTGTCTTCGACCGAAACAACAGATGCTTCGACGCTGTCGCCAACATTGTATTTTGATGTGTCCTGTTCGGATTTTTCACGGGACAGGTCTGTGCGACGGATAATACCGCGTACATCGCCCGCCAATGTCAAAATCAATTCATCAGGTGTGACTTCGGAAACTGTGCCACATACAACTGCGCCTTTCTTGATAGAAGCGGCGTTGTTTTCAGCACTTTCTGTCAACTGTTTGATGCCCAGTGTAACGCGTTCTTTTTCTGGATTGATGTCCAAGATTTTCGCGGTTACTTCCTGGCCACGAACGAATTTCTTCAGTTCTTCTTCGTCCAGTTTGTTCCATGACAGGTCAGAAATGTGGACCATACCGTCCAATTCTGGGGTCAAGGCAACGAACAGACCGAATTCAGTTGTGTTCTTGATTGGGCCTGTGATTACGTCGCCAACATTGTGGGTTTCGGCAAACTGTTTCCATGGGTTTGGTTGCAGCTGTTTATAGCCCAATGAAATACGACGCTTGTCCTGGTCGATGCCCAAAACAACAACGTTCACATCCATACCGTTCTGCAGAACTTTGCTGGGGTGGATGTTCTTGTTTGTCCAGGACAGTTCAGACATGTGAACCAGACCTTCGATATTATTGCCCAGGTCAATGAACGCACCGTAATCTGTCAAAGATGATACTTTGCCCGATACTGTGTCGCCAACATTGAACGCGCGGGACGCTGTTTCCCATGGGTCGTCTTCTAGTTGTTTCATACCCAAGGAAATGCGATGTGATTCTGGGTCGAACTGGATAACTTTGACCTGAATCTTTTCACCAACGTGAACCAATTCGCGTGGGTGATTTACGCGCTTCCAAGACAAGTCGGTCACGTGTAACAGACCATCGATGCCACCCAAATCAACGAATACACCGTAATCTGTGATGTTTTTAACGGTACCTTCCAGTACTGCGCCCAGGGAAATGTTCTTCATCGCTTCTTTCTGCGCTGCGGCGATTGTGTCAGACTGAATCGCGCGACGGGATACAATTGCGTTTGTGCGCAAAGCGTCCATTTTCAATACGCGGAATTTGTCTTTTAGACCAATCAAGGATTTCGCATCGCGGATTGGTTTGTGGTCAACCTGGGACGATGGCATAAATGCAAATACGCCATTGATGTCAACGGTAAAGCCACCACGGACAACATCGATAATTGTACCTTCTGGGTCGATACCTTCGGCAACTGTCTTTTCCAGGTCTTTCCATGCCTTTTCAGCGCGGGCCTTGGTATATGACAGAACGGCTGTGCCTTCGCGGGATTCATAACGTTCAACGAAAACGTCGATGATGTCGCCAACGGATGGAACAGATGCACCGAATTCTTTTAATGGAACGCGACCTTCGGATTTCAGGCCAACATCAACCATCGCAAAATCACCACGGATATCTTTGACTGTACCCTTGGTCGCATAGCCCTGTAAAGTTTCCTGAGTGCCATAGTTCGCGTCAAACATCTGGACAAAATCTTCGCCAGATAATGGATTAAATAAATCTTTGGATAAATCTTTCATAAGAAAATATTCATCAAAGTTTGCCACCCTTCACCAAGGTTTCGGGTGGCAGGCCACCTAAAATCTCTCTGGGGGACTTGTGGGGTTAATCGGATTGATAATGCGCCCACCCGCAAAATCAGAACAATTATATGTGTTTTTTTAGAAATTGCAAGGGTTTGTTCATTAAAAATACATCCCCCCGTTGCGGGGGGCGTGTCAATCGATTTGAACAGGTATAATTGTTTGACGCTTGGTCGTGTCCAGCGCATGATACTGGAACGGGACGGTTGAAAAGTCTATGGATTTTATGTCAATGCTGCGAATTGTGCGGTTGTACATGGTGTGATAATATATCGTCATGTTTGTTAGGTCGGTCGCAACTGTCCACTGGGTCGCAGACGGCATATTGTTTGGGGCGGCGCCAACCGCAAACTGAACCCCCAATGGTACATCAAAGTTATTCAGCAGATGAAATGCCTGGTTCACGGTATCCATGGCGGTTGGCTGTTCCAATGAATATGTTTTCAAGAATGCCGCACGAACAAATCGCGACGGTGGGGTAAAGTCCCCCGGCAGGCCCAGAAACCCAGCCCCCGAACCAAACGCCCGCAGGTCAATTGGGCCGAAGTTGCTTGGGCCTGCGCCGCCAGGGTGTAAATTTACATAGTTGTTCAGGTTGGTTGTTTGCCATGGGAATCCGGGTGCGTTGGTCAAAACGCCGATTTCATTTTCATAAAAGTTTGGACGGCCATCCACGATTTCCAAGACAACCTGGCGACCAGATGGTTCAGTAATGCGCCAGTGTACGGTTGATGCAGATGGGTCTATGTTGATAATGCGCACATCGTTGATGGCGGCTTTGACCTGGTCGATGGTGGAAAATCGAGACAGTATCCATGATACAACCTGGAAATCGGCCAGTGAAATGTCTTGGTCGGATTCATTATATGGTTTGTATTCGCCATAGTTCGGAAAATAGAACAGGGCGGCGGATAAACCTGCTTCGTTCGTGCCATCAACCACAAATTCAGGCTGTTCAACCGCCATGCCAACATAACCGTAAAGTGTTGTGTATGACAGACCGTTCATTGTCCCGTCGGGCAGTAATGATTGCATCGCGTGACCGCGTGGAACAATGGTATAAATGTTGTTCATTTCTGTGCCAGACCAATCAATAGTTCGTGCGACGATGGTTGCCCCGTCTTTGGATTTAAGTGTTATGCCGGTACATGCCGTGGCAGATTGTATCAATGTCAGGCACGCAATCAATGCCCCCAGTATTTTTATGTGTGTCATGTGCGCTTTGCCCCCTTTGGTTGGATATATTATTGATGTTTTTGCCCAATAATTCACTAGGGGTGATTTCATAAAAATATTTTGATTGATTTTTATTTTTTATCGTTATATAATGCGCGACGCATTGGGGCATAGTTTAATGGTAGAACTCCGGACTCTGACTCCGTCAGTGTTGGTTCGAATCCAGCTGCCCCAACCAGAATAAAATAAAAATGCCCCATCGGGGCATTTTTGTTTTATTCGGGGCGGCTGGATCGGTCAGAGCGTTGAAAACGCGCATGATCAATACGAGAATAGACAATTAAGAAAATCTTAAAAAATCGACCAAGGGAGATTTTTTTGATTTTATTTATTTGTATATCGAGGCACCCAGCTGCGGCCGCCCAAAAATTCAAACGCCCCGTGTGGGCGCTTTATTTTTTTGTGATTACAGAAATAAATTTTTATTGAATAAAAAAATATGTGTGCTAAGTTGAATATAATCATATTTGTAGGAATTATTTGACGAAAGGAGAAGTCATGTCCAATACAAAACATTTGGCGGATTTGTTGAAAGTCTGCAGTATTTTGCCAGCCTTGGCAATTATGCCCGCAATGGCGGAAGAATATACCGTGGTGTCGGAAACAAAAATAGCCGAAATAGAAACTATATCAGGCGGTCATTCATGGTTGGATGCTTCTACAGCTTCAGGTAACCAGTCTGTTTGGTTTATCAAAGATGGAGATGTGACTGTTTTGTCTGAGGCAGTATTTGCAAATAACAGGGCAGATTCGGGTATTTTTTCTACATCATCAACGGCACCATCTTCTTTGACTTTGAATCCCGGGGTTGTATTTGAAAATAATACCGTTCGTTTTGATGGTGGGGCGGTTGCTAATTATAATACTTTGAATGCAAATGGTGTGACGTTCCGTAAAAATACGGCACAGACTGATTTTGAAAATGATACAACCCCAATGGGTGGTGGTGCGTTGGCATTGGGTTCTGAATCAAAGACGATGATTCAGAATAGTATATTTAGTCAGAATGAGTCAAAGTATCATGGTGGTGCCATTGCAATGCGTGGACCAAATGATGGCGATAATTCGGCCGCTGATTTAGATATTATTGATTCTGAATTCAGAGGGAATATTGCTGCACAAAATGGTGGGGCGATTTATTCAACATTCTATGACAGTGAAAATGTCAAAGATTCTGTATATATTGAAGATAATGAATTCGTTGCAAATACAGCTGTTAATGGTGGCGCGATTTATAATGAAGGATTAGCAGATCGCAGTGATAATGTTGCCGCAATGAAGGTTATTGATTCAGAATTTGTTGGTAATATCGTAACGAATTATGGTGGCGCAATTTATAATGGCAGTAAATTGGTATTGGAAGATTCAGAGTTTAGCAAGAACGACGCGTATGTTGGTGGGGCTATGTTCTTGGCCAAGGGGTCGGATACGACAATTAAAAATTCTGAATTTGATTCGAATACCGCGGATTTTGGTGGTGCTATTTATACGTCAACGGCAATTAAAAATGTTGATATTTCAGATTCTGAATTTACAAATAATAGCGCATTGGGTGCAGGTGCCGCTGGTATTTTTTACAAAGGTACATTGAACAATGTTTTGTTTAGTGGGAATAAAGCAACAGATGCAACCGATGATGGCGCGGGTGCATTGTTCTTGGGGGCGTTGTCGCAGGTGCAGTTGAATAATGTTGACTTTGTTAACAATACTTCGGCGGCAATGGGTGGTGCAATCGCAATGCGCGGCGTACACGAAGGTAATAACAAGGATGCAAAACTGGATATAATCGGCGGTAGTTTTACAGGTAATACTGCCGCAGCAGAAGGTGGTGCAATCTTTAGTACATTCTATGATAGTGAAAATGTTAAGGATTCGGTGTATATCAAGGGAACGGAATTTACAAAGAATTCTGCGGAAAGAGGTGGCGCGATTTACACCGAAGGCAAAGCTGATTTGGGTGGTGGATTGGCGTCTATGAAAATCGAAGGCGCAAAGTTCACAGAAAATACAGCCATGGCAGGAGGCGGTGCAATTCATAATTTAAGTACGCTGACGATTGAAAATAGCGATTTTTCAGGAAATAAATCTATCAGTGGTAATGGTGATGGTGGGGCGATTTATACGAACACCGGGGCACTGACGCTGAAAAATGTAGATTTCGAGGATAACTTTGTGACCGCTAATGCCCAAGGCGATATGGGGTATGGCGGTGCGATTTTCGCCCAAGGCGGAATCATTGATATCCAAGGCGGTGAATATGAAAAGAATCATGCGTTGACCGGTGGGGCAATGTATGTATCTGGCAAGGCAACATCTGTAAATATTGAAAATGTTGAATTTGAAGGAAACTGGGCGTCTGATATTGGTGCGCTGGGTATCTTTGGCAAAAATGTGACATTAACTAATTTGATGTTTACAGACAACTATACCACGGGTCAGTACAAGGATTTTGGCTTTAATGACGGTGGTGGCGCGTTGTTCTTTGGGGCGACCGCCCAGGCGGTTTTAGATAAGGGAACATTTGTTTCAAATGAATCCGCAGGTGTGGGGGGCGCAATCGCAACACGCAGCCCGGATAAGGGTGATAACAGTGCGGCAAAGTTAGATATTAAGAATTCTACGTTCCGTGAAAATGTCGCAGCAACACAAGGTGGGGCGATTTATACTGCGTTCCATAACAGTAAAGAAGCGATAGATAATGTTTATTTGGCGGATTCTGTGTTTGTCGCAAATAAGGCAAACGAAGGTGGTGCCATCTATAACGAAGGGTTGGCGGATCGTGGCGACAACTTTGCGTCTATTTATATGACCGGTGTGACATTTAAAGATAATGTTGCATCTGTTAATGGTGGCGCAGTATTTAATGGCGCAGGTGGTACAGTCAACTTGGCCGGTATAAATGTGTTCAGTGGTAATGTGGCCCATGGATTGGCAAATGATATCCATAATATGGGTACATTAAATATCACGGGTGGTACAACCACATTGGATGGTGGTGTGACGGGTACTGGTACATTTACGTTGGCATCGGGCGCAGAACTTGATATTGCTACGGCCGCGATTAAACAGGGGACAATCAACCTGGATGGTACAGTTGTGGCATCGTTGTTGAACGATTCAGCACGCGGTGGTTCGTATGGGCGATTCATCGGTGATGTGCAGGTTGGCGACAACGCAATGTTTAATCTGAATGTTGGGGCTGTGGGTACCTATAATATCTGGGATGGTAAAATCGTCAAGGCCGACCAGGTGTCCGTTGGTGATATCTATGAAATCGCAGGTATTGATGTAAATGGTGTCAAGATTGTGACCAAGTCTGTTGATGAAATCGCAGAAACAGTTGGTGTCACAACCCAGGCGGCGGGCGCAGTCGCAGGTTTGGCAAATTCACACAGTGGCAAGGCGCACCAGGTGTCATTGGCATTACAGGATGCGTTGAACAGTGGTGATATTGCCACAGTTGAAGAAGAAGCCCAGAAACTGAATCCAACAGATAAGCCTGTGGCCCAGGCGGCGGCATCTTCGGTTCAGAACCAGGTTCTGGTGCTGACAGCGGGGCGTATGGCGGGCGGTGTTTCCGTCGGGCGTGCCGGTGGTGATGAAAAGACACAGGAAAATGGCTTCTGGATTCAGGGATTGTTTAATAAGTCAAAGTTCGGTGGCGAATTCCATGGATACACGCGTGGGGTTGCGTTGGGTGCCGATACTCTGATTGACAGAAAATGGACAATCGGTGGTGGGTTGGCATTTAATAACAGTGATGTTCATGCCGACGATTTACATACTGATATCGACAGCAAGACCCTGTTCCTGTATGGCCAGTACAAACCAAACAATTGGTTTGTGAACGCAACGGCGACATATAGCATGTCTGAATACACAGATAATAAAGTGTTTATTGGTGGTGTTGATGACAGTTATACATATGATGTCGATGCGTATGGTGCCCAGGTTATGACTGGATATGATTTCGCGCCGGGTATTACAACCGAAGCGGGTGTGCGTTATCTGCATGTCGCCCAGGATGGATATACCGACAGTATGAACATTACGACGGTCAAAGCGTTGGATACAGATTTCCTGACGGGGGTTGCGGGTGTGAAATATGCGTTCGCAATCGAAAACGATTGGGCAATCCAGTTGCGCCCAGAACTGCGTGCGGCGATGACATACGATATCATCAGCGATGATGCGATGGCAACCGTTGTTATGCCGGGTGTCGCATCGTACAAAGTTGATGTAGAACGTCTGAGCCGTATGGGTGGTGAATTCGGTATCGGGTTGACCGCACTGTACAAGGGCGTGGAAGTGTCACTGGTGTATGATTTGGATTTACATCGTGATTATACTTCACAGACGGGGATGATTAAATTCCGTGGACGCTTCTAAATAAAATCTAATGGCATATCTATGAACGGTGCCGTCCCCTCATGTAGCGGTATGTACACTACGGGGACGGCACTGTCCATATCTATACCATTATCTTTTATTTTAAAAAATGCTATGGCATATCTGCGGGCGGGGGCGACATCTTATGTAGCGTTTGTACACTACGATGCCGCCCCCATCCCGTATCTATACCATTATCTTTTATTTAACGCCAAGGAGTAGGGTAGTGTTTGTACACCGATGTTGTCGGGATTATTTCGCACCTGCTTAGCGAAGTTTTTGTTTGGGAAACAGGTGGTTGTGTATTTGCTTTATTTTTTCAATTACGCGTTCATAAAAAAATGGTTCGTTTAACATGCGTTCTTCGCGGGCGGCGGCAATCGCCAGTTTTTCAGCCCGGCGTTCGCGGTCAACACGTTCAAATTCAGTCTGTATCGCAGGGTCGCGATAGTTTGGGTCTGTGATTGTGATGCCGTATTCATCCATTATATTATCCTTTGGTTTTGCGGGGTACTATACAACTTCTGTCACAGCACGCAAGGCCCCATCGCGCGATAATTGTACAACGCGAATCTTTTTTTTCATTTCCGTAATCAAATCTGTGCGATTGTATGCGGGTTGGGTGTGTAAAATGCGGTCGGCAAATGCCGCATAGGCGGCGTCCGCACTTTCCGCGTGAATCGTTGTATAGAAATGGTCGTGACCCGTTCCCAACATTTCCCACAAAACAGATGCATTGTCGGTCGATATTTCGCCCCCAATAATTACATCGGGTGTCATGCGCACAACCAGGTCCAACAGGCGCGCATAATTAAAATCGTTCGTTTGTTCGGTGCGCGATAAAACAAAGTGTACCCGATTCGGTTGTGGTACGCGGATTTCGCGCGCGTCTTCGACGGTAATCACACGGCTGTTTTTATCAATCAGGGTCAGCATGTGATTCAAAAATGTCGTTTTTCCCGTTGCCGTCGCGCCGGATATCAATATGGGACTGCCGTCATTGATGGCGGACATCAGGCGGTCGTATGGATCGTCGGGGCGGATGTTTTCGCGGGGCTTTACCTTTAACAATTTTTCCCCACGACGCAGGTGATAATTTTCAAAACTGGTATCCGGGGCACCGCCGCCGCGTATGTTTAATGCGACGCCGCCGGTGATGTCGCGTTCGTCGTATTGGACATTTGGACCCGCGATTGCGGTAAAACGATGATTGCCGGGCAGGGTGGCATATACCACAGGCATGCCGTGTATTGGATCAAATGGACGTTCATAGATGTTCGCAACGGTATGAATTAAATCGACCAGGTATTGCTTGCTTAATACCTCGGCCTGGTACGATACCCATGGAACGCGCGCACCGTGCAGACGCATCCAAACCTCGCCTGCGTGGTTGATGGCGATTTCTTCGACAAATGATGGCGAATAAAATTCAGCCAACGGTTTTAATAAAGATTCCAGAACTATATTTGACATCAACTTAATTTTATCATAAATCGTGACTTGAATCAAAAATCTTTATTTGTTAGAATCATAAAAAAGAGAGATTGAATATGAAGAAATCTATTTTATTTGCTTTGTTGGGTGTTTTAACATTGGCGGGATGTGCGACGGACAAAGACGCGCCGTATAACGAAGTGGACTTTGCCCAGGGTGGCGAAGATGCGCCGCTGTATAACGAACGCACCAGCACGTTTATGCAATCTGATAATCAGTATTCAAATATCGATTCGTTTAAACCCAAGACATCTGCGGAAAAAGAGCAAAGTTCAAATCGCTGGAATACATCGCGTATGGAAACGCGTTGGCAGGAATACAAGGGTACAATGGTGCGCGTACAGATTCTGTTGGGAAATACAGATGTGCGTGAAATGCGGTTGCGTCTGATGCAAAATGCGGACGGTATGGATATAGATGGCGATTCGCGTACGATATTGGCGGCGGTCGCAGATTATGAAATGAAACGCGTATGCGGACGTAACGCAGACAGTATTGTCATGGTGTATGACAGACCGTCGTTTGATGTGATGCGTCCAACACCATACTTTGACTATCGGATTGAAGCCGAAGGGGCAACGATGCGTGAATACGGTTTCAGATGTGTGTATAACAATTAATTAACAACAAAAACAAAAGGGGTATGTACATGAAAAAATTAGTGTCTGTTATGGGTGTGTTGGCGGCATTGGGCCTGGCGGGGTGCGGTGAAAAGGCACCAGTCGCAGAAAATGGTGATACAGTTGTTATCAATTTCGCAGGTTATCTGGATGGGGTTCAGTTCCCAGGTGGTACAGCGGAAAATTTCCCATTGAAATTGGGCAGCGGTCAGTTTGTCCCAGGATTTGAAGAACAGGTTGTTGGTATGGCCGAAGGTGAAGAACGTGATATTAACATCACATTCCCAGAACAGTATGTTCAGGATTTGGCCGGTAAATCTGTTGTCTTTAAGGTAAAAGTTGTTGATATTGTTGAAAAATAATTATCAGCAGATTTAAAAAAACGCCCCCCAAATCGGGGGGCTGTTTTTGTGTGGGGTTATTCAAAAAAATATATGGACAAAAATTGCGCAAATCGGTATCATGTGTGGTATAGAAGGAAAAAAAGACTGCCTAAAAAAAAGGGACGATTAGATTAGGCATAATTCTACAAAGTAATTTCCCAGATTTTCGCATATTTTGACTCCCCATTGTTTGCCTAAAAAAAACGTCGGTTTGGGTGTGTTGTTGATGCCACTGGGCGCGGCGATGGCTGATATGGTAACAGATTGCGCCGATTGTTATAAGTGCGTTTCGTTTGCGGGTGATGGTGGTTGTAATAGGTGCGAGTATGATGAAGCCTATTGTATGTTGTCTGATATGTTGTATAATGAAAATGCTTGTTCCTATTTTGAAGGCTTGTATCGTACAGTCGCCGAGGATGCCAATTGTCCTGTTGCGAACGGGGAATACAATGCTTTGATACAAAATGCATGTGGCAGATATCATTCGGGTAATTACAGTGATTGTGTTAATTATTTGGGTAATTACAATTCGATGTTCTTTACGGCGATATGTGACCATATGGGGGATATTTATACCGCAAGTTTGGCGTCGAATATTGTCGATTGTACAATCCGTGATGACGCAGCAGTGGAAGAAGATATTGTCATGCCCACGGATTTATGGTATCCGGGGCAGTATTGTTATAATGACACAGATCGTTATATTATGTATCGGTGTGACTGTGAACGTGATTCGTCGATAAGCCAGGCTGTGTCCAGTCAGGCGGTTTGTATGGAGGTGTATGGCACAGAAAATGAAATTCGTGGGAATTGTTATCTGGGGGCTGTAAGTGAAGACGTGTATTTGGTGACGAACAGTGCGGGTGAAACGCCGTATTGTGGTACCACAAGCGATATGTTGTCGTCCAGGTGGGCGGATTATGTCTGCGCAGATACCCAAGACCCAATGCAAACGCCAGAACAGTTGTGTGCGTGTCGTACAACCTGGTCGGATTGGGGAAATGATGGGGTGGATTTTGGCGTTATTCGTGAACGGCCAGAATATGCCTGTGGTCAGGTTGATTGGTCAACGCGGTGCCAGGATACGTCGCATAATTTGTCGGGGCTGTATATGGCCAGTGCGAAAAACTATAACTGTACGCGGACTGGGGATACACAGTATCAGTGTTCGTGCCCGTCGGCTTATTACACGATAACCACCGCCCAACCCCAGGGAAGCGATAGATGTAACTGTAACCGGTGTCCGTGTGTTGTGGACAAAGATGGAATTCAACGATGTGGCGCGGTTACTGGGGCAGGGTTGGAACAGGATTCGGAATATGGGTATTTTATGGGGGCGGAAATAACGCATTGCGGGTTGTCGCGCGGAACATTTGCCGATGATTCAGGTGAATTTCAATACACGGACTATTGCCGGTGGCAAAATTAGGATGCCGGGGGGGGATAAATTTGGTGCCGATGCCATTTTTGGGGTCGGCACCTTGTTATTTGTGGACTTGTATATTACAAAAAAGGGGCTATATATATCATAAATTCGCGAATCGGGTTTTTGTATGGTATAATTTCACAGATAGTAAAAGGATTTGTATTATGGCACTGATACCAATGGTTATAGAAG
This sequence comes from Candidatus Enterousia sp., assembly GCA_045546195.1. GTDB lineage: Bacteria > Pseudomonadota > Alphaproteobacteria > Rs-D84 > Rs-D84 > Enterousia. Next base: position 36,583 of record JAZQCH010000008.1, read on the forward strand.
AATCGCCACGTGGGGAACGTTCGTTTGATATCTATTCACGTCTGTTGCGCGATCGTATTGTTATGGTAAATGGGGAAATAGAGCCAACAATGGCAAACAGTATTGTGGCACAGTTGTTGTTTCTGGAATCTGAAAATCCAAATGCAGAAATTTCAATGTATATCAATTCGCCGGGTGGTGATGTGTCGGCGGGTTGGGCGATTATGGATACGATGCAATATATCAAGGCACCAGTTTCAACAATCGGTATGGGATTGGTTGCGTCGATGGGGTCGGTTTTGTTGGCCGCCGGTGAAAAGGGCAAACGCTTTGTATTGCCAAATACCCAGATTATGATTCATCAGCCGTTGGCGGGCGCACAGGGCCAGATTACCGATATGGAAATCAGAATGAATCAATATCAGAAAAACAAGAAAACGTTAATCAAACAGATGTCTGAATTTACAGGTAAAAAAGAAAAAGAACTGTTTGATGCGATGGAACGTGATAACTGGATGTGCCCGGGCGAGGCCAAAGATTTCGGTCTGATTGACGGTATATTGGAACGTAAATAATTCATAGTTTGTATGGGGAAGCAGATATGAGTGATGATAAAACACCAAAAACAGAAAATAATCAGCAGTTCTGCAGTTTCTGTGGCAAGGCGGTTTATGAAGTAAAAAAGTTAGTCAGTGGACGTAATGTCTGTATCTGTGATGAATGTATCAATCTGTGTAATGATATTATGGCAGATGATAATCGTCGCGCAGTCAGTCAGGATGTCAAGAAACTGCCAACCCCATCCCAGATTTATAATTTCTTGAACGAATATATCATTGGCCAGGATACGGCCAAGCGTACGCTGGCGGTGGCGGTGTATAATCATTATAAGCGTCATTCGGTGGCAACAACATCGGATGTGGAAATTCAGAAATCAAATGTATTGCTGATTGGGTCCACGGGGACGGGGAAAACACTGTTTGCCCAAACATTGGCGCGCGTGTTGGATGTGCCGTTCGCAATTGCGGATGCGACCACTTTGACCGAGGCAGGCTATGTCGGTGACGATGTGGAAAGTGTATTGACGCGTTTGTTACAGAATGCGAATTTCGATGTGGAACGTGCGGGGCGCGGTATCATTTATATCGACGAAATTGACAAGATTTCCAGAAAATCAGAAAATCCATCGCTGACACGCGATGTTTCCGGCGAAGGTGTTCAGCAGGCGTTGTTGAAACTGATAGAAGGTACCGTCGCCAATGTGCCCGCCGGTGGCGCAGGGCGCAAACATCCAGGCGAAGCGACGGTTCAATTGGATACCAGCAAAATTTTGTTCATCTGTGGCGGGGCGTTCGATGGCCTGAACAAGATTATTGGTAATCGCACATCGGCGCGTCGTGGAATTGGATTTGGCGCAAATATTGAATCTGACGAAGAACGCAAGAATAAAAGTTTCCTAAAAGATGTCGAACCCGAAGATTTAGTAAAGTTTGGAATTATTCCAGAACTGATTGGGCGTTTGCCGGTTATTACAACGTTACAGGAACTGGACGAAGACGCGTTGGTCAAGATTTTGACCGAACCAAAAAATGCGGTTGTAAAGCAGTTCACAGCGATGCTGGGGATGGACGGGGTTAAGTTGAATATCACAGATGACGGTCTGCGTGCGATTGCGAAAATGGCGGTGGCGCGCAAAACCGGGGCGCGTGGTTTGCGCAGTATTCTGGAACGCGTGTTGATGCAACCGATGTTTGACGCGCCGGACAAGGAAGATTTGGCGGAAATCGTAATTGATGCGGATGTTGTTGATGGAAAAAAGCAACCTGTGGAAATTATGAAGGAATCCAAAAAGGCCGCATAAAAATCCCCCGCCACCCGGCGGGGATTTTTTTATCTAAGTTTTTTTAGGTGGTTGGGTTGCGTGGCGCGCAAATGCGTGATATTATCGTGTTTATAAAGGAATAAAAATTATGCAGAACGAATTATTGGCTGAATTACAGGCGCGTGGATTTATCAATCAGACATCTAATATGGATGGGTTGAATGATGCGTTGAATGCGGGAAAAATTACGGCGTATTTGGGGTCTGACCCAACCGCTGATTCGTTACATGTTGGGCATCTGGTGCCGGTGATGATGATGCGTTGGTTACAGAAATATGGGCACAAGCCAATTACACTGGTCGGTGGGGCAACGGGACGTATCGGTGACCCGTCGGGACGTGACAGTGGCCGACCAATGATGACCGAAGAAGTGTTGGCGAAAAATGTCGCAGGATTGAAAAAATCGTTTTCTAAGTTTTTCAAGTTTGGTGATGGCGCGTCCGACGCAATTATGGTTGATAACTATGATTGGATGAAGAATTACAGCCATATGGATTTCCTGCGCGATTTTGGGACGGATTTCACAGTGCCGCGTATGTTGTCGATGGATTCGGTAAAACGTCGATTGGATAACGGTATGACGTTCTTGGAATTTAACTATATGACGTTCCAGGCGGTGGATTTCCTGACGCTGTATCGTGAACATAATTGTATATTACAGACCTGTGGGGCGGACCAGTGGGGTAATGCGATTATGGGGATTGAACTGATACGCAAGAAGTTAGGCAAAGAGGCTTTTGTTTTGTCGACATCGCTGATTACAGATGCCAATGGAAATAAAATTGGAAAATCGGCCGGTAATGCGGTTTGGGTGAACGAAGATAAAACATCGCCATATGAGTACTATCAATATTTCCGTAATGTGTCGGATGATTTGGTGGAAAAGTTCTTGAAAATATTTACAGAAATTCCGTTGGACGAAATTGCACGCCTGGCCGCGTTGCGTGGGGCAGAATTAAATGCCGCGAAAAAGGTGCTGGCATTTGCCGCAACCGAAATCGCACACGGACATGACGCCGCCGTTGCCGCCCAAGAAGCCGCCGATGCGTTGTTCGGTGGTGGGGCAAATTCGGCGAATGTCCCAAGTGTTGAAATTGATATGGCGGGCGATATGGGGATTTTGGATTTCTTGTGTGCGACGGGACTGTTTGCGTCTAAGTCCGAAGCGCGCCGCACGGTCGAGCAGGGCGGAATCCAAATCGATGGCAAGAAATTTACCGACCCGAAATCTGTTTTGGCAGTGGCACCGGAATTCATGGTACAAAAGGGCAAGAAGGTGTTCTTGAAAGTGATTGTGCGGTAATGAAGAAGGTAGTTGCGGTATTTTCTTTGTTTTTTATGTTTGCTGGGCCGGTGCTGGGCGCCAGCGAACTGTCCAAGATTAACGCACAGATTAAGCAAACCGAACAACAAAACAAGAAGTTGGAACAACAGGTTAAAACTTCGAACAAGGAACTGTCGAAAACAAAAAAAGATTTGGTGCGCGCCGCAGACAAGGTTAGCGACCTGGAAGATCAACGTGGCGCAATGGCGAAAAAAATCGCAGAACTGGACGCGCAACGCGAAAAAATTACGCGTGAAATGGAATCGAATCGGGCGCGGATATCAGATGCCGCTGCCAGTATTCTGTTCGTCGCGTCGCACCCCAGTTTTGATGCCGAAAATATGCGGGAATATGTGCTGATGTCGGCGGTGCTGTCGGGGACGGCGCAACAGTTGGACGGTGAAATCGCACGGGCGGAAAAACAGGTGCGGGAACTGGGGCAAATTCGTGACGCACGGGCGGTCGAAAAAGAAAAATTAGACAGAACCGCAAAAAAATATGCGCGTGAAAAAAAGGAACTGGATAAACTGTTGAAAACGCGCAGTGCGCAAAATGAAAAGTTGAAAAATCAACATTCGGCATTACAGAAAAAATTGCGCGAATTGTCGGCACGCGCAAAAAGTATTTCAGAATTATCCGCCGGCGTGGGCAGTTCACAGATGTCAGCAGACGCAAGTTTTTCAAGACGGAAATTAAACCTGCCGGTAAGGGGGCGTGTGGTGGTGAAATTTGGTGAAAAAACCGCGTTGGGGTTGAAATCAGATGGTTGGCGGGTGCGTACGCGCGGTGATGCGTTGGTGATGGCACCGGCGGACGGGGTTGTAAAGTTTGCCGACAGTTTCCGCGGGTTTGGGAAAGTCGTGATTATGTCGCATAAAAATGGGTATAATACCGTTATGACGAACCTGGGGAATATTGATGTGATGCTGGAACAGGAAGTTTTGGCGGGCGAACCAATTGGACGGATGAACCCGGACAAGCCAGAAATGTATCTGGAAGTGCGCCGTGGGAACAAGGCCGTTGACCCCGCACGATTGTTCAAAGAAGAATAAAATATCCAAATTCCGATTTTTTTAATAAAAAAACGCGCAGTGGCGCGGATTCTGTGGCGTGTGGCCGAAAAAACAGTGCCTAATTAAAACGGTGGTTTGGATTCGGCACAAAATATGATTGACTTTTCGCCCAAAATGCGACAAAATTCAGCAAAAGAAGTGCCGAATCCAAACCACCGTTTGGGTGCGTCGCGTATAGAAGAAAGGGAGAGCAAATATGCGGTTTTTTAGCAAAAATATTGATTTGTACAACGTGGGTCAATGGGCGCGTCGTGCGGGGGTGCGTATGATGGGGTTGGTTGTTGCGTTGTTTGCGTCCGCGCGCGCAGATGCCGCCGAAGGAATTATGGGGACCGCATGCCCGGGTTGTGTGACATATGTTGGAACGGTTTGTGATTCTGGTTCAACATACGGTGCATATGATGATGGTGTTGGTGTTGGTACACAGTATGCGTATTGTATTGATGCCAATATTATGGATGCATATGATGCGCGTATTTATGACGCGGATTGCGTGGCACTGTTGAAAAGTTGGGGGATGTGTGACGCGATGTCGTCGGGGTCGCAAAGTATGGGGTTGGAAATGTTGTATAATCCGGACCTGAATTGTACAACTGCGTCCGAATGGGCGGGATATTATGTTGAGTATGGGTTCAACACGTATGAGCATAATCGTGATATATCGGGGAATGTGGAATTTTATGAAATGGCTGCGGACGAGCCTTATATTTGTTGTGATGTCAGCGAAGGTGTTGGTTCGGCACCATGTTGTGTTTCTAGTTCTTCGTGTTTAGAAGATTATGCGTATTGTGGATATTGTAGTGGGCAAATGTATTCTTTGTTGGTTTATGACAGTGGTGATATGGGTAATGCCCAAACGTGTACAGATGCGTTTGAAGCGTACTTTAACAGCGAAGATAATTCAACCGGATGGTGCGATGGTTCCGGTATTATGGTCGAGGCCACCGGCGCCATGTTAATTGCCCAGGCGTGTTGGGGCGCCACCACAATACGCCAGGCCAGTTCGTACGGTATGCAATCATATTGCGGTGTTGTGATTACGGGATGTCGCGCCGACAATGGATATTGGTTTAATGGCGATGTTGCCACTCCGAATGATTTTATTGCTGATGGTTCGGCGCATTCGTGTAGTGCGTGTCCGGCGCCGGTCAGTGGTTATGACAGTGGACATAATTTCAGCATCAATGGCGGAACGGGTATTGGTGTTGAATCATGCTATGCCACGGCGGGAACGGCGACTATATCTTTGACAGATACTACGGGGACATATCAGGAAACAATCACCGCGGATTGCCCGTACACGGAATAACAAAAAGATTGGGTTTATGAAAAAGGCAAAGAAACAGATTAATGTTATCGAAATCGATACGCGTGACGCAGACTATCAGACCGGTATTGGGCGGTATATCGATATTGTGTCGCGTAATATGCCAGATTATGTTCATACATATCGCATCATTTTATATCGCACGCATAAAAATGAATTACATATCACAGAAACAGATACGGAATTGTCGGTATATATGACGACCAGTATGCATAATTCCGTATTGAATAATATCATTATTCAGATGTGGGGGGCGAAAATCGCCAAGATGCAGAATTTGATTCTGAAAGTGAACTGTGTTGGGATGGAGACTTTGGCGTACGCGATTCGTACACAGTTTTATTGTAAAATTGTTGGGGTACTGCATTTTTCGCCACAGTGGATTTTGGACGGAAAGCCGGGACGGAAAAATAATCCGTTCTTTAATATGGATCATGTTATTTCTGTGTTTGCGCGTGGGGTTGAATACCTGCGGGAAATTAAGTGTGTGCGGCCGCACACCGTGATTTTGAACGGAATTGAACCGCCTAAAATAACCCCGCGTCCGCGTGATGACGTGTTCAGATTTATTTTCCCAAATGGATGGGCAAAGCGCAAGGGACTGGTCAAGATTTTGCCAGCATTTAAAAAAGTCGCAGAAAAGCATAATATCGAAGTTCTAATCCTGGGGGGATATGGACCCGAGATTAAGCCCGAAGAATTGTCGCGTGATTTGCCGGTGCGTTTGTTGGGACTGATAAACGACGAAAACGAGGTTGCAAAATACTATGATATGTCAGATTGCTGTTTATTCGCATCCGCGTCCGAGGCATGTTCCATCGCCGGGATAGAGGCAATGTCGCGCAATATGCCGATAATATCGACAAACTGCGAAGGGTTGGCGGAAATGTTTGGTAATGCGGCGCTGTATGTAAAAATGGGGGCAGATTATTCGATTGATGCGGATGAATATGCCGCGCATATGTGCAGCATTATTGAAAATAAACGTCTGCGCAACAAATTGTCTGTGTTGGCGTATTCGCGATATGTTTCGCATTATACCGCCAAGAAGATGGTCGCCGAAACATTAAAGATATACGAGAAGTTGACCGATTAAAAATCCCCCAGTTGGGGGATTTTTATTTTTTGATGCTTATTATATCATAATTTTTCAATGGGGTGACGGTAAGAGTGTGTGATAATGTCGCCCCCGATGATGTTGTTGGAATCATACATTCGGTCATTGTGTTTCTGTAATCTGCGTGTTTGGATTGGTCGGCCGTAGGCAGACTTAGGATTATCGCGCAGGTTTTCATTACTTCGTTGTTCGGACACTGCCAGCACTGTTTCAAAACGGCGGCTGGGATTTGGTGGAATTTTTTTGCGTGTTCTTCGCGGGTGACACATTTTTTTGTTGATGTGTCCCAAACCTGGGTCGCGGTGTTACATTTTGTACAAATGCCATTTGAATCAATGCCCTGGGTTGATGTGGTTGGACATTCAACACAGTTATTGGATGTGGCACTTTCATAGCCAATATTGCCGTCATTTGCGCCGCATGGTTCGGTACAGGTGCCGTTGCGTTTAATCAAATTGCCGTTACAGTTGGTTGGTTCGGTACATGGTTTGTCGGATACAACATTGCCACAGGCGTCTGTGACCCGTTGATATGTACATGTGCCGTTTGACAGGTCAACAGTGATGGTTTCGGATGTTGTCCAATTTTTTGCCTCTACAAAATTGCCCTGTTTGGATGTGGTGCCGTTACAACACCATGCCTTGACCGAGCCATATGTGAACGATTGGCCATGGTATAGCCAATGGATATTATGGCGTTTGCGCATTTTTTGTTTACATTTTTTTTCCTGGGAACCACAGAACCAGGCACTGTCCGTGCCGTCTGTTTCCAGATAGCATTTATTGTTTGTGTCAAACCCGTTCTTGGGTTCGGCAAACGCAGCGTTTGTACATAAAATAACTGAAATCGCGATGATAAATTTTTGCATCTTGTCCCCCGTAAGCGCATTTATATATCTTTATATCTTATTTTATGATTTTTCGAATATTTTTGCAATATAAAATAAATTATGGGGTGTGGCGGATTTATAATTTGTCCCCACTCAGTTTTTTGTCTGGGTGGGGATAGTGGGTTTATTTATCACAGTTCTTTTTATCCATTTCTGGTTTTTTGTTACAGCCACCGTCGTGGGTGCCAGAACAGTGCTTGCATTTGCCAGATTTATTTTCAGATTTTGACATTTTCTATCCTTTGGTTAGTGTTATTTTTGATTTTGTCCGGACATGAAAATAATATCGTGTGGTGGGAAATATCACAATACGCGTGTTTTCCCAAAAAAAGTATTTGTAATTTTTGCGTATGTGATTTAATATCGGTTCGTTGTTCGGGGTGTAGCTCAGCCTGGTAGAGTACTTGCATGGGGTGCAAGGGGTCGCAGGTTCGAATCCTGTCACCCCGACCATAAAAATTTAAATCGGCCGTGTGCCGATTTTAATTTTTATCAGTGGGTATGTCGGTTTGGACATTACATTGTTTTAACAATGTCAGGTTCGAGCCCGTAGGGCGAAAGGGGCCCGCCACGAAAGTGGTGGGAATTACAATCCTGTCTACGGCGACCATAAAAATTAAACCGCCCAAATGGGCGGTTTTTGTTAACTGACCAATTTTTGCCAGAAAGTTTTCTTTTGTGGTTGCTTTTTGCGTTTGCGACGTTGGGCATTGACCGTGGTCTTTTTTGCGTCAACGTGTTGGGCATTTTTGCGCTTGGCATCCGTAGATGGTGCGTATGCCCCCAGCAAATCTTCGGTTTTATTCTGTTCAGGTGCAACACGCTGAATCGAATATTGGTCAATGTTCATCAGGCTGTCATCGCCGACAATCACAATTTCGGTTTCGAATTTTGATTCCATTTCGGCCAATTCGGCGCGCTTGTGATTCAGCAGATATACCGCGACGTCGGTTGGAACAGTCATGATGATTTTCTGGGCCGCCTTGGCCAGTAATTTTTCCTGGAGGTGGCGGAACAAAATAATCGCCGCCGTCTGAATCGATGGAACAACACCCGCGCCCATACAGTGTGGGCATGCGACGTATGATGATTCCATAAAACTGCTGCGCAGGCGTTGACGCGATAACATCAATACACCAAAGTTGTTGATTTTGGCAACCTGGGTGCGGGCGCGGTCGCGTTTCATTACTTCGCGCATTTTCAATTCCAGTTTGCGGTTGTTCTTTTCTTCTTCCATGTCGATAAAGTCAATCGCAACAATGCCCGCCAGGTCGCGCAGACGTAATTGTAATGCGATTTCTTCGGCCGCTTCCAGATTAGTGTTCAGCGCGGTTTGTTCAATGTCTTTTTCTTTAATCGCGCGGGATGAATTAACGTCGATTGTCACCATGGCTTCGGTTTGGTTGATGACCAATGAACCGCCCGATGGCAGTTGGACGTATGGACCGTGCAGACCTTCTAGTTGTTTTTCAACACCGGCCTTGACCATCAATGGAACGCCGGCATCTTTGTAGTGTACCAACTGTTTGCGTGGTGCGCGACCATACATTTGGATGAAATGCTGTTTAGCGGCATCAAATGCTTCTTCGCCTTGGATAATCAGAACATCTTCTTTGTCACTTAAAAAGTCGCGAACGACACGGCGCAACAGGGAATCTTCGGTGTGAATTGTGACCGGTGCAACCGATTCCAGCGTTGTTTTGCGGATTTCGTTCCATAAATTTACCAGATAGTCATAGTCGGCGGCAATATCAGCCGGCGCAGCCCCCATTGCGGCAGTGCGCAGGACGACCGTCATCCCCTTTGGTATCTTTAAGCCGTGCAGGACTTCGCGTAATCTGGTGCGTTCGGATTTGTCAGAAATCTTTTTAGAAATACCATAACTGTTGCGTTTGCGTGAATTTGGCATCAAGACCGCAAATCGACCCGCCAATGACAGGTATGTTGTCATTGATGCGCCCTTTTGGCCGCGTTCTTCTTTGACGCCCTGGACCAATAAAATTTGTTTTGGTTTGATAACGTCCTGGATTTTGAATTCACGGGCGCGTTTGGCAAATTCTTTGTTGTCTTCGCCGGCGCTGTGGTCGTCGTATTCGGCGACTTCGTCTTCTTCGTCGTTTGGATCGTCGTCATCGTCAACAATGTTGGCGTGCGCCAGTTCCAGTAATTTCTTTTTCTGTTCGGCGGTTACCTGGTAATAATCAGGGTGAATTTCAGAAAATGGCAAAAATCCATTTTTGCCGGTTCCATAATCAACGAACGCAGCCTGAAGCGATGGTTCAACGCGAATAACCTTGGCCAGATAGATGTTGCCCTTAATCTGGGGTTTTGTTGTGGTTTCAACGTCAAAGTCTGATACGCGGTTAGTAGATGGATCGACAACTACGACACGTGTTTCTTCCGGGTGGACTGCATCCACATATATTTTTTTTGACATTTTGTAATCCTTTTGTTTTGGCGTTGTATGTAATGGCAACAATCCGTCCCCGTGGGGCGTCCAAGCCCATGCCAAGAGATTGCGCCACGATAACCATCAGCGCCATGCGAATTGTTGAAAATAGTGATAATACAAACACTTATTATAGCCCCATATTCATACACAGGGGTTATTCTAACATGCCCTTATATAGTTCGCAAGGTATTTATTTTCTGATTCGTATTTCGGATTTTATGCGGTTGATTTTCGCAGGTATTTTTTCTTTGGCTTCATTCAGCCAACGCTTCATACGCGAACGCAACCAACGTTCATAGATAAAGAACAAACTGCCCATGCCAATCAGTGGCAGAACATAGTAAATGATGCGATAGGCAAGCAAGGCACCGAAAATATTGGCCTTGTCCACAGTGTCGGGCAGGGCGACCAGAAATACTGTTTCAAAAACGCCAATACCACCGGGAACCTGGCTAAAAATGCCGGTTGATTGGGCAATCGCAAACAGGCCCATAAACACAACGAACGGTATTTTTACAAACGGGGTCAGACAGAAATAAAGCACCAGACCGGCCAGAATACTGTCTGTGATGCCCAGGATTGTTTGGGTAAATGCCATGCCAGTTGATGGAATTTGGAATTTTAACTGTCCGATTTTTATGCTTTTTTTGTGAAAGAATATTGTTGTCGCAAAATACACTAATAATGTGACCAAACAAAATATGAACAGGGCGTTGATACCGATGCTGGCCCCAACCGAATTTTGAAACAGTTCGTGCGGTATCAAGAAATAACTGATGACCACAATGGCAGATGCCCCCAGGAAATATGTGAATCCGGATATTGTCAGCATCTTGACAATGTCGCCGCCGCGTATGCGCCAACGGGTGTACAGACGGTATCGAATCGCGCCACCACTGACCACGGCGTGACCGGCATTATTACTGATTGCGAACCCCAGCATCCCCGCCAGCATCCATTTCCACCATGAAACACGTCCGCCAACATAGCTTAACGCCAAATAATCATACAGGGACAGTGCCAAATACCCCAACATACATGCCACGCATGCCATCGCCAGGTTCGTAAATGGAATATCTAATATTGCGTGTGCGATGTCGGACAGACTGTAATTACGCAATTGCCACCACAACATGCCGGCAGCCAACACAAAAAAGAAAATGCCCGAATAACTGATTACTTTCTTAATCAGGCGTTTTGCCCGTACTGACATAAAAATCCTTTTACAAGAGTAATAGGATAACTATTTCACAATAAAAATCAATCTAAATAAAATAATGACATATCTATGGGCGGTGTTGTCCCCTCATGTAGCGTCTGTACACTACGGGGACAACACTACCCATATCTATGCCATTATTCCCCACTGTTTTGTGGGGTGGGGTAGCGTTTGTACACTACGGTTGTGGGTTTAACCGTATCTATCCCATTATTTTTCTTTTTTATTTGTTGGCGCGCTCATGTATCGTTTGTACACTACGCTTGCCAACAACGGCGCATCTATGCCATTATTCCCCATTTTTTTGTGGGGGTGGGGTAGCGTTTGTACACTACGGGGACAACACTACCCATATCTATGCCATTATTCCTTTGGTTTAACCAACGGTCAGGTCTTTGCCCTTTACGTCGATATAGACGGTGCTGCCTTCGCCGATGGAGCCAGTCAGAATAAGGTCTGCGATTTTATCTTCGAGTGCAGATGTAATCAGACGCTTTAATGGGCGGGCACCAAATACGGCGTCATACCCGTTGTCGCCCAGCCATTTGATGGCCTTGTCGGTTATGTTTAATTCAATATGCCGTTCGGCCAGGCGTTTTTCCAGACCGCGCAGTTGGATTTTGACAATGCCCGCCATTACATCTTTGCCCAGTGGGTTAAAGAACACAATTTCATCGATACGGTTGATGAATTCAGGACGGAAATGGTGTTTTACTGCGTCCATATCGGGCAGGTTGCTGGTCATGATTATAATGGTGTTGGTAAAGTTCACCACGTGACCCTGGCCGTCGGTCAGGCGGCCGTCATCCAGAATTTGTAAGAATACATTGAATACATCTGGGTTGGCCTTTTCAATTTCATCGAACAGTAAAACCTGGTATGGGCGACGACGAACGCTTTCGGTTAAAACGCCGCCTTGTTCATAGCCGACATATCCCGGGGGACTGCCAATCAGGCGGGAAACCGAGTGTGGTTCCATATATTCACTCATGTCAATTCGGGTCATGGCTGTGTCGTCGTTGAACAGATATTCCGCCAGGGACTTTGCGACCTCGGTCTTGCCGACGCCGGTGGGCCCCAGGAACATGAAACTGCCCATTGGGCGACGCGGGTCGGACAGGCCAGCGCGGCTGCGACGGATGGCGCGGGCGATTACCCCCAGGGCATGGTCTTGGCCGACGACACGTTTGCGCAGTTCATCTTCGATATTTAATAATTTTGACTGTTCTTCGGCATTTAAACGGTCGGCGGGGACGCCGGTCCATTTGCTGACAACGGCGGCAATATGTTCCGGCAGAACCGTTTTGTATTCGCGTGCGTTCGCGTTCATCTGATTTATCTGTTCTTCCAGTTCGGGTATCTTGCCGTACTGCAGGGCGGATGCCTTTTCATAGTCGCCATTTCGCATGGCGGTGGCAACTTCGGCCTTGGCGGAATCAAGTGCCGCCATCGCATCAGACAGGGCGCGCATCTTTTTCTGTTCAGATTGCCATTTGGCGGTTAATTCTTTGGATTCTGCTTCGACCCCGGTGATAATGTTTTCTAATTCTTTCAGACGTTTTTTTGATTCTTCGTCTTTTTCCTTTTTTAATGCCTGTTGCTCGATTTTTAACTGCATTAAATGACGGTCAACTTCGTCCAGGCGGTCTGGTTTAGAGGCAACCTCGATTCGGACGCGGGCGGCCGCTTCGTCAATCAGGTCAATTGCCTTGTCCGGCAGGAATCGGTCGGTAATATATCGATTCGATAATTTGACCGCAGACACCAATGCAGCGTCGGCGATTCGTACGCCATGGTGGCCTTCGTATTTTTCTTTTAGGCCGCGCAGGATTGAAATCGTGTCATCAACGGTTGGTTCGTCCACATAGACAGGCTGAAAACGGCGTGCCAGGGCGGGGTCTTTTTCAATATATTGGCGATATTCGTCCAATGTCGTTGCCCCCAGGCAGTGTAATTCACCACGTGCCAACATTGGTTTTAACAGGTTGGCTGCATCCATGGAACCTTCGCCTTTGCCGGCGCCAACCAGGGTATGTAATTCATCGATAAACAGGATGATTTTGCCGTCGGCGTCTTTGATGGCTTTCAGAATTGCTTTCAGGCGGCCTTCGAATTGGCCGCGAAACGACGCGCCCGCCATCAGCGCACCCATATCTAGTGACAATAACTGTTTGTTTAACAGGTTTTCGGGTACGTCGCCTGATATGATGCGATTCGCCAAACCTTCGACAATGGCGGTTTTACCAACGCCGGGATTGCCGATTAACACGGGGTTGTTTTTTGTGCGACGGCTTAATACCTGGATTGAACGGCGAATTTCTTCGTCGCGGCCAATGACCGGGTCCAGTTTGCCGTCGGATGCCAGTTTTGTAAAATCAGTCGTATATTTTTCAATCGCCTGTTGTGGTGATTCTTGTAAATCGTCTGGGTTCATTGTTATGACTCCTTAAGAAATTTTTTCGTTTGCCCTATATATAGTGCCATAAAGTCGTCTTTCAAGACACAGGAACAAATGCCGAAATGCGTCCTTGCGATGGGGCGAAATTTATTCTAGACTTAGGATATACAAAGGATGGACATATGTACGAATTTACCCCAGATGATATTCAGCAAATTCAAAAACATGGACTAAATATAGATGTTGTGCATCAGCAGTTGGCGGATTTTGTGACGGGATTTCCATATTCTGATATTGTGCGGCCGGCGGTAATCGGTGATGGGGTGCAGGCCATGCTGGGGGATGAATTTGAACGGTTTTACGATGAAAATCGCAATGATTACAAGATTGTAAAGTTTGTGCCGGCGTCGGGCGCGGCAACCCGTATGTTCAAGGACTTGTTCGAATTTTTGTCGTCGGGCGTGATGAATAAAACAACACAAAATGTTCTGGATAATCTGGAATCGTTTGCGTTCTGGGATGATTTAAAGCGGGTTTTGCCGGAAAATCCAACAAATCATAATGTTATTGAGTGTCTGATAACAGAACGCGGATTGAATTATGGCGCCATGCCAAAGGCATTATTACAGTTTCATAAATATGCGGCTACGAATCGCACGGCATTGGCAGAACACCTGGTCGAAGGGGCGCAGTATGCCGAATCAAATTCTAATGTAAATATTCATTTTACCGTGTCGCCGGAACATATGGCGGGATTTGACGCAGTTCTGGGGCGGATTTTGCCGGCATACGAATCGGAATTTGGGGTAAAGTACAATATTTCAATGTCTGTACAAAAGGCATCAACCGATACAATCGCTGTTAATTTAGATAATACACCGTTCAGAAATGATGATGGTTCGTTGCTGTTCCGGCCGGCGGGTCATGGGGCGTTAATTGAAAACCTGAATGATATTGATGGGGATTTAATATTTATTAAGAACATAGATAATGTGTGCCCAGATGATGCGCGTCGTGATACAATTGCGCATAAAAAACGTCTGGCGGGATTGGCGATGCAGATTCAGAAACGAATTTTTGAATACTTGCGTGCGATGGATGCGGGAACGGCAGATGCGGATGAAATTGTTGCGTTTATAAATGATAATCTGGGGATTGTTGTTGGGGCAGATGCGGATTTGCGCGCGGTGCTGAACCGTCCGTTGCGTGTGTGTGGTATTATCAAAAATACAGGCGAACCAGGTGGTGGGCCGTTCTGGGTGCGGGGTGCGGATGGTGGACACAGCCTGCAGATTGCCGAACCGGGACAAATTGCACCTGAAAATATTAGTATTTTGAAAGATGGCGAATTTTTTAGCCCAACTGATTTGGTCTGTATGCCGCGTGATTATCAGGGAAAAAAATTTGATTTAACCCAGTATGTTGATACAACCGCCGGGTTTATATCGGAAAAGTCTAAAAATGGGCGTGCGTTGCGCGCGATGGAACGGCCCGGTTTGTGGAACGGGGCGATGGCGAAATGGAACACTGTTTTTGTGGAAACACCGCTGAATACATTTACCCCAGTCAAGGTTATTTCAGACCTGTTGGGGGCAGGGCACAGGGTAAATGAATAAAAATATGAAAACATTACTTGACTTTTCGGAATTTTTATTATAAATTTGGGTTCGCTATAAATTAAAAGGTAGAGTATTATGCCACGTGTATGTAAAGTTACAGGTAAGAAAACAGAAGTTGGGATGAACGTTTCCCACTCGCATCGTCGTACAAAACGTACTTTCTTGCCGAATTTGCAAGTTTTAAAGTTCCACAGTGATATCTTGGGACGCGATTTTTCGTTGCGTATTTCGACCGCTGGTCTGCGTACATTGACCAAGCATGGCGGTTTGGATGCGTATGTAATGGCGAAACCTGTATCACGTTTGACCGAAGAAATGGCCGCAATTAAAAAAGCCATTGAAAAGAAGAACGGTAAACCAGCAGCACCTGCGAAAAAGCCTGTTCACAAGGCAAACCGCAGCGCACGCTTGGTAAAAAAGGTTGAAGCAAAGAAAGCCGCCTAGGGTTGGTTTTCAATGCGTCATGGCCCCGTGGCGGAATTGGTAGACGCGCTTGACTCAAAATCAAGTTCTGCAAGGAGTGTCGGTTCGAGTCCGACCAGGGCCACCAGATAATAAAAACATCCCAATCGGGATGTTTTTTGTTATAATGTGAATTGATATGAAGTTGGAATCAAGTGGTATTTTGATTGGGTTGCGCCCATTTAATGAACGCGATGCAATTGCGCGGGTGTTCACACGTGATTTTGGCGTGTTGGTGGGTATGATGCGTGGCGCAAATGTTGCGAAAAAAAATCGACCATTGCTGGGCCAGGTTGGGGGTGTGTCGTGGAATGCGCGTCTGGATTCACAGTTGGGGATGTTTCATTGGGATGCGGAAAAAAATTTGTCGGCCGCAATAATGCTGAATCCAAATATGCTGATGTGTATGAATGCCGCGTTTGAAATTTTATGTGCGCTGTTGCCGGAACGCGAAGAATACACCATGCTGTATGATGAAACATTGGAATTGTTGGAAAAAATGGGTGGCGGGGATGATGGTGCATATTTGACGTGGGAAATAAATTTACTGCGTGATTTGGGGTATGCGTTGGATTTGTCGAAATGTTCGGGGTGCGGTGTGGTGGATAATCTGAATTATTTATCGCCACGTACCGGGCGGGCAGTGTGTGACAAGTGCGCCGCGCCATATATAAATAAATTGTATAAATTGCCGGTGGGGTTGGGGACGACCCTGCGTTTTCTGGAAAATATTTGTGCCCAACAGGGTGTGGATGTGCCACAGATGCGGCGCATGATAAAAAACATATAGATTGCTATATTTATTCCTTGCGATTTGATGAAAATTTGCTATTGTAAATTTGTTCAACAAAATAAGGAGAAAAATCATGACTTGGACAATTGTTGTGCTGGCGCTTGGTATCGCTTTGTACATGTTGTGTGGCATGTTGCAGGCATCAAGTATGGCAAAAAAAGCAATCAAAGCATTGGCAATCATTATTATGGCGGGCGCGGTTTGCCGTTTGTATGTGCCGTATTATTTGACATCTGTGAATCCTGCGATTATTCAGGAAATGGTCGAAGGTATGCAGGAACAGCAGAACGCTGAAAAGAACAAAGCAATCCGTAAATTTGTTCGTGAATCTGCGTTTGAAATGAGTGAACATGCCCCAATCTTGGGTAATCCAGAAGCGAAAAAGACAATCTATGTCTGGACAGCGGCATCGTGTGGTTATTGCCGTCGTGTTCATGGCGAACTGGACCGCGTGTTGAAATCGCGTGACGATGTCAAGGTTGTGATGAAAAACTTCTCTATCCATGGTGTGATGAGTGATGGCCCTGCGCGTGCGATGATTGCCGCTAAGATGCAGGATGCAGCCAAGGCAGCAAAATTTGCGGATATCGTTATGACCAAAGAATATCGTCCATCTGAAAATATTCAGGACCAGGCGAAATTGGCCGCAGCGATTGAAAAGAACCTGATGAAATTCGCAGAAGAAGCAGGTTTGGACGCAAAACAGTTGAAGGAAGATATGTCCAGCGAAGTTGTTGAAATCGAATTGGCAAACGTTCGTGATTTGGCAAATCGTTTCGAAATCACAGGTACACCGTTCTTGATTATTGGCGAAGAAGCGTTCCCAGGCGCAATCCCAGCCGATCAAATCAACGCAGCGTTGGATAAATAATTTTTGATTGCACATAAAAAAATCCCCCACCCGGGGGATTTTTTTATTTCCCGCTTACTTCGATAAACTTTTATTTATCTAAGTAATTGAATATATCAAAAATATTTTGTATAATGTGTGGGCATTGGGAAACCAACGTTGGGCTTAGAAACCCATTGAGTGCGTCATAGGGATGACGTAAAAAATCTCCAACCAGGTAAGTGGTTGGAGTGTGCAGAATACATTGAATAATGCACGCAATTCACTCAATTGTTTCTAAACTCCAACCACCATTGTTTTTCAAAGGTGGTTTTTAATTTATAACCAAGGGATGTGAATATGAAAAAAATCTTTTTGACGACAGGATTGTTGTCTGTTTTAACGATGCCGGCATTGGCGGATGTCAAGTGGTTCGTTGGGGGTGGTTTGGGGTATGCGTCGCCCGTGTTTTCAGATTTGATAGATGATGCGATTGATGCGGACTATTTCAATGATGAAAGTGGAACGTTGACCTTTCATCTGATGGGTGGTATGCGTTTTGGTGAACGTGATAAAATATATAACGGTGGTGTTAGTGCAAACTATGTTTATATGTCAGATTTGGGGCATTTGACAGACGGGTATAATAATGAATATGTGATTGATGCTACATTGGATTTTTCAACGTGGTACATATCCTATGACAATTATGTTCGTGTGTCGGGTGACTTTCAATACAGAACCGATTTTATTGCGTCGATTGGATTGGGTTTGGGTTGGATGAACGAAAGTTTGGTAAGTGGTTCGTATTATGAAGACTATGAAGATGATGGTATGTTGGTTGCGTTAAAATTTGGTTTTGGTGGTGAAACTAAAATCGAAGGTTTGGGGTGGCACGCCATGTTGAACTTTATTTCACTGAATGCCGATGATGATGTGGATTTACAGGGAAGTGTTGGCTTTGACGTTGGTGTAAAGTACACATTTTAGTTTAATTAAAAATCCCCCTGTGTCCATCCACGCAAATATTTGTTTGTGCGGGGGCCGACTGGGGGGATTTTTTTTATGTGCGTGATTCCTTTCATCTTGCTTTGTGTGATTTTTTTATTTATGCTGTGGGATGTCTGATATGATGTCAGACATCAAGGACGCAGTTAGTGGACGGGTTTAGTCACCCGAACATGACGAAATTACTAACTATTTGTCCCGACATTATTTGTCGGGAAGCTGTTTGCTATACAAAAGCCCACGGGTAAAGGCAAATGGATTCATCGTTATGTTTGAATGACTAACTTCCCGACACCTACAAAACTGTGGGTGTTTTTTTATAAAAACAACAGGAATTTAGTCATGAAAAACATAACAAAAGTATGCGCCATTTGCGGGATGGTGTTGGTCAGCGTACAGGCGGCAAGCGCCAGTCGTGCAATTGAAAATATTGGGGATTTTTTGTCCTTTAAGGTTTTGCCAATGTATTCGGCGGCATCTACGTTTTATAATTCTGATTGGAACACATGGTATGATTATGATTGGGACGGGTTAAAGCAATTGGTGGTGGTGAATTTAATCAAGTCAACTGTGACAGACAGATTAAAAGAGCAGATTGATGAACCACGACCAAATGGGCGGGGAAATGACAGTTTCCCATCTGGACATACATCAAATGCGTTTGCCCATGCCGCGTTTATTCATCGGCGTTATGGTATAAACCAGGCGATTTTACCGTACACAATGGCGACATTTGTTGGCTATTCGCGGGTTCAGGCCAAATGGCACTATGTTCATGATGTGTTGGCCGGGGCGGCAATTGGTTTTCTGTCGGCGTGGGTGTTCGCAGACCCAAAGTATAATGTTGTTGTGTCCGCCGATACAGATGGGGCGCGTGTGGATTTTCATACAACATTTTAATGTGTAAAAAAAAACCGCCAAACGGCGGTTTTTTAATTCTGGAAGAAACGGTTAAATATTTTTTCGTTTACTTCGGTTGGGTATTCGCGCATCAGAAACGAATTATAGTCGTCCATAATGCCGGATTCTGACATTGTTTTCATTTCATCACGCAAATCAGCCATTTGTTTTTTATCAACCGTTGGGGCGATTGATTTTTTGATGTTCAATACATAGAACGCATCAGGTGATGAAACGATTGATTTTTCATCAATGTCACCACGGAATGCGGCAACCAATACATCGGTTGGTGCCCCAGATGCGCGCGAAACAGTTGCGGATTTACCGTTTGCCAACTTGCCGTTTGTTTTGAAGTCTGTTAAAATCGCGTTGGCACGGACATAGGCCTGTTTTTTCTGTTCGGCACGTTTCCAATCATTTACCAATGATTTTTTAACAGATTCAAATTCCGCCGTGTGTGATGGCGTGATTTTGTTCACACGCAGGAATACAAAACCGTCGTTGGTTTCAATCATTTCACTTTCCAGTTCGGCGTCCATGTCAAAGATTTTGGCAATCATATCATCTGTCAACACTTTGTCCACAGGGCGATTGTCGCGGTCAAATGTGCCCAGGTCAACATATTTCGCACCGTGTTTCTTGGCCGCGTCCACCATCGTTTCGCCGGCAATAATATCATCTTCGAATTTAACGGCGATGGCATAGCCTGCGTCGTATTTGTCGGGCAGTGTCATTTCAGTTGGTATAATTACATATGAAACACTGCGGGTTTCAGGGACTGTTTGTGGATTCTGCTTATAGTATTCGGCCAGTTGTTCGTCCGAAGGTGCGGCAACATCAAAGTCAGAATATTTGACAGTTGCGTATTCGATTTCGCGTGTGCCATAGCGCGCATCGTATGTCGCGCGCAGGGAAAATTCAGGTTGTGGTACCGCCACGCCGACCGCGCCCAGAACCATAGAACGCAAAACGTTGCCACGCAGAACGTCGGCAAAGCCCGCTTCGGTATAGCCGGAATTATATAGTATGTTGTCGAATGCCAGTGTGGAAAATTCGCCATTGACCTGAAATTCTGGGAATGAACGGATTTCGTGGGCGATGCGTTTGTCGCTGACCACAAAGCCCAGGTCGTCTGCGCGGTTTTCCGCCATCTGCTGGGTTGCCATTTTTGTCAGGATTTGTCGCATAAATGCGTTCTGGGTCGCGGTGTCCGCATAGACCTTGCGTTGTTCATCCTTGCTTAACTGGGCCATGGCGCGCGATTTTTCCATATTAAATTCCTGGGTGGAAATTTCGGTGTCGCCAACGCGTACCAGTGTGTTGTCATTTGTCACATTGCCAAAAATCCATTCGGCAACACCCCAACCAACGAAAGAAAATGCCAAAACACTGATTAAAATCTTGGCAATTGGTTTTTCTGATGCATTTCTTAAATATTCTAGCATTTGTTCCCCTTTTGCGATACCATAGCAAAACGATGTGATAAAAAGCAATTAAAAAAAAGGGGAATTTCAAATGAAAATTATTGCTGGGAATTGGAAAATGAACGGGTCGCGTGCGGGGTTGGATGCGATGTTGCGTGACCTGGAAAATGTCGATACGGAAAATACAGTTATTCTGTGTGTGCCATATACTATGTTGCGGGCGGGAAATGCGCGTGTGGCGATTGGTGCCCAGGATGTAAGTCAACATACGCACGGCGCATATACTGGTTCTGTGTCGGCCCAGATGGTCGCGGACGCAGGCGCAAAATATGTGATTGTTGGGCACAGTGAATGCCGCCAGTATAACGGGGATACAAATTCGACCGTGCGGCAAAAGGCCAGCCAGGTTCTGGCCAATGGGATGATTCCAATTATTTGTGTCGGTGAAACTATGGATGAAAAGCAGGCCGGTAAAACCATGGCAGTAATTGAATCTGGGGTGCGTGAATCGATTCCGTCAGATGTCGGTACGCCGATTGTTGTCGCGTATGAACCGCGCTGGGCCATTGGTGCGGGTTTGACGCCGACTGCGGATGAAATTGCCGGGGCGCACGCGTTGATTGCCAATACTTTGGCGGAAATGGGGCTGGCGGGGACACCGATTCTGTATGGTGCGTCGGTCAAGGGGGCGAATGCCGCAGAAATTATGTCGATTCCAAATGTTGACGGTGTGTTGGTTGGTGGCGCGTCCTTGAAAAGTGACGATTTCATACCTATAATAACCAGTGTAAAATAATTATATAGTATGAACAAAAATGGAAGATGGCATGAATAACGATGATAAGGAAGTTCAGGTAGAGGCAGTGTCCGTTGATGATGCACCGGTCGTTGATACAACACCGCAGGAATCCGAGGTTGAACAGTTAACCGCCCAGTTGGCGGATATGAACGATAAATACCTGCGGATGGCGGCGGAATTAGAAAATACGCGTCGTCGGGCGGCACTGGATGCGGAATCGCGTGCGCGCGTGCGTTCGATGGGTGTGGCGGAAAAAATTCTGCCGGTGATGGATGCGGTGGATGCCGCGTTAAAGCATGCCCCAGATGATGCGGGGATTCAATCGATGGCGCGTGCGCTGGAATCTGCGTTCGCCCAGATTGGGATTGTAAAAATTGAATCTGTGGGCCAGGTGCTGAACCCGATGTTTCATAATGCGATTCAGGTTGTGGAATCTGGGGATGTGGCGTCCGGCACGATTGTCGAAGAAATGCAGACCGGATATATGTTTGGTGACGCCGTCCTGCGAACGGCAATGGTTGTTGTCGCAAAATAAAAAAGCACCGCCCGATTATCACCCACAAAATTTACAATTTTGCGGGGCCCGATTTTGGGCGGTTTTTATGTTGAATATACACGATAAAATGATAGCATATCATTGTATGAATAACTAGCAAAGGTGGTGATGGATGTTGTCGGTTATTAAATCGTGGGGGTGGTATGGCTGGGTAAAACGTGTGCTGGCCGTGGCGTTGGTGATGTTGTGTATCGTTAATATGGTTGGTGTGTGTTGGTATGGGGTTGCCACGGACGGTTGGGCGTTGGCCGGGCTTATGTTGCTGTTTTATGCGCCATTTATTTTGTTGCCGTTGCTGGGGATGGCGTGGTTGGTTTGGCGGGATTTTAGGTCGCCGTATGTTGTTTTGATAATTTTTGCTGTGCTGTTTATGTTGTTGGGTGCGTTGGTGGGTGGTGCGCATGTTTGGCGATTTGCGAATATAATACGGATGTGTGTGTTGGCGGGTGTTATATTTGTGTCGGGCGCGTGTATTCGACGGGCGGGCGCAGTTCGGCGGGCAACCGGGGGCACAGAACCCGGGGGTGTGGCGTTGGTTTCGTTGATTGTGGTTTGGACGATGACGGTTGTGATGGTGTTGAATTTGCTGGGGGGATTTTTCTTGTGGGGCTATGATGAGTTCAACATAGAACAAGAATGTATCGCGACAAAAATTGCCCAGGGATATCCAGAGGATTTCGCCCGCGAATACTGTTTTGGTCCCGGTCAGGGATGCGTGTCCAAGGCGTATGTGGAAAATTGCGAAGTGGGCTTAAAATGCTGTTTCGCAACTGTGGCAGAAGATATGCGTTGGAACTATCTGGAATATGATGCCCAGGGGAACAAGATAGCGGAATAAGATTTTTCTAATTGTGTATTCTCGTATTCGCCATGCGTGCCTGTGGGCGTTGCCCACGAAAACTGCGTTTTCTGTTGGCACTTGATAAATAATAGAGGTCGCCAAGAATCAAACACAGGCAATAACGAAAATCAAAAAAATCTCCGTCTGTCGATTTTTTAAGATTTTCTTAATTGGCCCCAACCGGATTGTTCGCTGCGCTCACCACACGTAAGGCACGAACTTCGTTTCACTCGTTCTTGCCAACTATCGTGTCGAACCTACGGTTTTCATCCGTGGGGCAGCCAGAAAGAATTAAAAAACACCACAAAATGTGGTGTTTTTTGATTCTTGGCAGCCCCAACCGGATTCGAACCGGTGTTCTCGCCTTGAAAGGGCGGTGTCCTAGGCCTCTAGACGATGGGGCCAAAACTGCCGTGTTCATATCGAACGCCGGTGAATTATACATGGCTTTGACCCCGTTGTCAAGTGTTTATCAATGATTTTATTCCGATGCGGTTTCGGAATCTGCCGCTGGGGCAGGGGTGTCTTCGATTTGGGTAAAGATAATTTCTTTGCCGTCGGATGCAATCAATGTTAATTTGCCGTCGCCCAATTCATATGTTTCAACCTTTGGCATGAATTCAAAGTATTCACGTTCGGTTTCCATGGCCTCTGCGTCGCCCATCATCATAGTGGATGCGAAACCTTCGAATTTAATGTTGTTGCCGTCCGCAGTATAACCGCCGTTATAGCGATTTACAACACCCCCATAGACGCGCATTTCAACCGGGTCAAATGACAATGTAATGTCAACGCCAGGCTGGGCAGATATAAAATTTGCGCCCTTTAACAATTCTGGGTTTTGGGTGTCGTCCGCGCCACATGCCGTCAATGCCAGGGCGCATGCGCCAATTGCTAATAATTTGAATTTCATGGTTTTCTCCTTTGGCTGTTATGATATAACAATCCGATTATAGAACATTATTTTCAATAATAAACAAGAAAATACACCATTATGTTACACAAAACTTGACAATAATAGTGTTTGTGTTAACTTTGTCTTTGTGACTGATAAAGATGATGTGATTTTAGTTTCCAACAGTGATAGCAGGGCAAAGCCAAGTTTTGCCCAGCGTTTTCGTGAACGCTTGGTATATCCGTTCCAGAAACGGCGTTTTTATGCGCAATGGGAAAATGCGCCAATGGATATGCGGTTTCGTCTGACTAATAAATGTAATGAAAACTGTGCGCGATGTTTCGAGTGTTCGGGGCCAGACAATCCGTTAAATGTGGTTCCTGTGGATGATATTGCGCTTTATGTAAATCAGTCGGGTGTGAATTTTACAGGCATTTATATGACAGGTGGGGAATGGTCGCTGATATACGATATTTGGCCACACTATATGCGTGAAATATTTGATAAATTGGATTTGTCCAGGTCAGATGAATACACTATTCAGACAAACGCGCGATGGGTGCGTGGGGCGCATCGGGATGAAATACTGGGGGATATAAAATATATTCAGTCGAAATTGCGGGGGCAAAATCGGGGGCTGAAATTAGATATGTCGGTGGACCGGTATCGCAGTGCGCAAAGTATTGACTGTGTGCGTGATGTCGTCGTTGCGGTTGCGTCGGATGGGGAATTTGATAATACTAAAATTCGGCTAATGTCGTGCGCGTTGGATGCCAAAATGGCAAATGAGCGGGTTTTAATCCCTGAATTTTTTTCGGCGCGTGGGATAGAGTTAAAATTTGAAAACCGTTCGTGGTTTAATCCTTATTTCCAGGTGTGCTATGCCAACAATACCCGTATTGTTATTCACGAAGAAGGGCCCACTATGCGTATCGGGCGCGCCCGGCAAAATGGTATTGGGTATAAAATTTACTATCCGCAATTACAGTGTGGTGGTCTGCAACGCGAAAATACATTGATGGAATTGTCGCTGCGTGAAGATGGTATGATAAAATGGCATAATTGGTACGATTGGGATATAATGACCCCATACCGTGATGCCAATGGTGGGTATAAGTCCATGGGGCAAATTCGGGCGGAACTGGTGGATATGGTATGGCCGCGTCTGCTGCGTCATAATATAAAAAATACAGTGCTGAATCTGTTGCCGATATATGGCGATATTCGTCAGATTTATATCAATAATCAAATCAAAAAAACATACGAAGACAACAGAAAGCACTTTGTACACATCGCCAAGCCGATTAAGGAATTATAGAACCGCGGGGCAAAGGACAAAAACGCACCAAATGGTGCGTTTTGAAACGGGTAGCCCTTGTTGGGATGCCAAGGCGAGTCCAAAGCCCCAGATTTCCAATGGTTTCAGACGGTTGATTTGTCAGCCTGCATCACACATCGCATCACAGTTTCTGGGCAAGTTGTATATGTTTTGAAAATATGCGTAATATAATCCGGGGATTTTTTTTATTCGCCTTGGATCGAGTCAATTTCAACAACAGTATATGTGCCAACCTTTTTTTCACTTATAGTTTTATATACCTTATAATCACCGATAATTGTTTTTCCATTTGTCAACGTACCTTCAAAACGACAATAACGATATTTGCCTGTGGAGTCTACCATCCCTGGAATTTCAAATGTTTTAGTTATATTTTTAATGTGCCATTTTACACCATCTTTTTCCCAGAAGATATCCTTTAAAACTTCGATGCTATCTTGATTCCAACATTTGGGAATATTAGTGTTATCACATGCGGTTAATAAAATCAGCGGTAATAAAAATAATAATTTTTTCATTGTCTTTCCCTTATTTCCCATAAATTGTATCACAACGCATCACACTTTGCATCACAATTTTTTGGTGGTTTTACTCTTGTTGTTGTTAAGCTGTGCGGAAAAAGCTTAGAAAACCAGCTTTTTTGTCTGTAATGGCTAAAAACTGAAATTGTCTGAAAATAATAAAAAAATCCAACAAAAGTGCTGGATTTCTAAGAAAAATTACTGGTGCCGGTTGTCGGACTTGAACCAACGACCTACTGATTACAAATCAGCCGCTCTACCAGCTGAGCTAAACCGGCGTTGCCACACAATTATACATATCTGCGCGCGTAACGCAAGCAAAAAAATCATAAAATTTGGGTGGCAGTGGTCGCAGGTAGTAACTGTTTGATTTCGGAGTGGTTTTGGTGTAGAATTTGTTACAGGATTATACATAATTTATGGAGGGAAAAAATGAAAACAACTAAAACAAACAATACACAAAAAGCATGGAAGACGGCGCCGATTTCGTGGGGGCTGTATTTGGTTTTGACAATAATAACGGGTGTGGCGGGGTCTGTGCTGATTACCGAATATGGATTTGAAATGGGGTGGCGTGGGCTTGAAATGACGCCGTTCTTTTTTATAGGGTTGGCGATTTTATTGTTGGGACTGTATTTTTCGTTGCGTTTTTGGATAGAACTGATTGCGGCGGCGCATGTGCGTGCGTTGGAAGTGTACTATGGAAAAGAACGGGCAGTAAAGTTCGAAGCGTCGGATAAGGAAGCGTGAAGGCGGGTGTAGAAAAGATTTCCTTGCTTTTATCTTTATTCGGGGCAGAATAGGGGTATGAAAAATATAAAACTACCAGAATTGTTGGCGCCAGCGGGGACGTTGGATGCCTTTAAAACCGCCATTTTGTATGGCGCAGATGCGATTTATGCTGGGTTGCCCGGGTTTTCAATGCGGGCGCGCGCAAAGATTGATGTCGAAGGGGTTCGTCAGGGTATCGAGTTGGCGCATGCCGCAGGGAAAAAAGTCTATTTGGCGTTCAACCTGTTTGCGCATGACCATGAATATGCCAATATGCCGCGTGTTGCGGAAATTATTCGGTATTTGGGGCCGGATGCGCTGATTGTGTCTGACCCAGGTATCGTTATGTGGGTGCGTGAAAATTTCCCAGATATGCCGATACACATTTCAACCCAAGCGAATATTTGTTCGGCAAAAACTGTGAAGTTCTGGCAGAATGCGGGTGCCAAGTTATGTGTGTTGGCGCGCGAAGTGTCACATGCTGAATTTAAAAATATTCGCGCAGAATGTCCGGATGTTGGGTTGGAGATTTTTGTCCACGGGGCGATGTGTATGTCGTATTCAGGGCGGTGTTTGCTGTCGAACTTTATAACGGGGCGACCGGCAAATCGTGGGGCCTGTGCGCAACTGTGCCGGTGGAAGTATGATGTGATATTGCGCGAAGTGGAAACGGGCGTCGAAATGCCAATTGATGAAGACGAACGTGGCGCATATATTATGAATTCCAAGGATTTGTGTCTGATGCCGCGGTTGGCGGATGTTGTGGCGGCGGGGCCGGATAGCCTGAAAATCGAAGGGCGCAATCGGTCGGAATACTATGTGGGGTCGGTGGTTCATGCGTATCGCTGCGCGTTGGATGCATATGCGGCCAATCCAGATAATTTTGACCCCGCGCCGTTTATGGAAAGTTTGAACCGCCTGGAATCGCGTGGGTACACGACGGCGTTCTTTGACGGGCCAGTTCGTTCAGATGCACATAATTATGAAACGACGCGCAGCACATCAGACTGGCACGCGGCGGGCGTGATAACAGCGGTGGATGACAAAAATATAACGTTCGAACTGCGTAATGAAACGCGCATTGGTGATGAAATTACGTTTGTTTTACCCGGGACGATGGATGCTGTGTCTGTTAAGTTGACCGAATTAGTAAATGCTAAAAACGGTGAAAGTGTGGAAAAGCTGGCGGCGGGTATGGGAAATTCAATCTTGATTCCGCGGGCGTGGTTAGGTGACAGACATGCCGATAAATTTGTGCCGTATGTTTTGGCGTACAAGAAAAAGAACCGTCAGTAAATATAAATAAAAAACCGCCGTTTTGGCGGTTGTTTTTTACTTGGATTCCAATATTGCGATGCCGGGCAGGGTGCGCCCTTCGATAAATTCCAGGAACGCGCCGCCGCCGGTGGATACATAGGTGATGTCGTTTTTCACCCCGCATGCGGACAGGGCAGCGACTGTGTCGCCACCGCCGACGATGCTGGTTAATTTGCCGGCGCGGGTTTGTTCGGCAATCGCGCGTGCCAATGCGAACGAACCGTATGACCATGTCGGTGCCCATTCCGCCATACCCACTGTGCCGTTCCAGATGACTGTTTTCGCATTGCGGATTGCGGCAACATCGCGTTCGGTGGTCTGTATGCCGGCGTCAATAATTACGTCGTCATCTTCGATTTGTGTAAAGTCTTTGTTGGTGCGGATGGCGTCGCGGGCAAATGTTTTGGCGACCCCTTTGTCCAATGGCAGTAATACATTACAATTATTTTGTTTTGCGTATTCCAATATTTCCAGGGCGGTGTCACGTTGGTCTGCTTCGTACAGTGAGTTGCCGACACGGGCGCCGGTCGCATAGTTAAATGTTGTGCCCAATGCGCCACCGATAATCAATGTGTCGGACAGTTTGGCCAGGGCCTTTAATACACCGATTTTGGTGGAAACCTTGCTGCCGGCGACAATTGACAGTAATGGGCGCGATGGGTTTTCCATGACGGCGGTCAGGTGTTCAATTTCAGACGCCAGCAATTTCCCAGCATATGATGGCAGGATTTCCGCCACGCCAACGGTGCTGGCATGGGCACGGTGGGATACCGCAAATGCATCATTTACAAATATATCAAATCCGCGTGCCAAGTCGGCAGAAAACGCAGGGTCGTTGGATTCTTCGCCCGCATAGAAACGCACATTTTCCAGTAATACCACGTCGCCGTCGCGCATTTCGGTCATAAATGATTTATCCAAGCAATCAGGGATTAATTTAATGCCCATATAATCTGCGATTGGTTTCAGGGTGTATTCCATATTGCGCGTCCCCCGTGGGCGACCGCGGTGGGCAACAATCGCGATGCGTGCGCCGGCCATACGCAGGGCGTTGATGGTTGGCATACTTTCGTCAATTCTGAACGGTTCGGTAATTATGCCGTCAACGATTTGTACGTTAAAGTCGTCGCGCAGTAATACATATTTTCCGCGTAAATCCAGATTTTCAATTGTGCGAAGTTTCATTTTTTATCCTTTCCTTAATAGGGCCAAAACTTTTTCGATAATGTTCGTTTATACCATATTGGTCGATGGCGCGCAAATGTGATTTTGTGGGATAGCCCGCGTTTTTATCCCATCCGTATTGGGGAAACTGGGCGGATAGGTTGTTCATTATGCGGTCGCGTGTTTCCTTGGCCAAAATGGATGCGGCGGCGATTGAAATTGATTTTGCATCGCCACGAACGACGGCGGTTCCGATTAAATCGTGCGGCAACCTGTTCCCGTCAATTAAGCAATGGTTGGGGGCTGAAGTCAGTTTGTCCACAGCACGTTTCATGGCGGTCATAGATGCCCATAATATATTTAGTTCGTCGATTTCGGCGGGAGTGCATTCGGCAACCGCCCAGATTGTGTTCTGGGTTATCCAATCATATGCGCGTGCGCGTTGTGCGGGCGTCATTTGTTTGGAATCGCGGATTATTACCGGGATTTCAATGTCGTGGCGCGGAAATATCACCGCCGCCGCAACAACGGGACCACACAGGGGACCACGGCCCGCTTCGTCCACGCCGGCAACCAATTTGGCACCACATGCGATTTCCAGTGAAAAGTCAGGTGTTTGCGTACTCATGATTGAAACAATAGCAGGAAATGCGCAGAAAATAAAATACTTTTTTGTTGACAAAAATAGGTTTTGCGGATAGAGTGTTGGTTATGAACAAGTACGATTTTAATCAATTTAGAAAACATAATCGCCCACAAAGTGGGGATGCATTTTATCATATCGTTATGGCGATGCTGATTGCGTTAAATGGTATGTTTGTTGGGGGCGCGATTCATAATGGGGCAAACCTGGCAAAGGGTGGGTACGATGGTGATACCGCGGCGGCCGTGCTGATATATTTGTTGTGCGCGGCGTATTCGGGACGGACAGCGTATCAGTTATATCAGACGAAAAAAAGTATCGACCAAAATCAAAAGCAAAGATGATTCCAATGTCGGGCAAGCAAAAATTTAATAGTAAAACTGATTTAGAAAATATAGAAAACAATGCCGAGGTATCGCGATTTGTTGGTACTGTGGGTGTTGTGATGGGGGTGGGCGCATTAGCGGTGGCGGTTGTTAACGCGTGTCAGAAAAACTGGGATGTGACGGCGATGTGTGCTTTGGCTGGTGCGTTTAGTACTGCGTTGGGGGCGTGGAACCTGGTAAATGCCCGTGACACATATGCCAGATTACAGGAATTGCGTAGAAAGCAGTTTGAGGGTTGGTATCATGATTGGGATATGTAGATAATAAAAACCCGCGACTGCGGGTTTTTTTATTGACTTTTTTCTTGGGGTTTAAAATGGAATATCGTCGCCGATATCTGCGACGGAAATTTCTTCGCGTGGGGCAGATGCCGGGGTGGCGGATGCCGCGTATTCAGAACCCGCGCCGTCCATTGATTTCGCGCCACTTAAAATAACCATCTGGCCACCAAATGGGTTCAAGACAACTTCGGTTGTATAAACGTCTGCGCCGGATTGGTTTTGCCATTTGCGTGTGCGCAGGGAACCCTCAAGATATAATTTTGTGCCTTTCTGTAACATGCGTTCGGCAACCTCGACCAAATTTGGGTTAAAGATTACAACGCGATGCCATTCGGTTTGTTCCTTTTGTTCGCCGGTTGCGCGGTCACGCCAACGATCAGATGTCGCCAGGGAAAAACTGACCACCTTTTGACCGCTGCCCATGGTGCGAACCTGGGGTTCTTGGCCGATGTTTCCAACAAGTATTACTTTATTTATGCTTCCTGCCATGTCGCTTTCCTTTTAGTTTTTATTCATATATTCGATTTGAGCAATTATAGCCCTAAAAAGCAAGTGTTTTTTATATAGGAAAAGAAGTTCAAAAATACATGTGTATGCCAGATAAAAACAAGGAGATACAAAATGATTTATGGCTATATACGTGTGTCGACAGACCATCAAACAACAGAAAATCAACGCTTTGAAATCAAGCGGTTTTGCGAAAAGCAAGATTTGGTCATAGATTGCTGGATAGAAGAAACAATTTCATCAACCAAGGATTTAAGCAAGCGTAAGTTAGGGCGTCTGTTGCGCCGTATTCAAAAAGATGACCTGATTATTGCGTCTGAATTGTCGCGATTGGGGCGAAATTTATTACAGGTGATGAGTATTTTACACCATTGTATGGATGTTGGGGCAAAAATATGGACAATCAAGGATAATTACAGGCTGGGGTCTGATATTACTTCGAAAGTTTTGGCGTTCGCTTTTGGGTTGTCCGCGGAAATTGAACGAAATCTGATTTCGCAACGAACCAAAGAAGCATTGGCGCGCGTCAAGGCCGAAGGAAAGCGTATAGGGCGACCCCGTGGCAGTTCAAATGCACGCAAACTGTCTGGGCGTGAAAAGTATATTGCCCAAAAATTGGCAGACGGGCGCACTAAATATGAAATCGCGCACAGATTGCGTGTTCATCGCGATACGCTGAACCGGTTTATTGAAAAATATGAACTGGGGGCTGATGAAGCAGACGGACAATCAAAAACACCAGTGTTAAAACTGTAATTTTGTTTTGGCAATTACATAGACTTCGTCTGTGCCAAACGGATTATCAACAAATCCGGCGGTCATGAATTTATATGAAATTGATGTTTCAATTGATGGACGGGTGGCCATGTCGATTGTGTGGTTTGTAAATGTGTATTCCCCATCAATGCGACGGCCGGTCGGTGTGCGCAGGTACATGTTGCCGCCAATAATTGTGTCGGGTGTGCCAATGGAAAACGTAAAGTCGTTGTGTCTGATGCCGATTGTGACGGAACCTGTTATGATGTCCGAGAATCCGTTAATCATAGATTCTGGGGATGCGGTTGGTGACATTGTTCCAATGGTTGTGTGGCCAAACAGTGTTGTGCGACCCAGTTGGATGTTGTTATTTAATCCAATAAATGTGATGGTGTTTTGGGAATCTGTGGATAAAAATCCGTCGCCCATTAACAGTTCTGATGATTTAAAGCCGAATTCAATGTTGCCAAAATTCATTTTGGTTGTGTTGTTTTCGCGCAGGCGTTCGAACCCGATACCGCGATTTTTTATGCCGATATTATCGTTCAGATTCGCGTCAAAGGCGCGACCATAACTGTCAACAAAGGCGAATTTGATGTTTTCTGATTTGATGTTTTGTGCGATATCACCAGGCATGTGTGCTGTGCGCAGGGCGACCGTTGTGCCATTTGACAGTGGTACCAGTTCGGCACCAACGGGGCGTGTTGCGCGTTCCAGGTCCAACATACCGTGTCCATAGATATTATCAACCCCAACATCGCCAATATCGCGCGCGGTTTCAAATAACAGTGCGGTGATTTGACTGGATTTCATGTATGGAAACGCTTCGCGGATGACGGCGATGGCGGCGGATACGATTGGGGCGGCAAAACTGGTGCCGTTGATGACTTCGTTGGTGGCGGGGGCGTTAATGTCGCTGCCGGGGGCGGTGATACAATAGTTTTTAGTAATGCCGCATTGGTTGCTGTAATATGCCAGTTCGCCGGTCGCACTGTCCCAGGCGACGACATTTACAAAATGGCCGTTTAATTCGGGTACATGTAATGGCATTGCGGACAGCGCGCTGGACTGGGAATTGCCGTCGTTGCCCGCCGCCCATACGAAAATAGCATCGTTGTTTTTTGCCGCATGCGTCAGTGACCCAATGAAGTTTTTATCGGTCATTTGTTCCAGGTGATAACGTGAACGAACCTGGGGGGCAAATGTGTCGGCAGACCAACTGAAATTGTAAATGTTTGCGCCGTCTGCGGTCGCAGTGCGGATTGTGTTGCCGATTTTATAAAATGAGTCAAAGTCATATTGCGAACGCGCAACAGTGTAAATATTTACGTCTGCGTCGGGGGCGATTGTTCCACCCGCCAGGGCCGCGACATTTGCGCCGTGTGATGTTTTTTCATTGGAATCAAATACGGCAACATATGAATTTTTGCCGGTGTATCCGCGGGCCAGTGAATATGCGACGCGTATGTCGTTATATTGATTGGCGTTGTAGGTATAGTTGGCCGTGTTAAAAATAGACGACAGGTGGACAGAATCTACGTCGCCGCCAACCATTGTATATGTTGGCAGGGTGATGCGTGGTGCGTTGTCGTGTGAATCGCTGTTGTCAGATGATGAATTCGTGCCGAACAGGGCAATTGCACCGCCGATTAAGGCCGCTGTGCCGGACGCAATTGTGGCTGTTGTGGCAAATGAAAAACCGCGTTCTGGTGCTTCGGGGGCGCATTTGTCTGGGTTATAGCGACGATACATTGGGTTGTCGCAATTGTTTGCCAAGGCAGGGGCGCAACAAAGCGCGCCAGACAAGAAAGCAATCAAAATGTTTCTGTACATCGTCATTTCTTTCCTTTTTGTTCCTGCGTGGACAACCCACACACTACTAATATAGTACAAAGGTTTTGTTTGTCAATTGTAAATCGGCTTTTTTTAGGTGGCGGGATATTGTGGATTTTTTTATATTTTTACTTGATTTTTTAATCGGTTTTGGTTATTATCGGGGCACGCACTTGGTGCGAAGAACACAGCCGTTCTGTTAAATTTGTGTCCAAATCAATGGTTTGGGTTTCCACAGACGGCGAGGATAACAACACAAAAAAGGATAAAAATCATGGCATTGCCAACATTTACAATGAAACAGTTGATGGAAGCAGGTGTTCATTTTGGTCACCATACACGTCGCTGGAATCCATTGATGACACCATATGTTTATGGCGTAAAAGATAAAATTCATATCATTAACTTGAACAAGACTGCACCTTTGTTGCATCGTTCGTTGGTTGCATTGGAAGCAATCGCGGCCGCAGGTGGCAAGGTTCTGTTCGTGGCGACCAAGCATCAGGCAAAAGATATTGTAAAGGATGCCGCGGAACGTTGTGGTCAGTACTATGTGAACAACCGCTGGTTGGGTGGTATGTTGACAAACTGGACAACAGTTTCACAGTCAATTCGTCGTCTGAAGAAAATGGAAGCGGATATCGCAAATGCTGACAAATTGGGTTTGACCAAAAAGGAAGTCGGCGTTATGACCAAAGAAGTTGAAAAATTGCGCGATATTTTCGGCGGTATTTTGGATATGCACGGCACGCCACAGGCAATGGTCGTTATTGATGTGCCACGTGAAATGAACGCAGTTCGTGAAGCCAAGAATTTGGATATCCCAACAATCGCGATTTGTGATACAAACGCAAATCCAGAAATGGTTGACTATCCAGTCCCAGGTAATGACGACGCAGCACGCGCAACACAGTTGTACTGTGACCTGTTCGTGGATGCGATTTTGTCGGGTATTGAAAAACGTTTGGGCGGTGCGGCCGGTAAAAAGGTCGAATCTGATATGCGCGCAGACGCAGCCGACGAATTAGAAGACGAAATCAAGGAAAAAGAAGCCAAGATTAAGTCAAAAGCGTCCGAAGCACGCGCAGAACGTCGTGGTAAATTGGCAGATAAAGCCGATAAATAATACTGGGGTTGTGTTATGGGTAATGACAAAAAAACACAAGAACAGTTAGTCAAGACATCCGTCGGGAACCAGTATGTGGCAACATATGCTGGGGTCCTGGGGGATGCGACGTACTATGAGTGCAAGGATCCGGTCAGTGGTAAAAAGGTCGGGTTCGTTGCAACAGTGATTCCAGGGCGGTTTGGGCCGCTGTGCCTGAACTATGTTGCGGCTGCTATGCGTGCCCGCAATATCGTGGACAGCACTGTGTCGTGGTGGACAAGATTAGTGTTCCAAAGACAGAAATAATAAACTTTAAATAAACGGGAGATTCAAAATGGCAGAAATTACAGCAAAATTGATTCAGGAACTGCGTGAAAAAACATCCGCAGGTATGATGGATTGTAAAAAAGCCCTGATTGAAAATGATGGTGATATTCAGGCAGCGGCCGATTGGTTGCGTCAGAAGGGTATCGTGAAAGCAGCATCCAAGGCAGGTCGTGTTGCAGCGTCTGGTTTGGTAACGGTTGTAAAGTGCGACGATTTGGGCTGTGTTGTTGAATTGAATGCTGAAACAGACTTTGTTGCAAAGAACGAAAAGTTCCAGAAATTGGTTGCTGATGTTGCGGCCAAGGCGTTGGAACTGAAAGGTGATTTTGATGCAACTATGACAGCGGTAAAGGATGATATCGCAGCGACAATATCGACGATTGGTGAAAATATGAACCTGCGTCGTATTGCCAGTGTTCGTGGTGATAAAATCTTTACTTATATTCACAATGCATTGGTGCCAGGTATGGGCCAGATTGGTGTTGCGGTTGCAATCAATGGCAGTGACGCGAAAATTGATGAAGTTGGTTCAAAAATCGCAATGCATATTGCCGCAAGTAAGCCTGAATTCATGACGGTCGCAGATGTTGACCCGGTTGCGGTTGAACGTGAAAAAAAGGTGTTCATTGAATCCGGCGCGACAGCGGGTAAACCAGAAAACATCGTTGAAAAGATGGTCGAAGGTCGTATTAAGAAATACTATGCCGAATCTGTTTTAGAAGAACAGCCATTTGTTATGGATCCTTCTAAGGCTGTGAAAGATGTCTTGGCCGAAGCCGGTGGTAAATTGGCGGGCTTTGCGTTCTTTGTGCTGGGTGAAGGTATTGAAAAACGCGAAGACAACTTGGCAGACGAAGTCGCGAAGATGTTGAAGTAATAAAAATCCCCCAATCGGGGGATTTTTATTGGTTTTACAGTTAAAAAGTGGCGCGGTATAAATAATTTATTTGCCCCAGGCAGCACCAATTGTAAATTCAGCCACCAATGGAACGGACAGTTTGGTTATATTTTCCATGGTGGTTTTTATTTTGTGGGCAAACGCATCCGCATATTCAGATTTACATTCGAATACTGTTTCATCGTGAACCTGCATAATCATACGGATTTTATCGGAATTTGGCTGCGCGATTGTTTTGTCGATTTCAACCATGGCGCGACGCATCAGGTCGGCTTCGAATCCCTGGATTGGGGCGTTGATTGCCGCGCGCATGGCATAGGCGCGCATACGCGGATTTTTTACATCTGGTAATTCAATACGGCGCCCCCATGGGGTGTACACGCATGCGTGTTCCATGGCAAATTTTTTGGTTTTATCAATATATTCGCGGATTTCAGGCAATCCCGCCATATATGTATTTATAATGTTTTGCGCGTCGCCCCGTGATACGCCAAGTTGGGACGCCAGGCCAAATGATGATATCCCATAAATAATAGAAAAGTTCACGGTTTTTGCCGCGCGACGCATATCGCGTGGAACCGGTTGGTCGGATGGGATATTAAATATTTTGCGGGCGGTTTGTTCGTGGATGTCCGCGTTGTTATTAAATGTTTCTTTGAACGTGTGGACGTTTGCCATGTCCGCCAACAGGCGCAACTGAATTTGGGAATAATCGACCGATATTAATGTGTGCCCCGGGGCGGCGATAAAGCATTTGCGGATTTCTTCGCCCAGTTCGGTTTTTATTGGTATGTTCTGTAAGTTTGGATCGCGACTGGACAGGCGACCGGTATTGGTGCTGGTCTGTAAATAGGTGGTGTGGATGCGACCGTCGGATGCGATTTGGCGCGGCAATGCGTCCGCGTATGTGCCGGCAAGTTTTGCGATTGAACGCCAGTTTAATATTTTTTCAATGATTTCGTGTGCGTCGATTAAATCGTTTAACGCATCGGCATCGGTGGAACGCTTTTTATTCGCCGGCAGGTTCAGTTCATCGAACAAAACTGTGCCCAGTTGCTTTGGACTGGCGATATTAAATTCGTGGCCAGCCAGTTGCCAGATGTCTGTCTGTAATTTTTGTAGTTGTTCGTGGAATACTGTGGACAGGTGCTGTAATTTTGCGCGGTCTGCCAAGACGCCAGTGCGTTCCATTTTTAGTAATATTGGCATCAAGGGCAAATCGCATGTTTCGTATAATTTGCGTAATTTTTCGTCTGCGTTCAGTTCAGGACGCATTAAATCGTACAGTGCGCGACAAATACAGGCGTCTTCGGCGGCATACAGGCATGCGTCTGTGACAGTCAGGCTGTCAAAGCGCATGTCGGCATCGCGCGTTTTTGGCGGAAACAGTGATGAAAATTTTATGTTTTCATGTCCCAGGTACTTTTGGGCCAATTCGTCCAGGCTGTGTCCGTGGCGCGTGCCGTGCAGGGCATATGACAACAGCATTGTGTCGTCAATTGGGTGAATTTGTGTTGTGTCCCAACCTTCGTTCGCCATAATGTGTAAATCGTATTTCAGGTTGTGGCCAATCTTGATAATATTTGGATTTGTTAATATTGGCCATATCTTTTCCCGGACTGTTTCAATCGCCAGTTGATTTGGTGCGATATTGTCGCCCCCAAACAGGTCGGGCGCGCCATCCCGGTGGCGAATCGGAATATATGCGCCATGTGTGTCATCGATTGCCAATGATATGCCGACGATTTTATCGGATATATGATTCAGACCGGTTGTTTCAGTGTCGATTGCCAATATTTTATCGACGCGCCCCAGGTATTTTTCCAGTGCCGATACGGTTGTAATTGTTTCACATTTAATTTCGCGTTTTTTTGCGGGTGCTGGGGCAGGGGACGCGTCAGGTACATCGCACGCGTTGCCGGGAAACGAGAATTCAGCCGCGGCGGGTGAATTTTGTTCGGCAGGGAACAGTTTTTCAATTTTCGCAATCAATGAATTACTTTCGACGTTTTTTCGGATAAATTCCAGTGCGCCCGGTGTGTTAAATCGGAACGGGGCGATTGTCAATCCGGTCAGGTCAACATCGTCTTTTAATGTGACCAGTTGTTTGGAAATGTATGCCATTTCACGGTTGTCACGCAACAGACCGCGAATGCGTTCGTTTTGAACCGCGTCCAGATTTGCGTACAGGTTGTCCAGGCTGCCAAATTGGTTGATAAGTTCCGCCGCCTTTTTCGGGCCAATGCCGGGAACGCCGGGGACGTTGTCGGTTGAATCACCCATCAGGGATTGGACATCGATAACCTGGTTCGGGGGGACACCGAATTTTTCCAGGACGGCTTCTGTGCGGATTTCGCGATTCTTCATACCGTCGTATAGAAATACACAGTCGGATACCAGTTGCATCAGGTCTTTGTCACTGGTGATAATTCGGGTGGCGTTCGTTGATGTGCAGTTTTGCCGTGCCAGGGTGGCGATAACATCGTCGGCTTCGACCCCGGGGACGCATAAGACTGGCATGCCCAGTGACACCAGGCCAGATTGAATCATTTGGCCCTGGGTGATCAGGTCTGCCGGTGTCGCCGACCGGTTCATTTTGTATTCGGGGTAAATATCCTGGCGAAAGGTGATACGGGATGCGTCGAATACGCATACAAACGCATCATCGGGTTTGGCAGATGCCAATACGGGTAAAATCATATTGAAAAAGCCATACACGGCACCAGTTGGTGTGCCGTCGGCACGGGTCAGGCGACTGTGTACGCCATAGTAGGCGCGAAATAAAAGCGAATTTCCATCAATCAGTGTCAGCATATGATTTTGTTCCCGTTTTAGTTAGCGTGGGGGGCGAACGCCCCCCGGGTTGTTAATTAAAATACATAGCGCAGTTTTACGCGACCTTCGTACTGTAACAGGTCGGGTTTGATGTCCATTGCGTTGAAAATGTCTGGGGCGTACAGGACGCGGCCTTCGACGTCGATGTTAAATGGTATCACCGGCACATCCAGTGTGATTCCCAACATGCCCTGGTATGCCAAGGTATCTTCGATATCAATCGCAGCCGTATTTTTTGGTTCGTATTTGCTGTCAAATGTGGAACCAATACCAACACCAATATAAGGTTTGACGACCGGGGTCGGAACCTTGAAATATGCGTTAACCATCCCCAGGTTCGCGGTTATGGCGTCTGAATCCAGATAGTTGTATTCCAGTTCAACGCGGAACATTGGGATATCCATACCCAGAACCGCGCCGTATGATTGTGATGATTTAGAAATATCGTTGTCATCTGCGAACATTGTATAGCCACCAATGCCGTATGTTGCGCCGGCGTAAATGTCGAACAACAGATTTGCGTTCGCAGCCCCCGCAGACAGCATGATTGTAGCCGCAGTTAAAATACCAAAAGATTTTATGTTCATGTTTTCTCCTTTCTGTGATAGTATAATAAAAAAAAGAGTGGTAAATATGCAAGAAAATAAACCTTTTTTAGTTGTTGGGTTGGGGAATCCCGGCGCGCAGTATGCGAATACGCGTCATAATGTTGGTTTTATGGCGGTGGATTACCTGGCGGGGGCGGGGGCGACGTGGAAATCTGAAAAAGATGCGTTGACCACACGCGCAGAAATTGATGGACGGCGCGTGATTTTTGTAAAACCCCAGACATTTATGAATAACAGTGGTGTTGCGGTTGGGGCACTGATGACGTTTTACAAGGTGCCGTTGGAAAACCTGGTTGTAATCCACGATGATATGGATATTACGGTTGGTGATTGCCGCGAAAAAATCGGTGGTGGCAGTGCCGGCCACAACGGTATTCGTTCGATTGATGCGCATGTTGGGCGCGATTATCGTCGGATTCGTATTGGAATTGGGCATCCGCGTGATTTTGATTTGCCGATGGACCCGGCAGATTGGGTGCTGGGGAAATTTGGTGCAGCGCAGTTGGAATTGATTAACGCCGCGATTGGTAATATAAAGTTGTGGTAGTTGATAAAATAAATCCCGGTTGTACCGGGATTTTTATTGCTGGGTGCCATGATAGAATATATTGCCGACCGCCGCGGGCAGCGTAAAGCAATCATTGGTTTTATCGCATATTTTTGTTGTGCCGCCGGTCATATGACAATCGTAGATTTGGACCGAGCCAGCATCAGATGTCGAACCCGCAGGACATTTTTCGGATGTTTTTGGAGAGTTAATAAGGCAATAATAACCCGCGGGGCATTGTTCCCATATGGCGGTTAATGTCATATTTTCGCCACCAGATTTTGTGGAAATGTCGGCGCCTGGGTCGATTGTTTCATTGTTGTTTTCGCATCCAGATGTACATTTCCAACCACGAAAAACATAACCTTGATATTCACAAGATTCTACATCTTGGGCGCCGCCCCTATATATGTTGCTTTCATTGAGGCAACCTTCGTTATAGCGGCATGTTTGGTCCGACAGGTTGTCGCAGGTTGCACCGCCAACATCGTATGTGACTGTAAATTCTTTGCCCGCCCATTCCGCCGTCAGTTCGATGTCGTTCAGATAGTTGTATGGAATTTGTTCGCCCGGGGTGAACTTTAAATTTTCGTCGATTTTTTTCCATTTGACTAGTTCATAGCCGTTTCGCTTAAATGTGTCGTCAGCCAACAGGGTGATGTATTGGCTATATGCTGCTGTTTGTTTTTTGGGGGGCGTTTGGTCGTTTGGGTCTTTGCTGGCGGTATATGTGATGGTGTATTGGTTGGGGACGCAATCTGTGCCGTTGTTAATCGTATCGCCATTTGTTTTTCCAGAGACGTGATATCCGTCGATGCATTTGCATTGATAGTAATCATATTCGCCAGGGGTTTTTGGCACTGCCTGCGAGTTTGAGCCACAGGTCGCACAAGCCTTTGAGGCATTTTGCTTGCTTTGGTCTGTGCCGATGGTTCCGGATATGGTGTATTCTTCTGTCATGGTGCCGTAATGCTGCGTTTTGTCGGATTGATTTGGGTTGTTTAAATCAGAACAAGACAAACAACCGGATTTATAGCCATTAAAAAATGTGTATGCTGGGCATGTTATTGTGTACGAACAATCCGATTGTTCGGATAATCCAGTTTTGTTGCTATCCCATGTTAGATTTTCTATATCTTCGGCATCTGCGCCGCCGGCGCACGACATGCATTGCGTATCATTGGTGCCTTTGTATGTGCCGGCGGGACATGGTTGACATGTGTTGTTATTGATTTCAAGATAGCATCCAGCGGTGGCATTGCACGTATCGGCCTGGATTGATTCGCATTGGGTGGCGGCAAATGCCGGGGTGCCACAGCCAATGGTTAATAATAATGTTGCGATAAATAATTTTCTCATCCTGAGAGATATGCTAGAAAAAAGGGGGCGATAAAGCAATAAAAAAAAATCCGACAGGTTGTGTCGGATTTTTTATTATCGTTGTTTGCCCCGGGTCAGGTGGGCGTTTATCGTCCAACCGTTTTGAACATACCACAGGCTGTCTTCGGGGACTTGGCTGGGTTCGCCAATCATAAAGTCAAAATTGCCACGACCACGAACCTTTTTAGATACGTTCAGTTTTGGTTCTAATTGTAGTTTGCGAAAATTTTGCATCGACAGGGAATGCCAGTGTGTCCAAACGCCACTGGGAACCAAATAAACATAGCGGACATCGGGTTGGGATGCCGCCATGGTGACTTCTTCGATGGTTGGTTTGCCGGCATCGTCAACTGGGATTTCCAGTTCAATATCGCGGGTGGGTTCAGGTTCTTTTTCGCACGAAGTCAGCAGTGTCGCACCCGCAAAACTCAATATTGGCAATGCGTATTTCAGGTAATATGGTAATGTTTTCTTTGTTTTCATGAGGTAAATCCTTTTGGTTGGGATGGGAAAAAATTCCCGTGATATAAACAAAAAAATCCGGCAAAAGTCCGGATTTTTAGCGTTTCTATCGTTTGATGGGCAAACCAATTTACAGATGGGGCGGTGGCACCGTGGGCACAAAATGCCCCGCCAAGTGCCCATGGGACACAGGTGTCTGTGTCGCCCGGGAATTTACCCCATGTATAATGTGTATCGGTTGTATCCATGTAATGGATTCTAGTACAGGTTTTATGGTGATGTCAAGAAAATATACCAAAAACAATATGTTGGTTTATGCGCCGGCGCGTGTGGTAACGCATACGTCATCATATGATACGGACCATGCGTTTGTTGCCGCGTCGCATTGGGCACCGGTTGTTTCTTTGGTGTCGCAGTTTTTCCATGTGTTGTCACTGTTGTGGATGCATATCGTTCCGTTTGAATCAACCGCGTAGAATGATGATATGCCAGATTCGTTAATTGGGTCTGAATAAATCCCATTGTCGTCAATCAGCACCAATGCGCCATTACATGTGACGTTTTTCCCGTTTGGATAGTTGTCATCGGCGTCGCCCGTCCATGTGATGTCGCCCAGACAGACCAGATTATAATAATTTGTGTCATCCACGGTATAGCGAACGACAAATTTTGGGGTTTGTTCGGAATTTTGTGTACAGATGGTTTCTCTGTATATCTTTGCTGTGCCGAAATAGTGGTTGCCGATATTTACGGTGTTGTTGTGTTTGGTGGTGCAACAATTACCAAAAGCGTCTGTAATTGATTCACCGTTTGCGTTTGGTACGCAGCAGTTGTTGAATTTGCTGTCGGTGAATATTTCGATTCTGTTCGCGCTGTTACAGCCACTGCCGGTGCTGTCAACCGCGGATGGTGGCACGCATGTACCTTCTTTTGAAAATATATAACCAGGGCGGCAGCTGGTGTCGCGGCAGCTGTCGGTTGCGTTGGCGGTGCCAGTGTTTTTGGCAAACCATGACAACAGGGTGTCAACAGATTGACCGTTGGCATTGGTGGTTTTTATTGTGTTGTGGTATGTGGCACCGGTTTCGTCAGATGTCGTGCGATTGGCTAGTTCTGTGTTTGCGGGTGCCTCGCAATTGCCCCAGATGCGTTCCGCCAATCGGCATGTATAGCATTTGGTTGATACGGTGGCGTTTTCTTGTTCTTGGTCGTCGCGACATTCCGCATAGCATATGTCGTGGACACAGTTTGTGTCAACGCCACTGATACAATCAACTGTGCTGGTTTTCTTGGGGTCCAGTGTGATTTGGTCCCAATTAGTAACACCGTACATTTCGCCATAAAATGTGCGGAATATAGGTGTGCGTGTGTCTGTGGTATCGGCTGTGTCGGTTGTGGCAATGCCCGCATTGGGGTCGCGGATTGTGTCCAGGGCGTGTAATGCCTGAATCTGGGTCAGGGAATCTGCGCCGGCACTGGCCACGCAATTGACAACTTCGTCCCAGCATGCGGTGCGGTTGATGATAGATTTGCGGTTAATAGATGTGTCAATGTTTTCGCACAGACCAAAGTTACCTGAAACAGATGTGCATGCCTGGATGATACAGGCACGGCCCACTTCGCGACAGGTCTGCAGAATTGTTTCGTATGTTTTTGTGGTGGCGATTTCGGTCATGCCAGTTTTCCAGTCGGTGCCCCCGCCAGATGTCTGCATCAATGCGGTACAGGCAGTTTGAATGTCGGCACACATGGCGTTTACAGTTTGGTCGGCGGCAACACCGAAAATAGACAGCGCGCGCGCATCAAATTCAGTAATCGAATCGTATGTGTCGTCCAAACACTGGGTCGTCAAGGTGGTACAGGATTGGCGGACTTCTTCTAGTTTGGATTCCTGGGCCAGTTTGATTTGTGCCAGGGCGTCTTCGATAAAGCTGTCCCATACATAATCAGATATGTCCTGGCAATTTTCCATGGCGGGTTCCAGGAATTTCTTTTTAGAATTTAAAA
This sequence comes from Candidatus Enterousia sp., assembly GCA_045546195.1. Classification (GTDB taxonomy): domain Bacteria; phylum Pseudomonadota; class Alphaproteobacteria; order Rs-D84; family Rs-D84; genus Enterousia. The sequence continues at coordinate 80,059 of JAZQCH010000008.1, forward strand.
ATGTGATAAAGCGGTCGTTGCCCGGGGCGGTGCGCCATGTTTGACCCGTTTCAGGGCGCGATATCAGTGTTGACAGGTTCGCCAGTTCCGTGGTTAAAAACGCCGTGCCAGTTGTCGGGTCAATATAGCGGCCACTGGTGTCCAGGCATTTGCCCATGTCGTCGCCACAGACGGTCGAATCGGTCAGCATATCCAGCATTTTACGCTTACAGGTCAAAATGTCGTCGGAATTGCGTTTCTGGTGTATGTCCAGTCGCGACATGTCCAACAGTGCGCCCGATTCAAATACCTGTTCGTGGGCACGGTCAACCTGGGTCTGGTATGATTTTTTTACGGTGTTACAGTCGGATTCAATCGCCATTTGATAACTGCTTTCCGCGATGGCCAGGTCGTCGGCGCTGCAAACCTCTATCGCCATTTCGCGACATACCGGCAGGGCGGATACATATAAATCAGTTCCAGATTTTGCCGTTGTCGATGCGCCCGCCATAGAATCCAGGGTGTCAAACGCAGCATCCATATTCAATGATAATGATATGGCGTTCAAATTCTGGTCAAAATTGTTGTCGTTGAAACTGTTGTTTAATTTCTTGGAAATTTCATCCAATAATTTTTTCGAATCGGATGTGTCCTTGGTGTTGAATGCCAGTTCGCCTTCGGTTGGTTTGTATAAAGCTTCGGCATCTTCGCGTTCCATGTTGACGGTCAGCAAGCGTTGGCTGAAATCCAGCAGTTTATCTTCGACATTGGCCAGATTTTGTTTCGTGCCGTCAAATTCGTGGATGCGCGATGAACACGCGCAGCGTTTTAGTTGTGCGTCCTTGTTCGCACAGAATTCGTCCATACAGTCATAGAATACGGTGCGACATTTGGAAAAATCGCGGTTCAACATGTCGGGGGTGGTGGCGGTGCGTGCGCGCGTCGATTGCGTGGCAGTGCGCGATTTTGTCGCAGAACGTGCGGTTGTTGTTCCGGTGCGTGATGCCGGTATGGCGGTGCGCGATGTAGTTGCGCGGTCAATGGCGCGTGGCGTGCGGGGTTGAATATTTGGTGTTGCCGTGCGGGCAGTGATGTTTTTCTGGGGGGTGGGGGCCGCCGTGCGTGTGACAACATTACCGGCGCGTGGCGCAGATGACGCGTCAGATGTGCGTTCGCGTACAGCGGTGCCGGATTTCGATATGTTTGTTGCGCGTGATGCCGTTGTTTTGGATGGCGCATTATCAGTATTTGATGTTTTTTGTCGTGTGGATGTGACCGTTGCGGTGGAATCGCGTCGCGTGGCCGCGCGCGCGATGTCAGACGCGTCATCAGCCGCCGCCTGGAACGCAAGCGGCGCAAGCAATACAGCCAAAAGCAGTTTAATTCCCTTCATCCTTGTTTATTGAAGTCTAGCAAATTTATAAAAAGTCGGGCAAGGGGAAAATGTGGCATGAGATATAAGGCAGGATGGTTTGGTTTTTTTCTGTCCGTCTGCGCTGACGCTACGCCGAGACACTCAAATTTCCTAATCGGCAAAGCCGATAAGTAAATTTGGTGCGACCAGGGGGAATTGAACCCCCAAGGGTTGCCCCACAGCATCCTTAGTGCTGCGCGTTTACCAGTTTCGCCATGATCGCGTATTTGAGACATGAGACATGAGACATGAGACATGTCGCGGTGATATATTTTTGCAATATGAAATTTGTTTTTCAACCTTTTTTATGATAAAATCATTTTTAAAGGATTTAAGGAAAGGGCTAATACATGAAATTTTTGCCACGTTTTTTGTTTAATTGTTCGGCATTGGTGCTGATGTCGGCGGGGGCGCATGCGGCGGGTACGTACTATACGGGGAACTATCAGTCGCCACAGCGTGCCTATACACAACAGTCGTACAGCCAGCGCGCGCGGACAAATACGACAAACTATTCATCCCAGGGTGTGTCGGCGTATAATCGCAATCAGTACGCGAACGCAGGATATACTAATTCACGGGCAAGTGTGTCGGGGCAACAGACACAGCAAAAACGTGCGGCAACACAATCCAGTAAGCGTGGGTTCAGTCTGGACGCCGGATTGTCAAAGCAGGTGGCAATGTGGGATTTCAAAATGAATACCGCAAAGTCTAATTTACACTATGATAATATTGATTGGTTGGTGTTTGACGCGGCGGGTAAATATGTGTTTGATGTTGGGAATACAGCGTTGCAGATTGGTGCGGGATTACAGTACGGTATGCAGATGGGCGAATCCACAATGATTGACGATGATATTAGCCATGGTGGGTATGAATATGGTCTGCATTATGGTCAGTACGAGGATGATAATGGTGAAATACAAGACTTTGTTGGGCAAAAGATTGGGCATGCGTTGTCCAGTGGCGTCAGCAAAGATGGCAGTATGTTCGGATTTAATATTGGGGTTGGTTTGACTGATTTTTGGCGGTGGGGCAATATGAAAATTACACCGTCGATTGGTTGGCGTTATTTGAAGTATGAATTGGAAACATCTAATAACAAAGGTATGGTTGTTGTTAACGGCAATTGGGATAATTCGTGTGTTGAATTAGATGATGGCTCGATGCAGTGTTGGCCGCTGATTGCGCTGTTTGATAGTTATCTGGACTATGAAAATCCAGATTATCCGGGGTATGTCTATCCAGACGGAAATGGGGACGAGTATCCGGATTTCGCAGGCGTGCCAGTTGGAAATTGGACATATGCCGAAGCCGAAGGTACGTTCTATTTTGATCAGCCAGGCACCAGCCATTTGTACGAAGTTGAATGGTCGGGGCCATATGTTGGTTTGGATATGCAATATGATATCAATCAATATAATGTTGTGACCGCAAATGTAGAATTGGGATTGCCGTCATATACGGCGACGGGTGACCAGCCATATCGTTATGATTGGCAACATCCAAAATCGGTTCAGGACAAAGGCAGTATTGGTTCTGGGTTCCATTTTGGCGCGGGCGCAAATTGGCATACGGCAATCACAGACAGTGTTGCGTTGTCCATTGGTGTGACATATGATTATTATACCGTGTCGGATGCGGATGCGACGACGTATGTGAATCCTGGATATGGGGAAGAACAGTATCAAAAGGCGTTGGGTATATGGACGGCTGCGTTCCAGGGGGATTTTATCAATCCGAGTACTGGAACAAAAAGTTGGACGGCAGAGCAGGTTCAGTACTATATGCAAAATGGTATAACTAAAAATGATGGTATTAAGAGCGAGAAGTATAACGAACTGGTTGAAGAAGCACCAGATTATTATGCCGTTGTTAAAGCCAATAACTGGGAAGACAAGGAAGACGGTGAAATCGAATCGTTCTATAAATCGTTGGGTGTTCGTATCGGTATAAACGCAAGGTTCTGATGATATGTTAAAAATTGGGTCGATTTTATTTGGTGCGGTGTTTGGTGTGCTGATGTCAGCGGGGGCGTATGCGGCGGAATTACGTGGCGTGGCGTCTGTAAATGTGACCAGTGATACCGCCGCCGCCGCCAAAAACATGGCGTTTGACGAAGCGCGTCGCCAGATTGTTATGGATGCACTGCGGCAATACGCAGACGTAGGGACGTTAAGTGGCGCGGTAAAAAATGCCAAGGGGGCTGAATTAACAAATCTGATTGCGTCGTCCAGTATTGATGGTGAAAAATTGTCGGATACGACGTATTCGGCGAATATTTCGATGGTGTTGGATGCGGGTGCGGCGCGGACATGGCTGGAAAGTAATAATGTTCAGCATTGGTTGCCGGATGAATCAAAACGCGATGTGTTTGTTGTGTCGGTGAAACTGTCGGATCCGATTGCGGACTGGATTCAATTGAATCAGATTGCGCGAAATGAACGGATTGATTTAGGAACGCAATCGATTGCGGGGGATTTGGTGACACTGGAATTACCGGTGTCGGCGCGTGGTAAATTTACAATTGCCGTGCGCGAAGGTGGGTGGCGATATGCCAATAAAGATGGCGTATTGCGTATTTGGAAATAAATGGGGGATGATTTGAAAAAAGTATCGTGGGTTGCATTATTGGGTTTGTTGCCGGGTATGGCGATGGCGGATGGGGCCGCATCAGACAAGGCGACATTGAATTTGGCGGTGCGTCGAATCGGACTGGAATGGTCGCGGACGGATGTTAAGCACGCCAAGGAATACGAAGATTCGCCGGTTTCTGCGTTAAAGGCAGACAGTCAGACATTTATGAAGGGTGTTTTTGATACCGCGTTGGAATATAATAAAAATCGGTTCCAGTGGGATAATTCGCTGTTTATGGAATATGGTGAAACCAAGTTACAACCATATGATGAACCAGAAACGGTCAGTGAAAACGCCGATGATATTTTGTTAAGTTCGAATTTGTCATATGCGTGCTGGGAATTTTCTGGATTTAAATTTGGTCCAACGGTTCGTGGCGCGTATGATACAGAATTCAAGACCGCCGATGGTACCCCGCGCCAGAATATTCTGCGTACAAATGCGGGTATTTCACTGTTTGATAATGAAATTGTAAAAAGTTTGTATCTGACCGGTGTGTATGAATATGACTTTACATATGCCGGGGCCCAGACCAGTAAATTGGCGGCGGAAATCGGATGGCGTTTGGAATATCAAATTCGCGAAGGTGTAAAATTGTCGTCCAATGGATACTATCGTGAATATCTAAGTTATTCTGAATTTGTTGATACAGATTTGGAACGCGATTTAAGTGCGGTTCTGCGTCTGGATACGAATTTGTGGGGTGATTTGACGATGGGACCATATGTGCAATATCGTCGTGCCCGCGCCCGTGGGGTTGATGTCTATGGCAGCAACTTTATCATGGGAATCTCTTTCAACTATATCACATCATTTGGATTGATATAGAAAACCAGTTCCTTTCTTGTCTTGAAAATCCCCCGTTTGGGGGATTTTTTTTAATATGAAAAATATCATTGCTAAAAACGGCGCAAAGTGCTAAAATACATGGCATAGAGCAGAAAAATCAATGCCGAAAAAAAAGGGACGTTTTTTTTAGGCAAACAATGGGGAGTCAAAATATGCGAAAATCTGGGAAATTACTTTGTAGAATTATGCCGAATCTAATCGTCGGTTTGGGTGCGGCAATGCCTGCGTTCGCGGATACATTTCCGTCAAACGGATATATGTTGGAAAACAAGACCTATGTCAATGCTGCAACACAACAAAACATTGGCGTGTATGACGGCGCGGTGACCGCGACGGCGGAATACGAAGATATTTTATATCAAATTGGTGCGGGAACATATTTGCCCGCGGGGGCGACGGTGGCGGAACAATGCCCCGCCAACAGTTATTGCCCGGGTGTGACGGACGCAACATATAACGAAGGCGCATCCCAGGGCGCAACATCATGCCCGTCGGGGTATCCAAATTCCGCCGCGGGCGCGTCGTCAAACACCCAATGCTATACCGCGTGTACGGTTGGCATGGTTGAACACGCATCGGCGGTGGATGGTAATGATTACTATGGCGCGGGCACAGACACATGCGCCGCCACCGCATGCGAAAATGGGTATCATGTGGATGGTTCGGTTGGGGTAATCGAACAAACACCATTGATTGATGTTGATTATACCATGGCGGGTAATGATTATGGGTATATCAGTGCCGACGGTGGCATTACCGGTAAAGCCGATACATATGGCCTGACTGAAAACGGTACATGGGCGGCGGAATTTGATTATGGTGTTGTATATGGTCGTGCCAGTTGCCAGGCAACACTACACGACCCCGGTATTGAATATATATTGGCGAATACAAATGCCATTATGGGTAGGACAATGTCGCCGGACCAGGTACGTTCGGATTTAACACCAATTGTTGGCGCGGCCAAGGCAAATTATTTGGCGGACATTGTTGCCGGCATTGCCGATGGTAGCAAGGACACAGAAGATTTCTATGAAGCCGTGTTCGTTGTATTTGGGGTGTCCAAGGATGCATTGTTCAGCACGACGGACACGGGTCAATATTGTTATTGCCAAATGACGGGGTTCCAATCGGGTTCGTCGGCTGTTGTTAGCATTGCGTCGGCCCTGTGGGTGTTCGGCCCCGACAGCGGATCGGCGGACGTTTGCGCGAGCAGTTGTGCGAACTACTGTGCGGGCGCCCTGCACGGCGCTGACACGCTTTATCGCGTGTTCCGTGGGGCGGTGCTTGGGGCGTTGGATTCCATTGTTACTGGTACATGCGCGGCCAACGAAATCACAATTAACTGGACGGATGCAACGGACGAAGATATTGCCGCAAACAACGCCGGTATGTGTACATACGGTGGCGATATCCGCACCCCGGTACGCGCCGCGACCAAACCGGGCAAAACGTTTGTTGGGTGGAAATTCAGCAAGTAATTTCCGAACAACATACATCCCCGTGTGTGTTCGGGTGGCAAACCCACTTTTGCCCCCGGACACCCGGGGGTCAGTGTATTAAATAAAGCATTTTGTCATCCCCGCGCAGGCGGGGATAGGGTCTAAGAAGTTAATTTGGCGCACGCTGTGCGCGATTTCAAGTCCTTATTCCCGCCTTCGCGGGAATGACAAAAGGAAAAGTATGACCTGGGTCCCGGTGCCTGACACCGGGATGACAAAGGATAGAAAAAAGGTAAAATTGTTTTGGTGCGGTGGCGCGTGATTTTATTGTCGGCAATGCCGATTACAATGAACTGTTTCGCGGGGACGGATGTTGTTTTTGCCCCCGGCGCGGTCGTACCAAATACTTGTGTGTTTAACAATACCGGCGTGTATGACGGCACGTTTGTTATGGTACCTGTGTACGAAGACACCATATACACCTGTGAACGCGGGTATTATTTACCCATGGGGTTAGAGGTCTGCGCCATATGCCCCGAAAACAGTTATTGCCCCGGTGGGGAATACACTTATTCTGAAACGGATGATGTGGGTGTTAATCCATGTCCCGACGGCAGTGTTGCGCCCATTGGCATGTGGGACGCGGCACAATGCGGGCGCAAATTACACATCAGCGATGTGTATATCTATTTACGTCGCGCGAAACAATCTGCGCCGTCGTTACACATTGATGTTGACGGTGACGGCACAGCGGATTATTTCGCGAACGCGACGACATACGATGTTGCGATGAACAAAGACACCGACCGTCGTCTGCGGATAAAAATGGGTGATGTTGTGTATTCGGTTCATGACGACACGATTGACGGCACGGCATCAATGCCACGCGCCACAACCGAACCCAACGCGCCCGTGGACGAACAATCACAATAAAAATCCCCGCCGGGTGGACATTGGCGGGATTTTTTTTATTTTAACTTTTTTGTCCAGGTGTTGTCCGGAAAGTTTAATTTTAACATTTCGGCGTAGCCGTGTGCCTGGTCGGGCAGGCCGATTGCGGTATAAGCCTCGGTTAATCGGTACAGGGCCTCGGGTGTCATGGCGGTTTCCTGGGCATCGCGAACAACGGTTTGTAATTGGTTTATCGCGCTGGGCCAATTTTCAACGCGCATGTCGTTGCGGGCGGAATACATAACCTTGCTCGCGATATAGTTCTTTAATATATTGATTTTGTTTTCGGCGTTTTTGGCATATTCGCTGTTGGGGAAGCGTTGTACCAATGTTTGGAACTGCGTCAATGCGTACGCGGACATTCCAGGTTCGCGGCGGACATCGCTGACCTGGCGATAATAACACATTCCGCGCAGGTACATTACATATGGCACATCACGATGGCCCGGGTGGAATCGCATAAATCGGTCGGTCGCCAATAACGCGCCGGCAAAGTCGCCATCCATATAATGTGAATATGCCGCCATAATCAATGCATCTGGGGCCCAGGAACTGGCCGGGTGCTGGGTTTCAGCGCGCAGGAATTCCGTGGCGGCTTCTTCATAATTTTCATCATTAAATTCTGCATAGGCGGTTGCGTATATTTCGGGCAAGGATTGTTCCGCCACAATTTCATTGTCTGAACCGGCGCAGCCCGCCAATATCGCCAATATGCCAATCAGGGTAATTTGTTTTTTCATATATTTATTCCTGTCTTGATTTTTATTTGATGATGGCAGTATAATCAAAATCATGAAATTGGGCAAACATATTTTTGGTGTTGGTGCCATGACCGGCATCAGTCGTGTGTTCGGATTTGTGCGCGATATGTTAATTGCGCGTGTTTTAGGCGCGGGACGCTTGTCAGACATATTTTTGGCGGCATTCAAATTGCCGAATTTATTTCGTGATTTATTGGGCGAGGGGGCTTTGTCTGCAATCTTTATTCCCATGTATGCGGATTCGCGACGGGACGAATCGTTTGCGCGAAATGTGTTTTCATGGCTGATGGTTGGGTTGCTGGGGATTACGATATTATTTGAAATATTTATGCCTTTGGTCGTGTGGATTCTGGCGCCGGGATTTGATGTGGTGCCGGGTAAAATGGAAATGACCGTTGTTATATCGCGAATAATGTTTGTTTATGTGATTTTTGTTTGTGGGGCGGCGTTTTTGTCGGCTATATTGAATGCGTTTTCGCGATTTTTGTTGGCGGCGTTTATGCCGGTGTTGCTGAACATCATGTTGATTGGTGCATTATTGATTGCGATGGTATGGGGAACGCAAAATGTCCTTTATCTGATGGCGGGAACGGTTGTATTGTCGGGAATTATTCAGTTTTGCGTGTTGTGGGGGCGGATTCGTCGTAGGCATTTTGGATTGCGATTGGTGGTGCCACGTTGGACACCACGAATGCGGTCTTTGTTCAAGCGGCTGGGGGTCAGTATCGTTGGCAGTGGTTTTTATCAAATTACAATAATTGTTGGGACGTTGGTCGCCAGTTTCCAAAGTGGGGCGGTGTCGTGGCTGTATTATTCCGACCGTATTGTTCAGTTGCCGTTCGCAATGATTGGATTGGCGGTGGGGACGGTTCTGATGTCGTCGATTTCAAATGCGTTGGCAGATAAAAATATGCGCAGTGTCTATATTCAACAAAATTCATCTATGCGACGATCGTTGATGCTGATATTGCCGTGTGTGGCGGGGTTGGTTGTGTTGGCAGAACCCATTATCAAGTATCTGTTTGAATATGGCGCGTGGACGGCGGAATCAACGCGGGCGGTGGCGCATGCCATTATGATTCAGGCGTTTGTATTGCCGGCTATGCTGGTCAGCCAGATTTACAGTAAAACCCTGTACGCGTCCCAGGATGTAAAAACGCCGGTCAAGACCAGTATGGTGTCTTTGGGGGTGGCGGCGGTGCTGTATTTGGCGTTATTCCCGATTGTTGGATATTTGGCGGTGCCGATTGGCGTGGTGGTCAGTGGGTATCTGAAAAATTATCTGCTGGGGCGGGCGTGTCGTGCGCGGGCGTTGGTAAATCACGATGGGCGCACAATGCGCGCGGTTGTGGCGTTCGGTTTGTGGGCGGCGATTTTGGGCGTGTTGATGTCGTGTGTTGAAATTGGCAATATCTGGATGCTGGGGGGTGTGATTGCGGGGTATGGGATGCTGTATCTGCCGGTGGCGTATGTGATTGATAGGCGTATTAAATAATAGATAAAATAAATTTGAAACGGACCCTGATTTATGATAAAATGTAAATCATAAAAGAATGTAAGGAGTCCTAAATTATGAAAAAAATAGTTTCCTTGGCGGTTTTGACTGCTGTGTTGGCGGGGTGTGCGGATTTAAGCACAACTGGGAATAATACAAGTTATGCCGATGGCTTTGGCGAAGAAGCGTTGGTCACAGGCGCACCAGAACAGAGCCTGAACGACGCATATCTGTTGGCGGCGGCACCAAAGTACTATGTCGGTACCGCGTACAAGGTTGATGATGTTCAGTATATCCCAGTCGAAGATATGACATATAATCAGACCGGTGTTGCGGGCATTATTCCAACAGAATTAAATGGCACAAAAACCAGCAATGGCGAAGTGTTTGATATAAACCAGATGGTCGCAACCAGCAAGACTTTGCCATTACCAACAATCGCGCGTGTGACGAATTTGGATAATGGTCAGTCGGTTGTTGTGCGTATCAATAATCGTGGGCCATTTGTAAATACACGTTTGATGGACTTGTCGCCGGCGGCGGCCCAGAAAATTGGCTTGAACGGTCAGGGCAAGGTTCAGATTCAGGTCTTAGGCGATCAGTCGATTGCGGTTAAGACGGCAACATTGGGTGCCACTGCGCCGGTTGTTGTTGAAACGGCAACGGCGGTTGTGGAACCACAGCCAGTCGCCCAGCCAGTACAGCCGGCCGAACCAGTCGCAGCCGCGCCTGTTGCCGGTGATTACAGTGTACAGGTTGCCGCGTTTTATGCCCAGGACAGCGCAGATTCACTGGCACAGCGTATGAAGGCATACGGTGATGCGGTTGTCGTTAACGAAGGCGATATGTTCAAGGTTCGTATTATCAATCTGGATGCGGCGCATGCGCGTGGCGTGATTGATGCCCTGCGTAACAACGAAGGTATGGCACCGGGTCTGTTAAAGAACGGGCGTTGGGTTAACGCAGACAGTATTTAATCAAAATAAAGTCCCCCGGTTGGGGGATTTTTAAAAGGTGATTATTGTGTCGGGTAAAATATTTCCAAACAGCAAGGTTCAGAAATTAGCAGGCCAGGCCCCTGCGTTCGAAATGGTCGAACAGAATACGTTGGGGTAATTGTTGATATTTTTGCCGGTGAATATAATTCACAGTTGAAAAATATCAAAATCGGTATAATATATAGTTCTGATTTAAAATATAGGGGTGAATATTATGCCAGCAAAAACAGTTAATGATATTGTTGCGTTATGTAAACGTCGTGGGTTTATTTTTACAGGTTCTGAAATCTATGGTGGATTGGGTGGTGCATATGACTATGGTCCGTATGGCGTTGAATTGATGAAGAATATTCGCAACGCGTGGTGGAACGCCATGATTTATTCGCGCGATGATATCGAAGGGCTGGATGCGGCATTGATTTCAAACCGCTTATTGTGGAAATATTCTGGGCACGAGGCGGGATTTTCAGACCCGTTGGTGGAATGTAAAAAGTGTGGCACCCGTATGCGCCAGGATAAAATGAAAGATCCAACCAAGTGCGATAACTGTGGCAGTGCGGATATTACCGAACCGCGCGCGTATCAGTTGATGATGGGGCTGTCCATTGGGGCGACGGCGGATGGGGCGGTTAATGCGTACCTGCGCCCAGAAACGGCGACAACAACATATACGAATTTCAAAAATGTCTTGGATGCGAAGCCACATAAATTGCCATTTGGTATTGCCCAAATCGGCAAGGCGTTCCGGAACGAAATTTCCCCACGTGGATTTGTGTTCCGTATGCGTGAATTTGAACAGGCGGAAATGCAGTACTTTGTGAATCCGGCGGATGATGAAAAATATCATCAGATGTGGATGGAAACGCGTATGGCGTGGTGGATTGATGTGCTGGGGATTCCGGCGAATAAGTTGCGTTTCCTGCCACATGAAAAGTTGGCGCACTATGCCAAGGCCGCGGTTGATATTGAATATGAATTCCCAGATGGCTTTGACGAGGTCGAAGGTATTCATAATCGCCAGGATTTTGACCTGGGGTCACATACCAAGGGGCAAAAGGATTTCAAAATCAACGCAAATGTGTTGGAAAACAAAGACAGTACAACCAAATTGTCATACAGTGACCCGCAATCGGGTGAAAACTTTATCCCGTATGTAATCGAAACGGCGATGGGTGTTAATCGCGCGATGTTGGCGGTTATGATAGAAGCGTACGAAGAAGAAGACCTGGGCGACGGTAAAACGCGTACTGTGTTAAAGTTAAAACCACAGTTGTCACCGGTCAAGGCGGCGGTTATCCCATTGGCGCGTAATGTGCCAGAATTGCTGGATATTTCAAATGATGTGGTCGCAAAGTTGCGCAAAATGGGAATTGGGCGCATTGAATTGGAAAATTCGGGCAATATTGGGAAAAACTATCGTCGTCATGACGAAATCGGTACGCCGGTTTGTATTACTGTTGACCACCAGACAATAGAAGATGGCACAGTGACACTGCGTCACCGCGACACTATGGCCCAGGAACGCGTCGCAATCACAGATGTGCCGGGGCGCGTGCTGGAAATTGTTAATGGATAATTTGGAAACGCCCCGTGTGGGCGTTTTTTGTACAAATATGAAAAAATACATAGATGCGCATTGTCATTTGTTCGATGAAAAGTTGCCTGATAATATTGGGGCGATTGTTAACGCGACCCGTCCGGCGGATTGGGGGGATGTGATTGCCGTGGCGGATAAAAATATAAATGTTTTCGCGGCGATTGGTGTGCACCCGTGGTTCGTGGGTGATTTGGTGGCGGGCTGGGATGCGCAGATGCGTGAATTACTGGAACAAAATCCCGGGGTGATGATTGGGGAAATAGGTCTGGATAAGCATAAGTCCGATATGGATGCGCAAATAAATGTGTTTGTGCGTCAGATGGATTTGGCGGTGGAATTGGGGCGTGGGGTACATGTGCACTGTGTCGGCGCGTGGGATAAAATGTTTGCTGTGTTAAAGCGATATAAATCACAGCAGATACCATTTATCTTGTTTCATCGTTTTTCGGGTAATGCGGCGGATGTGGCGCGATTGGTTGCGGATTATAATGCGTACTTTTCATTTAGTGGGGCGGGGCGCGTAATTGCGAACGTGCCACGGGACAGAATATTGGTTGAAACAGATTCAAATAATCCAACGGGGATTGTTCGGGTTGCGGAACAAATTGCCGCGATTTATCCGGACTGTGATTGTTATGAAAATACAATAGGAATGCTGAAAAATGGATAGATTACACAGAACACGTTTGTTGTTTGGTGATGCGGGGATTGAAAAACTGAAAAAATCAACGGTTATGGTTGTTGGTTGTGGCGCGGTTGGTTCGTTCGCGATTGAGGCTTTGGCGCGCAGTGGCGTTGGGCATTTGGTGGTTGTGGATTTTGATACGGTAGAAGAATCCAATATAAATCGCCAGTTGTTTGCGCTGACATCGACCGTTGGCGCGGCCAAGGTTGATGTTGCCGCGGCGCGCGTGCGTGATATAAACCCAGATATTGCGGTTGATGCGCTGAATATGCGTTGGGATGAAAATTCAGATGTGGATATTGTGCCGGACTTTGTTATTGATGCGATTGACAGTGTGGAATCCAAGGTTGCGCTGTACAGGTGGGCGCATAAACATAATGTGCCGTTGATTACCAGTATGGGGGCGGCGTCCAAGACCGACCCAACCCAGATTAAAATTGCGCCGATTTCCCGTACGACGGTGTGCCCATTGGCGGCACGGGTGCGGCGATTGGTGCGTGGGGCGGGAATGCCAGATTTTCCCGCCGTTTATTCGACCGAGGCACCTGCGCCGGTGGTGGGACATGCGAAAAACCTGGGGTCGATTATATGTGTGACGGGGGTGTTTGGATTGATGATGGCCAATTTTGCGATTGGTGAAATTATTCGCAATATTTAACTTTGACATGTGGCGCGCATTTTATTACATTATGGAACATCAGGGGGAATATTCATGAAAATTACACAGAAATTAAAATCTATGTCCGGTATTTGGATGGTTGTGTTGGCGATTGGAATTGCGCTGGGGGGATATTTTATTGGTGATGGAATTTATCGCGCAATGTCGGGGCGCACCGTCACGGTCAAGGGTTTGGCCGAACGCGATGTTGTTGCCGATACTGCGGTTTGGAATATCAAGATAAACGGTGTTGGTGGGGATTTGACCGAATTACAACAGCGTATCGATAATGATATTACAGAAATCAGTACTTTTTTGATAGAGGCTGGATTTGCCCCTGATGAAATTCAGAAACTGCGCGTCCAGGTGCGTGATAAATATGCGGGATATACCGATTCGGAATTAAAGAACCAGCAAAACGACGGTCGCTATGTAATCGACACCGGTGTTATGGTGCGTTCAAATGATGTTGAATTGGTGGACAGTGTGTCGCGTCGTATGGGTGAATTGGTGCGTCGTGGTATTACAATTACCGAAGATTATTCGGGGCCAATTTATATCTTTAACGGATTGAACGACATAAAAATTTCGATGATTGAACAGGCGACCAAGAACGCAACCGCGGCCGGCGAACAGTTTGCCAAAGATGCCGATGCGCGCCTGGGGAAAATTAAAAGCGCGAACCAGGGTGTTTTCAGTATTGAATCGCGTGACCCAACCGACAGTTGGTCATCCAATGAACGCCAGGCGATAAATAAAAAGGTTCGTGTTGTCGCGACAATAACATTTTATTTGAAGTAAAAATCCCCGGAAACGGGGATTTTTTGTATAATACTTAGATAAATAAAAGTTTAGTTTACAAAACACGTTAAGTGTTTTGTCATTCCGTGGCTTGACCACGGAACCCAGGTTATGCGCGTGAAACGCGCACAAATAATAAAGATTTTATTACCTGGGTCCCGGTGTCAAGCACCGGGATGACAGAATTTTTTGTAAAAAATTCTGTTTATGTTTTCCTTCGATAAACCTTTATTTATCTAAGTGATATTTGCGGTTTTTGTTCACAAAAGTTTTTTAATTTCCTGGGATTTTAAGCATTTTTGTCATTGCGAGGGAGCAGGGCGACCGCGGCAATCCAGTAAATAGAATCAAACTCGTCATTACCGCCAATGTCCACCCACGCAAACATTCGTTTGCGCGGGGCCCGGGGCGGGAATCCACTGCGTCGCAGACATTTTTATGCGGTCCCTGCGGGGCAATAGATACCGGCCTGCGCCGGTATGACGATTTTATTTTTTTACTTTGATAAAAAATAAATACCCATGCGAACATGTTTAGGGGGGATAAAAAAACTTGTGAAAAAATGTGTTATATGCTATAATTCACAAAAGTATGAATTAAGCCCACAGGCAGAAGGAAAATACAAAATGGCTGAAACCCGCAGAACTCTAGAGAGAGAGAGAGAGAGAGAGAGAGAGAGAGAGAGAGAGAGAGAGGAATAAACCCTGCCGGGGTGATTAACGCAAACGCATGTTTGCGTTGGTGTGGTATTTGACCAATGACGTTGTAAAACGTCGTTGGTCTTTTTTATTTTGTAAAAACGAAAGAAAGGAAGGAAAAAAATGAAAAAAAGATTGTTTTTAACGTCGCTGGTTGCGGTTGGGTGTGTGTGCCCAATTTTTGCCGCCCGCGCAGAGGTGGCCAAAGACGATTTTCCATCAAACGGATATATGTTGGAAAACAAAACGTATGAAAATGCCGCAATATACGGCAACATTGGCGCGTATGACGGTACGGTGACCGCAACGGCGGAATATGAGGATATCCTGTATCAAATTGGTGCGGGCACATACCTGCCCGCGGGGGCGACGGTGGCGGAACAATGTCCCGCCAACAGTTATTGCCCCGGTGTGACGGACGCAACATATAACGAAGGCGCATCCCAGGGCGTATCGTCGTGCCCATCGGGGTACCCAAATTCCGCCGCGGGCGCGTCGTCAAACACCCAATGCTATACCGCGTGTACGGTAAATTCGGCAAACATTGCGCACGCGACGGCGGTGGACGGTAACGATTACTATGGCGCGGGCACAGACACATGCGCCGCCACCGCATGTGAGGGTGGGTATCATGTGGAAGGTTCGGTTGGGGTAATCGAACAAACACCACTGATTGATGTTGATTATACCGTGGCGGGTGAAGGTTATGGGTATATCAGTGCCGACGGTGGTAATACCTCTAATACCAATATGTTTGGCCTGACCGAAAACAATACATGGGCGGCTGCGTTTGATTATGGTGTTGTATATGGTCGTGCCAGTTGCCAGGCGACACCACACGACCCCGGTATTGAATACATATTTGCGAATTTGGACGGGTTGATGGGCGCGACAATGTCGGCGGACCAGGTTCGTTCGGATTTAACGCCAATTGTTGGTGATGCCAAGGCAAATTATTTGGCGGACGTTGTTGCCGGCATGGCGGATGGCACCAAGGGCGAAGAAGCGTTTTTTGAGGCAGTATTCGTTGTATTTGGAATATCCAAAGATGCATTGTTCAGCACGACGGACACGGGTCAATATTGTTATTGCCAAATGACGGGCTATCAATCGGGTTCATCGGGTGTGGCACCGGCATCGTTGGATGAAGGTTCGGATACATCGGGTATTGTTAGCATTGCGTCGGCCCCGTGGGTGTTCGGCGACGACGACGGATCGGCGGGCGATTGCGCGGGCTATTGTGCGGACAACTGTGCGTACGGCCTGCACGACGGTGGCACGTCTGCTCGCGTGTTCCGTGGGGCGGTGTTCGGGTCGCTTGGCGCCGCTGCGTCTGGCACATGCGAGGCGAATGAAATTCGCATCACATGGACAGACGCCGCGGAAGCGGACGTTACCGCGAATAACGCGGGCGTATGTACGTATGGCGGTGATATCCGCACACCGGTACGCGCCGCAACCAAACCGGGCAAAACGTTTGTTGGGTGGAAGTTCGATGTGACGGA
>JAZQCH010000009.1:0-4346 GCA_045546195.1 Candidatus Enterousia sp.
CGCACAAAAACGTTTTACGTTTTTGTCATTCCGTGGCTTGACCACGGAACCCAGGTTATGCGCGTGAAACGCGCACAAATAATAAAGATTTTATTACCTGGGTCCCGGTGTCAAGCACCGGGATGACAGAATTTTTTGTAAAAAATTCTGTTTATGTTTTATTTCGATAAACTTTTATTTAGCACAGTAATCATGGATTCCGCCACTAGCCACTTGCACTTACACTAACCACAAAAAAATCCCGCCATTTGGCGGGATTTTTAATTAAAAACGGTACATAAATCCCATCTTGACCATTGGATAGAATTTAAAGTCATCCAATTCAGATTGTGCATCCGCCAATGTTTCATCAATAACTTTGTCCAGTTCTGGCAAATCAACCGCCGCCCAATCTGAACCGTTCCACTGTTTCAAATTATCTGTTGGCACACTCAGCGATAATTCCGCCGCGCGATTTGTGAACACAACACCTGCATCAACATAGATTTTAAATCCTGCGAACAATCCAATGTCAAACCCTGTGCCAACATATGGCCCGCGATATTCCCAGTCCATTTCCGCTGTCCCATGAACTGTATTTCCGGTGTACGCATACTTTGTGTCACCCAATTCAAATTCATAGTATCCCGTTGGCCCGTCGATTGCGCCGGCAACATTTGCCATCATATTCATATCGCCAAACGCGTAACCACCGGTTATGCGCCATCCGCCCAACATCCATGTGTCGCCAAACGGATAGAAATCAACCAATGCGGCATAGTGCTGGGCCTCTATCTGGCCGTCTGCGATTGTCAGGTTGTCACCAACATCAATCCCGTCATCGCCCATAATTGAATCGATGCCATTGTTAATCAGTGACTTAACCGGCTTGGTCGATGCGAAATCAAATCGCACACCAAAACGTTTTGCCCAAAACGAATCAAAATCTTTGTTCGCGTATCCAACAAACCCGTTCAGCCCCGATGTCGCAGACAATCCCACACCAATCTGAACGCCGTGTGGAAATGCGGTTTCTGATTTTGTTGTTGCGACTGTGTTTTCGGCCACAACTTCTTCGTGGGAAATTGGTTCCGATATTTTTTCTGCGATGTCCTGGGCGACCGAATCAATGATTGGCGATGGGACGTTATCTTCGGCAAATGCCGGCATTGTTAATACAGACAACAAAGTAATTGCTGATATCTTTTTCATTATTTCCCCCGTGGTTTATTTATGAACTTATTCCCAGTATAAAGTTTTCGATATCAGTTGCCCAGAAAAAAACACACTTTAATCCATATTATTTTTGTGATATAATACTAGGTATGAAAACCAGAATATTTATTTTTTCGTCCTTGCTGTGTATGTGTGGGGCGTTTAATGCGGCTGCGTCTGAATGTACGGGCGCGGGCTGTGATATTGAACCATTAACGTTCGAAGAATTCGAATGGGTAATGCCGTCGGATGATACGCCAACTGCGATTGTTGTTGCGCGCCCAACGCCGGTTGTACAAACGCCAACGTGGATGGAATCTGACCCGAACGCGGCTGTAATGCCGTCGGCCCAGAATATCCCACTGCCCGAACGCAACATTGATGTGAAATTGTTATCTATTAAACCCGTTCCCGAAGATTCGCGTCCCGCCCTGTGGGATGGTGTGCACGGCGAATATGCTGGCAACGACGGTGTCAAGACGGTTGATTGGCGTGACGGGGTGCCAATTTGGGACGAATCAATCAACAGTTATAAATACAAAGATTTCTCGGACTGGTTCCTGGAACCATCGCCTGAAATTTATCTGCGCGAATCTGATGGCGTCGCATTGACTGAAACAAATCCAATCGAACTGTATCAACAGAATATGGAAGATGCCGCCACAACACGCGCCCGTGTCGAAGAATTATTGGCACCACGCAAACCGTCGGCCAGTCTGTGGTTCACAAATATGCCGGCACCAAAACCGGAATATGTCGCCCAGGATATGACCGAAATCGTCACTGAAACATTTGGTACGGTTGTGATTGATGATGGCTGCCCGTTTGAAACCGAAACAGAATGTGAAATCTGGCGTCGCAAACCAATCGTCCGCGAAACTGTGTCGCCACGCAGTGCGAAATTGCGCGATGCATCTGTGGCTGATTTTGTTCATGCCGCCGATTGTAATAAACATATCACGGCAAATGAACCCGTGGCCGCGCCATTACTTGACAGATACAAGATGTTAATGCGTTCTGCCCAGGCGTGCTGTACAGACGGTATGGCGTATGCTCTGAAACAGGCGGGTGCGACCGACGGCTTGGTTTATAAATTCTTGTCTGACGATGCGAACTTCTATGGATTCGGTGCGCGTTGTCTGATGATGACGGATCATGACCTGGATACGCAATATCCAAACACGGCAACATCTGTGGTTGCGGCGGACGTGCGTAATGGTTGCTTGTGCCGTGGTCGCCAATGGTTCAGTGCGATGTTGGCCCCATTTCAACAGGTGTACAACGCAATCCCAGAATTCAAAGATGCCCAGTTTAATTACACATACAAAGACGGGCTGCAGCGCGAAATAACCGTGTCTGTAAATAATGACGTCCAAAATGTGCTGCGACAACTGGCGCAGTGTCCATAAAAATTTCCCCGCCAAACGGCGGGTTTTTTATTGCGGAATTCATGCCCGTTGTCGCGCGTGCGTACTTAATGTATATTTTATGATATGAAATACGCATATGTCGCACTGGGCATTTTGTTTTCGATACCTGCGTTTGCCGAATCGAATTTTTTTGACGGCCTGTCTGTTGGCGTCGGTGTGTCGGCGACAACTGGTATGAATCTGTCACTGGGCTATCATAATCCAGATTTTGAATCGTATTGGTCGCGCCGTCTGGGGGTGCGAATCGATTTCGCGGCAACCGACCCGTTAAAGTCCGCCATCGATTCGGCAATTGATTCATACATGCGCGACGGTCGTGATGTTGGCGATGGTGTAAAAATTGACGAAGGGACGCTGGATGCGTGGCATGGTTCTGTATTATTAGATTATTACCCATTTGCGCGCGTGTGGCGATTATCAGGTGGCTATGCGTGGGGTGGGGCGGCACTGGATGCGGCGATATTTGGTGAAATTGAACGCGCGCCCGCACAACGCTTTTATTTTTATCTGGCGGGCGACCACTATTACTATAATGGCAATAACTTTAACGGCGTTGCCAACATAGATTGGAATTATCACGGGCCATACTTTGGCACTGGTCTTGATTTTAATATCGGCTGTCGATTCGGAATATTTATGGATGTGGGGGTGGTTGTGACGAATCGACCCGCCAAACTGTCGCTGGACATCCCCCAGGAACAATTATATGTGTATAACCGGCTGACTGGCGCATGGTTGCCAGTGACAATTCCGCAACTAGACGCTGATATAGCGCGCGCAACCCGCGATGCGAACGACAAATTATCCGATTTGCGCGTCTATCCTATGGTAAAATTAGGCTTTTCATACCATTTTTAGCCCGGATATTTCCGATTCGGACGCAAAACCGAATCATAAAAAGCCCAAAATCCGAATCATTTCTGGATGCGCCAAAGAAAAAAATAAAAAATATTTTTATAAAAAAATGGCGGATTTCTGGCGGTTTTTCCTATTGGTTAAATTTTTTGAAAATTATTTTTGAAATTCCGCTTGACTTTTTCAGACTTTGAGCGCATACTAAGCGGGCTTTCAAGTTGAGACAACAAAACAAAAAGACACTCAACCCCTGAAATTCTGCGGTTTACGGAACAAACGGTATGAAACGGGTATCTGTACAACACGCAAACATTGTGAATAAAAGCAGCTCATCAAAAATTCAAGAAGGGATGTGCAGACAGTTGAATTTGGAATGTCCAAACTTTGACTAAGTCAAATGTGCATATCCTAGACAGGTAGTAGGTTTACATATTAAACCTCGTTAAAAAC
Source organism: Candidatus Enterousia sp. (assembly GCA_045546195.1). GTDB lineage: Bacteria > Pseudomonadota > Alphaproteobacteria > Rs-D84 > Rs-D84 > Enterousia. The sequence continues at coordinate 3,930 of JAZQCH010000009.1, forward strand.
TTGTCTTGCGAATAATTATATGTAAAGACGAACTGATTATTAAATAGTCAGCTTTTGTTTATATGCACAGGGCTTACTAACAGGTTTTTTAGAACTTGAGAGTTTGATCCTGGCTCAGAACGAACGCTGGCGGCAGGTCTTAGGCATGCAAGTCGAACGGGTGAAGCAGGTGCTTGCACTTGTGAATCTAGTGGCGCACGAGTGAGTAACGCGTGGGAAACTGCCCACCACTGGGGAATAACGTTTGGAAACGAACGCTAATACCGCATACGCCGGAAACGGGAAAGATTTATCGGTGGTGGATGTGCCCGCGTTGGATTAGCTTGTTGGTGGGGTAACGGCCTACCAAGGCAATGATCCATAGCTGGTCTGAGAGGACGATCAGCCACGCTGGAACTGAGACACGGTCCAGACTCC
>JAZQCH010000010.1:0-162135 GCA_045546195.1 Candidatus Enterousia sp.
TATGGAAATACCTTTAAATAAGATAAAAGAAATAATAGAAAATGCGCCGAGTTTTATTAAAAAAGCACAAGAATCTGTCGATATTTCTTGTAATCCTTTATTGTGTGGTTTTCAATTGTTTGTTTTTGATATAAATGATCCGCAATTAACAACATTGTATACTTTTGCTGTAAGGCAGTATAGCTATATGGAAAGCATAATAGATATATTAGAGAGACGATTTATTGATGGAAAATATAAAGTCGTATCATTTATTTGGAGTATAGGTACTTTAGCTTCTGCTATGTTAGAAAATTTGTTGCAATTTGCCTTTGTTTCGGATGATTTTAATGAACGTTCTAGATTATTTTATAATTTTTCAACGATTCAGGATTTAGAGAATTATCCGACAAATAAAATTGTTGATGGGTGTGAAATAGATAAAATAATATTAAAGAACGTACGAGTTATTTGTGAAATATATAAAAAAAAGAATGCTAAATTTGTATCAGATGCCGATTATACGAACAGAGAGAATTATGTTGCTGATTGGTACATGAATCTTGTGCCTAACTTAAGATATTTGGCGGCAGAAATAAACTTAAACTTGATAAATGGTGGACAAACAGTAGATTGGAAATCGTTATATATAAACTATTATCATTATCTATGTGATTTTAAACATATAGGATGGCAAAAAACTTGTGTTTCTGGTGATATAGCTGGCGCTAACGATATGGTTTTGCAAATAATGAATGTGGCGGCATTTTCTTTTATTGTCTTAAACAAAATAATAATATACATTTGTGAAGAAAAGTACCATCCGTCTACGCATGCAGAAGAGTTAAAGAAATCAATAGAAATGCTAAAAAATAAAATAGCTGAATACGAGGGGTTATTTATTTAGATTTGTGGAACCATTTTGAGCGTTTGTCCATGTATAATGGTTCCAAGTTGCGTTTAAATTCTTCAACGATATTGTTTATGTCTTTGTTAACTTTGTCGTCGGGGTTGACTTTTCCGTCTTTCATTTCGCAGAATATAAAATCATACAATGGTTTATATTCCAATGTATCTTGACCATAATATAAATCTAGAGAGGCACGCATAATACGCCAATTATAATCAGTTAGTTTAAGAAATGCGGCTATTATTTCTTTGCCCCAATACATGTACGCCTGATTTTGTAGTGTACGAAACTTGTCTATCTTGTCCTGTTGTTTTAGTAATCGTTGATGTGGAATCAGGTGTTTTAGTCTATCAGGATATACATCAACATTATCTGGATTTAGTTCCTTTTGGGATTTTATCCATTGATATGCTTCGTCTATTTCGATTTTTGCAATCATAGGCATTCTGGCACCCAGGTATAGGTCTTGAATATCGTATACTGCATGCATAATCTCTGCAGCCAGTTCAATTTTCTTTTTGCCGACAAATTCCCGTTTCCAGGCATACAAAGCCATCCCGGCTATAAGCGCTGTGGCAACAGATGCGATACAAGAAATAAGGTTTATTACAATCATGGTCAAATGATATGCCTAAACATAAGTCTTTTCAATAATTTTTTGCCGTAAACCGTATTGAAACAAGCTTTAAAATATGATACCATTACTAGGAAGAGGGGTGTTATGGATATTCTTGAATTTAGAGATGGAATTTTTGCTTTAAGAACAAGACGTTTTGGCAGTGTTGCTGAAATAATGATAAAAAAGTTATACGATTTAGAAGATTCTCATACTTTGGAATATGATAAGTTTGATAGAGTTCAAGATAAAAGAATAGAAATAAAATTTTCTACAGTAATGAAATCAAATGATGAAAGGATTAACGAAGACAATTTGATAGACCAATGTTTTAAAGCTAATTTAGCAAATAGGGCTATGAAATATTCTGATATTGATACATACGCTTTTGATTGTAATATACAGCAGGTAAAATGTGTTGAATTTGATGTTTTGTATTATGGGTTATTCTTTGCGGATAAAATAATTATTTTCAAAATGTCTTCAGATGAAGTTTTGCATTGTCAAGGATATAGCAATAAGCAACATAGAAACAATGAGGGAGAAGGACAGTTTCACATCAACAATGATAATATAGCGTACCACATGGAAAAATTCTATTTAGAAGAAATGACATATGAAGAATTGTATAAACTTTTAGGTGGCAAATAATGGTGCTGGTTTTTTTTCTATTCTGTCTTTAGCTATGTCAAAATAGTTTTTATCTAACTCGATCCCTATAAAGTTGCGGTTTAATGTTTTGCAAGCCACTCCAGTTGTCCCTGACCCCATTGTGAAATCCAACACAACGGCATTTTCATTTGTAAAGGTTTTCACTAAATATTCCATCAATGCTTCTGGCTTTTGGGTTGGATGTAAGTTTGAGCTTAATATGTCTCGTTTAAATTGAACGATTTGCAAAGGATATCTTTTCCCTGTGTCTTTGTATTCGTGGGGTTTTCTGTTTTGAGAATCTACTAATATACCCAACTTTCCATTTTTTATCTTATTGCTGCGCAAAGGACCATCGTAAGATGTCATTTGCGGGTTATAGACAGGTTGTTTTTTATAAAACACATTGATCGTCTCAATAACTTTTGCTGGCCGTTTCTTTAATTGAAAAATATTTGTTGCTCGTTCTTTTTGCCAATATATATCATACCGGAACTCGTCAATGTTAGATATTCTTAAATAACTATTAAAAGGCTCGTTCCCAAATAATAAAATAGGAGTATCATCTTTGCGCAATTTTTTCAAACAATACCACATTTTATCAAAGGGGATCACGTTGTCCCAAGAACATGCGGTTGTACCGTAAGGAATATCAGTGATTACAGCATCAACTTTAACGCCGGCTTTAATAAGTTGTTCCATGATTTCTATACAATCGCCATGGTATAATTCAATACTACTAGCCATATAGATTCCCCTTTTAATAAAATGTTATAATTTTACTTCCTATTATTGAACGGATGCTATAATAAAATATAATTCAAAAACACACAAGAAAATACAAGTGTTTTTATATGACTAATAAGAGTGCCTTATAAAAGACTTATATATAATAGGGCTTAAGGTTCCTTTTTCCACATCGCAACCATCTGGACAAACTTACACTGAATGCGGCGCAGTAGCCCAAAAATAGGTGGCGTCTGGTAATAGTATTTTTTCACAAATGCACAATTTCGGTGTCGGGAATTTGTGATGCGATGTATTCGGCGGCCAAGCGGCGGTGGCATTGATGTGCGGTCTTTTCTGTGCACATCAGGCATATGCGGTCCAGTTCGTCCGGATTGCATCCCGCCAATGGCGCACGCCCCGCAATCAGGCGTCTGTAAATCGGTTCAGCATCCGCCCAGGTTGCCTTTTTATCCTTGAACGCGGCCAACATTTCAAATTCAGGCGCAAATTCCGGGTGGTATTCATATCGGTCACCCAAAACAGTCGCCAGATTTTCGCCACTGTAATATGGAACATACTTGCTGACCCGCCACAGGCGAATATCCCACACGCAGCGAACACGCGCCGCATCCAGCACTTCCAGAAATGCTTCGGGGCTTTTACCGCTAAAACCGATTGTAAATATCTTTGGCATGTAATAACGATAGCTGATTTAAGACAAAATCGCAACAGGGGATTGCCCAGTCATATCCTTATTTAAGAACCCCCAGCATTTTTTCAATATGTTCAAAATATGTAGATTTTTTTATGGGTTGTGAAATGGTAAGTTATTCATCGGACTGCGGACAGGTTGCGGATCCTGTGTAGCTGCTGTGTAGCCAAGGGGTTAAATAGTGGTGTTTTTGGGTGGATTGTGGTGTGCCTAAATCCAAAAGTGTTAACAAAGAAAAACGCCGCAAAATCAACGATTTTGCGACGGAATTCGTGGCTCGGGCAGTTGGACTCGAACCAACGACATACGGATTAACAGTCAAAAAGCGGCAGTTGTTGCAAAAACGCTGTGAACCAATGTGAGTAAGGGATTGCGAGGTTTTGCAAAAATCACTTTTGGGGTGCTTGGTGTAAGATTATGTACTTTTATTTTGACAAAAATCAGCAGTGTTTTCAATGTGTTGTAAATGTTAAAATGTGCGTTTTTAGTATTATAATACCGTATCGCTAAAAACACATTTTTTGACAATGCTGTGCATAAAAATCCCAGAAAACATATCTCTGCAGAGCATTACAGAAATCTATGTACATTTCTATAAAACCTTGCCAAAAGGCTGTGAAAATATTACCATAAAAACAACAAAAAAGTGGTACAAAAAATGACAGAACAATTGGAAAAAAGACCGGCAGTTTTTATCAAGAAAGGATGGTTCGTATTTTGGTGCTTGGCATGTCCACCCATCGCCTTCTTCTATGCCCTTTTTGCAGATAGTGCGGAGGTGTAATAAGTGACTATTGAGAAATCTAAAGGCCTTACAGAATCGGAACATCGTTTAGTTAAATTAGGAGAAAAAGTTTTTATGGGGCTTTGGAGTTATCCAAATCCTATGATGCTAACATCCTCTGGTTTTCAAGAATTATGCGATTTGTTGGTTATCTGTGGCGATACTGTTTTAGTGTTTTCAGATAAAAATATAAAATATAACGAAAACAAAGCACCATTGGTTGCTTGGCGACGATGGGAACGAAAAGCTGTTTTAGAATCTATTAAACAATTACATCATGCAGAAAATATAATACGTGATAACCCAGGGATGATCTGGTTAAATAAAAATCAACGATTACCTATTAGTATACCAAGTAAAGAAAATTTGAAAATTCATTTAATTTGTGTTGCCAATGGAGTGGCAGAGGCATGTAAAAAGTTTTTTGGGCCGGGTTGTTCAGGTAGCTTGCGCTTTTCTAATATGGGGTTAGTCAAAGATTTTAAACCAGAAGAGTTTAGTGCGTTGAATTCTACGGAACAGCAACAATATTTAAATATGTCCTTGTTTTTTACGCATGATTATGAACCATCAAAGACTTTTGTGCATGTTTTTGACGATTACTCGTTCCCGTTTGTTTTGAATGAATTAAATACACTAACAGATTTTGTCTGGTATTTGGAAGAGAAAGAAAGATTTCTTAGATGTATTCCGGTAACTTATACGGGAGAAGAAGATTTATTGTTTCGTTATTTGCATAATTTCGATGATAAACGTCAGATGCATACATTTATGCCTACTGAAGACGAACGAAATTGTGATGGCTGTTTGTTTTTTGAAGAAGATTGGGAGAGTCTGAAGAGAAGTCGAAGATATTTATCTAAGGTGAAAGCTGACAGAGAAAGTTATTTTTGGGATGAGTTATTACGAGACAACTCGTTTTGTACATTGAACGATATCACAAAGATTGTTTATCAGTCAAAGCCGAGTGATAAAGACATTTTGTTACGGTATATGGCAATGGAGGATAGGCTTTCTAGACGTGCTTTCTCACATGCTATCTTGGGAGCAATAAATAGATGCGAAAAAGACCAAATACGCATGACAGCCTTTATGTCAAAAGTTACCCCAGGATTGTTATATATGTTTTTGCAAATAGACGCTATAAGGTTTGATACATATCAAAATTATGTAAGCACAAGAAGAAACATGCTAGAAAAATACGTGCATTATGCAAAGGCTAAATGTACAGAAGAAAATATAGATGTAACAAGAGTGATTGGAATTGCGATAGAGCCGCCAAAGCATAGAGAAGTCAGAGGTACGGATATGGTTTATGTAGAGTTTAAAGATTGGCCAAAATCCATACATGAATATTGGAATGCTGAAAGAATTAAGAATGGTGTGTTTAGACAAAAATTTAGCGAATGTAATCGTTTCGCAGATAAAGAATGGCCAGATTCAGATATGCCAAGAAAGATAGGAGTTAACGAAAGATGTCCATGTGGTAGCGGCAAAAAATACAAAAAATGTTGCGGAAGTGTATTAAAAAATTGAACTAAAGGATTAAGAATCATGTCAGATAGTGTACAACCATTAACAATGGAAGAGGTTAAAGAATATCTTGAAATAATAGACGATTTGTTTTGTAAGATTCTTGTTGATAGATCTATTTTTCAAGATTTTCATAATGCTTTGATTGAGCAAAAAGCTCGAAACAACCTTTTTATTAACTGGGTAGTGAAAAATTATTATAATATTCTGGTTTTAAATTTATGCAAGTTATTAGAACCAAGAAAAACAGATTCAAATAAATATACATTAAAAAATTTTATAAATAGTATTAAAGAACCAAATAATTACAATATGTTAGAAGATATTATGCGAAAATCTCAAATTGACATTCGTGATATTGGAACAGGTGCAATAAAAAAACGTTCAATAGGTGACCAAATGTTAAAAACACTGTATGATATTGATTTTAAAGCCGATTTAGAATATGTTGAGAAAACACATGCAAAGTTAACCGATTTTAGAAATAAAAGGTTGTGTCATAATTCGAAAGAGTGTATCAATGAGATCGTTCCCACAATAGAAGAGTTGCATTTGGTCATTGATCACTTAGAAGAAATGTTTGTAAAATATTTTCATTTATGTAGATTAGGTATTGATTACAGAGGAATTAAAGGCCCAAACCGTTATAACAATTTCATTTTACATTTAAAATGATTTATTTGGAGGTGTTTTATTATTAGCGCAGTTATCGCATTGAAAAAATATAATATTTTGCTATGATATGGATTATGAAAAACAGCACGGTTTTGCATCTTGTATTAAAACACAATTGGTTTGATAAGATTGTATCTGGTGAGAAAACATCAGAGTATCGTGAATGTTCTGATTATTGGAACAAGCGGTTGACAAACAAACATTATGACACGGTTGTGTTTCACAAAGGATATACAAATACAACAGCCACATATGAAATTATGTCGATTAGCATAACAACTGGCAAAAACGATTTGAATCTTCCAAAATGTTGGGAAATTAAACTTGGTGACGTTGCAATATAATATCCTGAGCTAAATTGTTTTCTTGACTTTTTTACCATTTTTATTCTAACTTCTCTGTTAAGGAAGAGAAATATGGTTTATTATAACAAGCGAGCAAGAATAAAAAAGCATGGGGGTGTTTATACACCGGGTTTTATTGTGCGAGAAATGCTTGATTATTTGTCTTATGGTGGTACAGGTATCCTATCTAAACATATAATGGAGAACAGCTGTGGGGATGGTGCTTTTCTTTCGGAAATTGTGCGCAGATACTGTGAAGCTTTTATGTCGATTTCCAACAATGATAAATCATGTTTAAAAGCAGACTTAGAAACGTTTATTCATGGCATAGAGTTGGACACAAATGAATACTTAAAGTGCATACAACATTTGAATGATATCGTGGTTAAATATGGAATAACTGATGTTTGTTGGGATATTTTAAATAGTGACGCATTGATAGTAGAAAAATATGATAGAAAAATGGATTTTGTTGTTGGAAACCCACCATATGTGAGAGTACATAACCTAGAAAATTATGATCTTGCTAAAAAGTTTTCTTTCGCACAAGATGGAATGATTGACTTGTATTTGGTTTTTATAGAGCTTGGATTAAAACAGCTTAATCAAAGTGGAAAGATGTGTTTAATTACCCCGAGTTCATTCATGACCAGCAAATCTGGTAAAAATTGCAGAGCATGTATAAATAAAAACAAAAAATTATCAATGGTTGTTGATTTAGGGCAAGAGCAGGTATTTGACGGTATATCAGCGTACACAGCCATCACCTTATTTGATAATAGTATAACCCATGATGAAATAAGATACGTGGACCATAGTACAAAAGATAGCTTTGATTTATCATACGATACCGTTTTCAAGCATGGCACGATGTCTTTTGATGATGAAGATACGTTGAAATTGTTGTCGGAAATAGATTCTTTTTACAAAGATCAAGTGCAGCGCAGCATAGTTGTAAAAAATGGATTCGCTACATTGGCAGATACATGTTTTATACAGGATTTTACATCGCCAGAAAAAATATATATTGATGTCGTAAAAGCTTCCACTGGAAAATGGACAAAGTGTTTGTTTCCATATGTATTTCCTGGTGTCCCTATGGAAGAATCATTTATAAAGCAAAACTTCGCATCAGCTTTTGCGTATTTGCAATCATTTAAAGATAAATTGAAAAAACGTTCTATTGACTCTGCCGGTAATTGGTACTTGTTTGGTAGAAGTCAGGGAATAAAAGACGTTTTTAAAAATAAAGTATCTATTAACACGTTGATTAAAGATGAAAGCAGTATCAAACTGATAGGTGTTCCTGCTGGTTCGGGTGTATACAGTGGCTTGTATATACTATCAGATTATAGTTTTGATGATATAAAACGTGTTGTTTATGATCCAAAATTTATAAAATATGTCAAAGCATTGAAGAAATATAAAAGTGGTGGATATTTTACATTTTCTTCGTTAGATTTAGAGAAATATTTGACCTACATGTTAAAAGGAGATACACAAGATGCCAAACGTCAATTGCGCCTTTTTGGATAAAGTTAAAGAATCTTTTCGCCTATATTTGAATACGGGGGCGCGTAGTAATGAAAAATTAAAACCAATTCATTCATTTATAGCAGATGTTTTGAAGCAAAAATTGAATGCCCCCGAGTTAACTTTTTGTTCTTTAAGACCGGGGCGGTGTGGCGGTGAAAAATCTGTTGCGGGTCGGTATATGGATAAAAACGTCGATATTGCCGTTTGTAAAGGGGAAACCGTTTTAGGGGCAATAGGGTTTAAATTTGTAATGAGTAATTATAAACAAAATTCTAATAATTATTTTGAAAACATGTTGGGAGAAACTGCTAATATTAGATGTAACAGAATTCCGTATTTTCAAATTTTGGTTTTGTTGAAAGAGTTGCCCTATTATAACAGTGTTGGAACGATTACGAGAACAGAACATATAAATGAACATAATTTACATAAATACATTAAATTATCAGAGGATAATATTGAAACGTTTTTGCACACACCAACGAAAACATTACTTTATGTGGTTAATTTGTCGGAATCTATGTCAGAACATCATATTGCAAACAAGGCGCAATATAACGAGTTTTTCAAGGATAAAGAACTAAATGTAGATAACGAATTTAATAATCTTTTCCAGTCAGGTGTTGTAATTAACGACTTTGAAAAGTTTATAGAGAAAGTTGCAAATTACATAAAGAGTATTTAGCTTCATCATTTCTTCCATAAAGCAACCATTTGCATCAGCTTGCGCTGGATACGGCGAAGTAGCCACGCCTGTCGAAAGGTAAGTTTGCCACCATTTGTTCTGCGTATCGCCGATTCCAGTTTGCATAACGAACGACAGGCGGCAAAGTAGAGCATAGTAAAATTTGTATTATGGTTAGGTTGTATCTCGTCAAAGTGCTTGTATTTCATATGCGCCCCCTTAAAAAACTTGTCGTATTTGTGCTTATCTTTCCCGGATTGTCCAGTCATTTGTTCAATGTAACAAAAATAAAAATACACAATCTTACACCAAGTATGTAAATTTAGTGGTTTTTGATGACAAAAAATCCCAGATTTCTGCCTGTTTCAGAATTTTGCGAACGACGGACTGCTAGTCCATTGTTCGCAAATCGGTTGTTTTGTGTGTTGTTTATTGAAAATACTTGGTTTTTTGCGAGAAAAACACACTATTTTTCGACATGACTTAAGACCAATTTCTGTGTGTTTTGGTGTGTTTTTATTAAAAAACAGGGGTAAAAATGCCCATTTTTGATGTTTTTGTGTGTTTTATACGGGAACAAGTTGCCACTATGAAAGCAAAGAAAAATCCCGGAAAACCGGGAAATTCGTGGCTCGGGCAGTTGGACTCGAACCAACGACATACGGATTAACAGTCCGTTGTTCTACCGACTGAACTATGCCCGAATAGCGTTGCTTATAATATACTAAAAAAACCCAGAAGTCAAGCGTTTTTAGAAGAATTTTGTCGTGTGTCGCACGCTCCGCAAAACCGCAGAAACCTGCGACTTTTGTCCCAAAGTGTATGCAAATGTATGTTTTTCAAACGACCTTGCCATGCTAAAAATGTCCCCTAAACAACACCCGAAAAATATGAAAATTCCATATCGATGATATTAACTCTGTTTTAGTGTTGATTATGCTCCTTTTTGTGTTGATTAAATACCTATATTTGTCTATTCTTTGTATAGAAAATAAAACAATACACAAAGGATAATTTATATGGAACGTGCTTTAGAAATATTATTGTCAGGTGCAGCAGGGGCACTTTTGGTTTGGATTCTTCAAGTCTTTACAGAACGTCGTCGCAGACGCTATGAACGTAGATTATACATATTCAGAACTTTGTTAGCAAATTCTGTTAACGTGGTTTCATTAGATTTTGTTTCTGCATTTAATATGATCTTGATAGAATATGGTTCTAAAACCAAGGTTCGCGAGTGGCATAATGAGTTTATAAAACATGTTAATTTGCCGGCAGTTAAAACAAAAACAGAGATAGACGCTAGAACTAAAATGTTCAATACTATTTTAGTAAAATTGATAGAAGAATTAGCAAAATCTATTCATATAAAAATTGAGCAGTTAGATATTTCTAATAAAATTTATTGGCCAAAAGGATTTAACGATGCTTCAGAAAAGCAGCATAAGTTAACAGATCTGTTAATTGAAAATCAGGGAATTTGGAATAATTTGTTGGGGGCGGATAAAGTAGAAAAGAAACTAATTTTTGAGGTTGCACAAAACAAGAAAAAAGTAACCAAGAAAGACCAAAGGAAGAAAAAATGAATTTTATTTCTAAATTATATTTCGGTGCGTTTAAACGAATAGGTAACTTACGCCTGATGTTTGTTATATCATGTGTGTTTGCTATTTGGGCAATAATTTTCGGCATATCAACATTTTATGAATATAGAGATGTTTATCATGATGTGTATGATAGGAGTACGAATATAGAGTATTTTGACCAACATTTAGAATTGCGGTATTTTTGGCATCCTGAACGAAAATCTATGTTTAGTGCTTACGATGCAGAAAACATGGAAAAAATAAAAAGCTTTTACATAGCTAGAATGTGCGAGTCTGACCAACATGTGCATTTGCTATCCGTAGTTAATTCTTGGTGGTGGGATAACGGGATTCATAAGGACACACAAGAGTTGTGTAAAAAGCATTCTGGCGACATACGTGTTGAAGTTTATTCGTATATAGGGGTTGTTTATCGTTTGTTATTCATAGCATTGTGGTTTTACCTTCCTTTTATAATATTTTTATTATTAAAAAGCGTTGTATATTTACCAATAAAATTTGTGGTTGACGGATATAAACAAGATAAAAGGAAGAAGAAATGAAACATATAACTGAATTTATCGTTTTTTTAGGGCTGCTGGGCACAGTTGTGTTTTGTAATAACTATGCGTCATATAAAAAGCTACAGTGTATTGACCATAATACCAAGGGGTTTAGCCTGAGATTTGTATCTACAGACAAGCAAGAACGAGCTCAGCAACTTATGGATGCCAAACTAAATGCACTGACAAAAAGCGACTATAGTTTTTTCTTTGGGTGTCGTGTTTATGAAAATGACAAGCTCACAAAGTTTGTATATGATTATCCAATGACAGATGAAGAATATTGGCACGATTGGAATTCAATAGTAAAAAGAATAAATGAACAAAACTAAACATGTTAATAATACTGTAATGAAACCAGAAGTGCCAGATGATTTTGATAGACCGATAAGCGATACTGTAATATACGAACCCAAAAAAGTATCGGTTGTTCATTTGGCGCAACTAAACATGTTTTATAGGGGGTTGATGGCTGGGCTTAATAATCTAAAGTCAGAATTGGATAAGTTTCCACCTGCAAAAACGTGTTTGGAATACAGGCCTGAATTGTATCCAATAGTATTAAATGAGTTACGTAAAAATGCGATAACTGGTCTGTTTCATCTGTGGTTACGCAATTTACAAGATTATTTTGCGATGGGTGGAAACGCTGTAAATACCAATAAGTATAAAATTCTTACTACAGGGTATGAATATATGCTGTGGTTGTTCAAAGACATAACGGCTTTACAACTCTGTATCCCGACATTAGAAAAGTATGGCTGTTTAACAAATGCGATAAAGCATGGTAAGGGGCCGTCGTTTGATAAGTTGGAGTGTTTTTATACAGAATTCTTCTGCGAACCAACAGAATATGTAACTAGTGATAAAAAATGGGGATTGGATGATGTTTCTATAGTTAATCCGCCATTCGTTACACAAGAACATATAGAAGAGTTGTTTAATGCAACTATTGATTTTTGGAATAATGTTCCAGAAAGAATGTCTATAAATGTCCAGCAAAAATTAAACGAATGGAGAAAATAGTTTTTTGGGGCTCCCTTGCACGACGGACGGGTTTCCGTTGTGCTGGGGTGGGGAAAAGTGTGTATAATTTTTCTGGTTGAAATCATCATTGAATTCAACCAGAAATCAGTATTGAAATCGTGGAACACAAAATTTGGTTCAAATCGGTTTGTGGTATGAAAATGTATGTTTTTCAAACGGTATTCATACAGGTTTTAACAGGTTTTAAGCGTAATGTGTTAAGTCGTCAGAAATGAAAAAAGCAACAAAAAAACCCAGAAATCTGGGCAAAACTCGAATTTGCTGTTGGGCTAGCTCTTATGGTTAACAGTCCGTTGTTCTACCGACTGAACTATGCCCGAATAGCGAACAGAATATTATATCAAAAGGTCGCAGAAGTCAAGCATTTTTTGAATGTTGTCATAATATTGTGTAATATGCGGAAATCCTGGGCTTTCCCTGCGAATTTTCGCCGTGCGCGGCGTGTGTGTAAAACATTTTTTTCGCCTTTTTTGAGCTGCTTTTGTCCGTGCGTTTGGCGGGTAAAAAAAGTTGTCGTAAAACTTGAAAATCTGTCAATTTGTGCTAAGTTCACAGTAGAATAAAAGTGCAAGAGGTAATGAAAATGTCATTTACACAGGAAAAACTCATAAATACAAAACCAGGCCTGGCACATGTCAATGTTTTGTCTAGGGACAGATGCGATGGATGCGAAGACCAGTGCGAATTAAATTATCTGTATTGCCCATGGAGATGTCATATTTATCCAACAATTGGTGGGCAAAAAATATCGCACTATATTGACGAGAATCATAAAAGTCAGTCCACCTGTGTAGAGGTTATTATAACCAAACTTTTTCAACATGAAAAAGACGCTAAATTATTGGCTGGCAAAATCGCCCGCCTATGCGACCACTATAAAACACGATAAAAAGGGAAAAATAATATGTCAAAAGATTCAACGAAATATACAATCAGTCAGGTTTATGATATCGCAAAAACAATCATCAACGATAAAGCAATCAAGGGCTCAAAATCCCACAATTCGTATTCTACAAACTATATCTTCAAAAAAGACGATTTGTCCTTGAAAATTTACGCACCACATGGTGGTCGTGAATGGGATGGCGATTATGATAAATGGGATTACAATACTGGCTCTATTCGGATAACGGATAAATCAGGAACTATTTTTGCCCAAACAAAATATAACGTTGGCCGTGCGATGACACGTTCACGCCTGAATCCAATTTCTGTGTTTACACGTCTGCGTGCCCCCTTATTCTTTCATCTTATTGACTTGGCGGAAAAACGCGATTTAGATCAAAAAGAAACAATAGAATATAAAATTGCGACTTTGCGTATGAAAACACGATAAAAAGGATGACAAATGTCATTTACACAGATGCCAGCAGAACAAACATACCGCCCATCCGGGCGGTTTTTATGTAACTTTATAGTTCTAAAAAATATAAACTATGAAGTTTGAACTCGGGCTGGCCTTAATTGTATTTTTGTAAAAATCTATCCAACAATATCCAAAACAGTACATCGGATTTGGGGATTTGTAAAAAAACGGTGGAAAATGGGGTGCTGTGTAGCGGCTGTGTAAAACACAGACCTGCTTAACCCCCATTTGAAGCCCAGGTCCGTCAAAAACAGTGCCAATTTTAACATCAGAAAAATCCCAGATTTACAGGGTGTTCGGAACTAAATCAAGTTATAGGAAGATTGAGTCGTTTGTGTTAGCAGTCCGTTGTTCTGTCGACTGAACTATGCCCGAATAGCATGGTAGTAATATGGCTTATTAAATCCTATTTTTAGTGGGTGATTTTGGTTGTGGCGGCAGACGACAAACAACCAGGACGCGAGCAGTCTAAAAAACCGGGGCTTTTTTGGTGGTGGTATGTAGGTGGTGCGCAGATGGCGCCCCCTGCCCCCACCATACAGGCAATATATGTGTTGATTTTCCGGGGAAATGTGATAAATAAATTAAGTATATAGACATATATTCTATGTTCTGTGTTCGATTTACACAAAGAGGTGTGCAGATGGCATATAACTATGACAAGCAGCGCAACACAATTTATATGAGCCGGGAGGCATATAACAAACTGCGTCAAATTTGTGATGAAAAACTGCTGAGGCGGATTAGCGTGGCGGATATTCGGTACGACTATAAACTGCGTCACATTGTGCGGCGCGGATATGATTGTATGCTGGAAATATCAACAGATTATGTCGGCAGATTGCGTAATGTAATCAAGTCGGACGATGTTGTGCGCAAGGGAACACTGAACCCAGTTGTATATGATGCCACGCCGGATGCCGAGAAGTGTATGTGTGACCAATATCATTATAATTTAATTCGCGATGGCGGGCATCTGGGACAGTCTTGTTATAAAAAACTGTCAATGGGGTGTTGCACAAACACATACCTGGGGCAGACTGTGGGACATATTTTGTTTCCGTGTCTGTATCCGAAACAAAAACAAAGATAAAGGAATCTGAAATGTCATTTACACAGGAAAAAGAAACAAATTTGCCTTCTGTACCCGATGGAACAATTTGCGATGGCTGTGACAAGTGTTGTGAATTTGGTATCCATTATTTCTATCGTCATACAAACAGTTTGGAAGACTGGTTTTGCCCAACCATAAACGGCAATCCGATTAAGCAATACAAAGGCCCAAACGGTCGGATAATTGATGCATCCAGAAAGGAGCAATTTCATTTAAATATTGTCCATAGGTCTGCAGAAGAACAGGCAATTGAATTGGCACATGAAATTGTTAAATACTGCGACCACTATAAAACACGATAACAGGATATAAAATGACACAGCATCCATGGGAAAATATGTCACCACAAGACATTGATAAATTATCACCCACCACAATGCGTGAAACGAATGCGGACTATTTTTTACATGAACTGTATCGTACTGCACGTGATATAAATGTATATGGATGGCGTGCCGCTTTGACCCCAGATGCATTGATTAGATTCGGACAAGGCACTTCGTTTGCCCCAGGGATGCCCTATCATTACAGGTTCTATAAATTTGAACGAAATTATTATTGCTATCAAAACGGAACAGTATATCTGTGGAATCCATATGAAATGTTGCCGTATCGGGGGATTCCTGTTATTCGTTTTACATCTGAACAAGATATGGTATTCCGTCATGCGGTGCAATCGTTGGTCGGGCATTATAAAATGCGGACCCTGTCTGGTGAGTCTATGAAAATGCGAGAAACCCAATCTCAAAAATTCCCCCAAGCGGTCCAATGCTTTAATCTTGGCTTGAAACACTACCAAGAACACAATCCATTACAGACACCTGTGCGTTGTGATGGGTGCGAACGGCGGTGCTATCTGGGGTGTCAAGTGCATCCGCATCCCAGTTGGGGTGATGATAAATATCCAACAATAAATCATATTTTTACAAACGATTGCCGTGGCAAATGCGCCACCAAAATGCAAGAATACCTTAACAAGACACAACAAAAACAGAGATAACAAAGGGAAACCAATATGTCATTTACACAGGAACAAGAAACAAATTTGAATAATGGGCCAGATGGAACGATTTGCGATGGCTGTGACAGGCATTGTAAATTTGGCTTTCGTTATTTAGATCATCGCGAATGCCGCCCTTTTGAACACTGGATTTATCCAACTATTGATGGTAAAGTAATCAAACAATACCGTGGTAGAAACGGTCAAACATTTTATACCAGTATGCCTGTGCCTTATAAACTGGGTGCTGAATATGTATATCCAGCACAACAGGCGATTGAACTGGCTGCTAAAATTGCCAAACTGTGCGACCATTACAAGACACGATAAAGGAAACCACATGTCATTTACACAGGAAAAGATGATAAACATAAGACCGCAATGGGCACGAGTATTTGTCCCCCAAGGCGACCACTGTGATGGTTGTGAATGCAATTGCCGCCTGGGGTATAGTTATAATCCAGATAAATGTCATGTTTATCCAACAATTGGCGGGCTAGTGATAACCCATTATATTGACGAGAATTATAGAGACATGTTCGCAGGCGAAGTTGTTCTGGGGACCAGAACAGAAACAGACCAGAAAAAATTGTACGCCAAAATACGGGCTGGCAAAATCGCCAGCCTGTGCGACCATTATAAAACACGATAACAAAGGAAAATCTGATGAGAGTAAGTGATGGGGTTCATTTTATGTTACGCAACACACGCAAGCCAGAAATGTTTGTTCTGAAAAACCCAAACGGGTCTGAACATCTTGTGACACTGGAAGATGCAATCATTATTGTCAGCAGACTGTTAAACACGCCTGTTCCAAAGGGAATGTGCCTGCGCCCACGCAAACACAGTTTTTCATTAACCGCATCATTAAAATACGGTGGGCATATTGGTATTGGCGATGGCGGTCCAACATTACAAATCACAACGGATTTTCAAGATTTGCACGACTTTAATTTCAGAACAAATTGTATGAGTGTTGAACAAAATAACTGCCGTTGGAGCGCAGAGCATTGCCTTGCCAATCTGAAAGCTGGAAAATGTAAAGACCCATTCATTCGTGAAACGGTTGGCGAAATATTGTTCCCTGAACACTATGCCCCACAAAAACAACGCTAAAAGGAAAACAAAATGTCATTTACACAGGAAAAAGAAACGAATTTACATAATGTATCCGATGGAACGGCTTGCGATGGCTGTGACAAACATTGTAGACTTGGCTTTCATCACTTTACAGCATTGTCCGTAAGCAAGGGAACTGAACCACTGTGTTGTCCAACCATAGACGGTCAGCCAATCAAGCGGTACAAGGGTAAAAACGGCGAAATAATTGATGCAACCCAAAAGTATTATGTTTTTTCTTTTATTGATATAAGATGTGCAGAGGAACGGATAAACAAACTGGCACAGAAAATCGTCAAATACTGCGACCACTATAAACAAAGATAAAAGGAACCACAAAATGGCTGTACCGAATCCATGGCCCGCATTTTGGGCGGCAAAAAAAATGAATGAAGAACGTCAAAAATACGATGCTTATGACAGTTATGAAGTTGATGAACCTCCTGTTCCCCAGGCTTTATATGCTGCGAGTTTGATTTTGCTTTTGTCAGCATATATTGGAGGGATGGGTTATGTGCTTTACAAATGTTTCGCCCCAGAAAAAACAGACAAGGCAGAAAAGACAGAATATGTGACACCAACAAGTCCTCTGGGCAGACAGTTTGAATTCCAGATGGAGTGGGCTGTAAAATCTCCAAACTCATTCTATGAGTACATTGATAGAAATCCGGATGAAAATATCCGCAAAATTACTAAACTGCGTGAGCCTTGCAAAACAAGATAAAAGGAATCAAAATGTCATTTACACAGGAAAACAGAATAAATATCAAAACTTGCGATGGGTGCGAAAAGCGGTGCAAGTTAGGATATTATGAAGAAACAGAACAAGAGGCAAAAGACAAAACAACAAGAGCAAGGACATTAGTGGCAACTCTGCCCGTTAAAAGATTTGTCTGGCCTACTATTGACGGCAAGGAAATAATCAGCTTTTTTGATAAATACGGAGAACCACAACAATGCGTTTTTTACTCAGAGTTTTTGCACCAATCTGACACACTCAAAGCAATGGCATACAAACAAAAAATTTTAGAAAAAGCATACGAAATTGCCAAACTGTGTGACCATTACAAGGTACGATAAAAATAACACACCGCCCGGGTGGGCGGTGTTTTTTTAATAGTTTAATGTACGCGATGCGCCATGCGGTTTAATTCATTGTGATATTGAATCGCGTTGGCATGATACAGGCGCGTCATCAAAACACGGTTGTCCAAGGCGTGCTTGAACGCCGAAACCTCGGGCCCGGCGGTAAATGTGGCAACAACCCGGTTAAAGGTTTTGTTCTTGATAATAATATGTGACACCAGGCGTTCGGTTTTATCGGTAAAGATAACTTCGGCCTTGAAATTATCGCCAATGGAATAATGCGCGATGCCGTCGGCATAGTCACGGGTGTTTTTGCGACCAAACTGGTTCAAATCAACACGATGAACATTGCTGTTGTTTATCAAGGTTAAAAACTGATTCTTCATTTATAATCCCCTTTCGCTTGATACACTATATTTTATCGCATTAAAAAAATCAGTCCATAAAAATTTGAGGGATAAAACGAGAATAATTTGACTTTTGTGTGGACAGAACTATAATATTGTCAACAAAGAGATAAAAAAATGGCAGATATAGAAGATTTTATGACGCCCGCGGAACGCGCACAACAAATCGAAAAAACAATGGCGGAAATGGCCGATGATTTGATGGTCGCGGCACGGATTGAGCCACGCCGTCGCGAAAGATTGGTTGGTGGCGGTTCGTACGGCATGGGCATGATGGTGCGGTTAAAGGATAAACCGCGCATTGACTTTAAACTGGAAATATTTCCAAACGAAATCGAAGAACCGCATTTCAAGGTCGTGTATAAAAATACATCGTGCCGGTTCAAGATTGTTGACTGTATGCCAATGAAGGCCGAGGCCGAACGCGGTATCCCCCGCCCAATCAGCAAGATTATGAAGGAAATCCAGACCGCATGGTCAAATAACTATGACGATTTGGTTAAGGTTTGGAATCAGACGCGCCCCAGCGACCGCGTGTTGATGCATCAAAAGATAAAATAAAAAAATCCCGCCGGATGGCGGGATTTTTAGTGGTTAGTGTTAAAATATCTAATACTGTGATAAATAAAAGTTTATCTTACAAAACACGTTAAGTGTTTTGTCATTCCGTGGCTTGACCACGGAACCCAGGTTATGCGCGCAAAGCGCGCACAAATAACATGGTTTTCATTACCTGGGTCCCGGTGTCAAGCACCGGGATGACAGAATTTTTTTACAAAAATTCTGTTTATGTTTTCCCCGCTAAACTTTTATTTATCTAGGTACGCAAGGGGATAAAAAATCCCCGGCGTGCCGGGGATTTTTTGTATGTTCCAGCCCTGCGGAGTGCCGTTAAAGTTAGCTTACAAGATTTAATTCGCAACAATGTGAAGTCGCATTACATTTCATAAACGCGTCGCAATCTGAATTCGAGGTACAATAGTTCGTATCGCCAATAGCACAACTTGTGATAACAAAACCATCGCTTTCATAATTGCATTGTTCTGGATAAATGCCACTGCCCGTACTATCTACAAAACTGGTGCCCGCGGCAATATAACACTGCGTTATCCTTGTTGAACCCGCGCTGTCCGTTGTGCCAGAGGGCGAAAATAAATCCGTGGAATCCGCACGCGGGCATCGTGTACACCCCGACGTCCCGGTTGTTGAACTGCCATAATACCCCTTGGCACAGCGATATACGGTGCTGGTTACGCAACTGCACGTTGATGTATTACACGTCTTTTTGGTCCTTCTTTCATAACCTGTATTGCCCGCAGACCATGTGCCGGTATCTTCGCAATTATCGCAACCGTCACATTCGGCCTTGCACCCATAATATATTGGGGCACTAGAAGTACAAACTTTGCCGGAGCTATATGATGTGCTCGTTAATTCAAAGCCATCTTTACATGCGGTACAACTGCGCACATAGGCGTATGCGCCGGTTGTGGTGTTCTGATAGCACCTTTCTTCTATCGTCCCGGTACACGCAACATCGATTGATGTTATTTCAGGCCAGTGTTCCGTGGTGCCGGAGTTTATAATCGCGGATGTACATGTGACGCTGGTACAAGAACCTGTAATTACCGAAACCGCATTGGCGGTGCCACAGAAAAACAACGCACACAAACCGACGTTTAGATTAGGCAAAATTCAGGGGGTAAAAATATGCGGAAATTCGGGAATTTATTTAATCAAATTATGCCTAAAATAATCGTCCCTTTGGATTAGGCACTAATTTTTTCACTCTATGCCATGTATTATAATGCGTTGCACGATTTTTAGCAACATGTTTTTTTACAGTGGGCAGAAAATAAAAAATCCCCGGCATGCCGGGGATTTTGTCCAATATATGTTAGTTTTATTTTGTTCTGATTTTAGAACTGAACGTTCAGACGAACACCCAACTCAGCCTTGACATCTGTGCCGTTCTGAGATTTGATATGAGATTCGTCAAATGTGTATTCGCCATAGACGGCAACCTGCATAGCATCAGTCATCTGATACGCCGCAGTCAGGTTCAAGACATATTCGTCAAACCCGTCTTCCATGTCGTCCAACATTTTCATCAGACCCTGGGATTCCAAAGCAGCCAACACCATCGGGTTCAGGTCTGTGGAAACGCTTTCTACGCCATTGTCTGAGTGGTGTTTAAATGTAAAGCCACCGCCAAATGACCAACGGTCATCCATCTGATAGAACATTTTCAAACCAGCGTTGATTTCTGTGGCAGATTTCAAATTAACCGAAATTTCGTCCGGCATCAAACCGCCAAACGCAGGCGCAATCGCCGAAACATCGATTGTGTTGTTGTCGTTGCCGAATGTACGCAGGACTTCTACGAAACTAGCGGTGCTGAATTTAGACCAAGTTTTACCCACCTGGGTTCCAACGTGGAATCCCCAGCGACCATTTGAATAGTTGTCATAGTTAAAGCCGTTCGCAGTATATGCACCGGACATTTCACTGATGCCACCCAGTTGCGCGTCGGCATATAAATCCCATGCCCAACCTGTGTCTGTGTCAATGGCACGGTATTTTAACCCAGCGCGCCCCAGGTGCATACCCTTGCGATCAATGTCGCCGTCGTGGGTATAACCGAACTTCGCGTACGCTTCCAGGTTGTCCAAAATACCGTATCCCAATTCTTCGTGAACACGCCAGATTGGAAATTCTGTTGCGCCATCATGTCCTTTTTGCTGATGTGCCTTGGAATCATCTGCGATTTTGTACATAACACCCGCAGATGTTTTGGAATATCCAGTACCCTGTTTCGGCATGTACAATGGATTTTCCAGGTTGGCCGCAATCGCAGGTGCCGCGAATATCGACAATGCAACTGCTGCGCTTAATGTTTTTTTCATCGTATTAACTCCTTGTAGTTTGATGAAATGCCACACCCCCATTATTGGCAAGATGCGGGTTCATACCCATACCGCCCATTATTGGCAACAGTATGTTTTTGCGATATGAACATACATATTGTTGCACCAGATTAGGACATATGTCAAAAAATAAATTTTCTTGACATGGGGGGCTTGAAAAGTTATGACGGGCGACCTATATAAAATTGCTGTGGGGGAACCGCAGAATTTTAGCCAAGAGGTTCAATCATGAATACACAAACAAATATCGCAGAAAATCAAGAAAAGTTTATTATACACGTCGACCCACAAATCGCAAAAATCGTATCGCCGTTTGACCGCAAAGAATTGGCGGCGGCGTATTTACAAATGTTTTCAGGGTTCGCATGGCGAAATTGGACAAACAAATATTCGCTGGGGCGCGCATGGCAGACCGCATTGGCACAATGTGGCGCGTTTTGTGATACTAAAAATAAAAAGAACCCCGCGGCAAAATATCTGACAAATGTATATGACGCGCATAAAAAATACTGGTCCCGCGTTATTATGACGCATGGTGCGCGCGATAATCTAATTAACCCAGACGACCAAGAAATCAAAAAATTACGCGCACATGGCGAACGCATGATTCGCGAAAGCATGGATAAAATTAACCTGATACTGGCGCGATATAATGAACGGGTCGAGGAACTGATTGCCACGCAATCAAAGGAAAAAGCGCAAATGCATACACCAGCACAGGCGCAATCACAACCCGCTATGGTGATGGCACAGGCCGCGAAATCGGTGGCCCAGCCCGCACAGCAATCGGGCGCGTTTGCGATGGTGCGCGACGCTGTAAAACGCCCAAATGCCGCGATTGCTGATAAACCGGTCGAAGTGCCCATGGCAAAGCCAGCCCAGGCGAAGCCCATCGAGCAAAAGGTGGCAGAACAAAAGCCAGCGCACACGCCAATCGAAGTTCGGAAACAGACCCCACAGACAGTTGTTCAGCACGCACCAAAATCTGTGGCGCAGTCCGTAAAGCCATCGGGCGCGTTGCCGGTCACCCAGGACAAAGTAAAACAACCCAATGTTGTTAAGGCGGAAACCAAAGCAGAAGAATTTGCCAAGGCGGAAAAACGCATGGAAATCAGCGCGGAACAGCGTGTCCAGATGCAGATTGAATTCCAAAAACGAATTCAGATGTGGCAGTTGGGCCAATACAAACAGAACGCAGCATAAAAAAGAAACCGGGAACATTCCCGGTTTTTATCTGTCGTAAATAACAGGCGTCTTGTTTATCGTATAAATGCGCCCGTCATTTTCAATGTTATGGTATATGTACAAAACGTTTGATGGGCCGTCTGTGCCAATCCATGGGTTGTTATATCCAATTATATGACGCGATGCGTTATGCGGAAACACAGACCGGAACGTGTTATCAAATACACGCGAATATTTATCACCAAATTCCGGTGACACAATCATATTCATTGTAATAATACCGTTCGGCGCAATACGCGATTTAAGACGCCCCATAAATTCAGCCGTTATCAATGATTCAGGAATCTGGTACGAATTTGAATACACGTCCAGCAATATAAAATCGTATTGTTCATCTGTATTCTTTAAGAACTGGCTGGCATCGGCAACTATGAATTTTTTGTTTGGGGTCAGTTTTTTGTTCAAAAAATGTTTTTCAGACACATCTTTTAAGGTGTGTTCTATGTCGATAAAGGTATAGTCGTTGTGCGTGTCATTCATCCCCAGGGTAAAGCCCCCTGCCCCCAAGACCAGGATTTTATACTGACGGTCCGTCGGCATGTTATAAATAAAGTTTCTGTTCAGATAGTCTATGTAATCGGCGGTGCGGCCGTCTGCGTAATATATCGACATAGGCAGACCGTTCATATACAAAACACGACCCGCACCAAAATCCGCAACAGATATGGTCGAATTCGCATTGTTAACCAGTATGCCATGGTGTGTGCGCTGGTAAGTGTTGCTGTTGATATAAACAGACGCGGACAATATGACCGCACACACAATCCACACCCACCACCGACGGCACAAAATCAAAGCCGCCAACACAGATAACACTGTTATCAATATAACTGTGTAATTAACCCCCATAAACGGCATCAACAATAATGTCGTCGCCATGGAACCAAAGACCGAACCAATGGTGTCCCACGCCATAATGTTGCCAGTACAATTTTTATTGTACGCGTGTAATTGGCGCGACAGCAGCGTTGTATTTAACCCAAACAAAAATGGCCCCACCGACAGGAATATCAGCGAATAGACAAATGTCTGGATTGCGCCAGACTGAATCCCGCCCATGTACATCCATGAAAAATACTGGGTTATTAACGGAAAACTGGCCGCAACAACAGACAGACCTGCGATAATCAGAAAACTGAAATTCAAAATGCGGCGGATTTTTTCGTCATTTATGCGCTGGGATTCGCCAACAAAGTACCCCAATGACATAAAGCCCAGAAATATCGCCATGATAATGCTGGTGATGACGGCACTGGACCCGACATAGAACGATAACTGACGCAGGACAGCCAATTCCAAGGATAGACTGACATAACCGTTCAGAAAAATTAAAAATACCAGTGTGGCACGTGATAAATTACGCATAAAACAATCCCCCATGTACATATGTTCGCAATCTTAGTACAAAAGCACACTTATACGCAACGGGATTTTTTAATGGACGTTCATCAGGCGTATATCATCAAATTCGGAAAAACGATTAAACATCGCACGCGCAAATGGACACAAGGTTATAACATGTCGATGCTGGGCACGCGCCATATTCGCAACATTACGAACCAATGTCAGACCAATGTGACGATTGCGATATTCAGGCGAAACACCGGTATAGTCAATTATCAATTTGTCTGAGCCAACACGGACAAAGGTTATTTCACCGACTTTACGCCCGTTTAGCATGGCATCAAATCCGTCGCGGGTTTCAGAAATAAAATACTGGATGGTGTCTGGCATGTGTATAATATAGCACGACGCAACGATTTTTTGTATCGGACTGTATTCAAAAATTATCACGCATCAACGACCGCGGACATGGCGTGTCAATTGCCACGCCGCCGCAGATGATAACAATATCGCCAATGTTATCACAACCAGATACCAACGCAACCACGCATAACCACCAAATACACCGATGTACATTAAACCAGTATAGCCAATCCAACGCCCCAGAAATAACGCAAAATCACGAAAGACAAAATATTCTACGCGGTGATTAGCCGTGACACAGCGCGAACGCGACAGGTTAAACATACCAACCGAACAAATCTGGTCCATCAATATCATGGCGGTTGAATATACCAGGTTATAGAACAGGAAACTTATCGGGGTGGTGCGGTACACAAATACTGATATCGCCGTCACCGTCAACAGCATCGCCCCCAATAAAATGTATGGATAAAAGCGCCGTCGCCCCCAACGACCAAATGCCCACGATGTAATGATTGAAAAGACTGCGAAAATCGTCGTAAATATCCCCAGGTTTAAATCGGTCTGGAACATATATACGGTGTACATGGTGATGACCGTTCCCAACAGTCCAACGCCGAAACCACGCAGGACCTCCATCGCGAACATTTCGCGAATAACAGGGAAACGCATCATACAACGAAAGAAACCGCCAAAATCAACCGGTTGGCGACTGCGATGGCGCGATGGTGCCAGGAAAAATGTCAGCCCCAATTCAACCAGCGACAGCCCAAACAGAACATATGCCACATTTGTGTATGTGCCCATATCAATGAAAAACCCAAGGATTACCGGCGCGGTGACCTTGGTAATATAAATTACTGTGTTTTTGGCACCAATAAATCGGTTCATGACGGCGGGTGACCCCTTTTCCCCGACCATCGTATTCATAGGCAGGTGGTACATCGCCGCCCCAAAACCATACAACAGTCCCAGCGGAATCAGATAATCAACAACATTGTCGCCCAACAACATAATCGCAACCAATAACGCGATTTTTGGAATCAGATTCAGGGCAAAAACGGATACTTTGTTATAACGCTTGCACCAATGCGCCAACAGAAAGAATCCCGCACAAGTCGCCGTGTATTCAAACAGGCGATATGTCGAAACGGCGATAATTTCACTGGCCGACAGGTGCATGATAAACGATATCAAAAAAGTGCCCAAAAACAGGTCTGTGATGTTGCGCAGGGCCGAAAAAACAATCAACAAGCGTAAATCGCGCGATAATTTTGGTGCTGACATGGGGATATGCTCTCTCTGGGGTGGAATTATATCATAGAACAGAAAAATTTGACAGTGTTTTATGTTATATTTATAATAGGTGACATGAAAAAAGTAATTCTGGGGTTTATTGTTGTGGCAACATTGTTGGTTGCGGGGTGCGGGGTGAAATCTGACCTGCGTCGGCCGGACCCGTCGTTTCCACGCGATTATCCGGTATATTAAATACAAACTAACCCAGGCGGGTATGGCGAAATTGGTAGACGCGCTGGATTTAGGTTCCAGTGGGGCAACCCATAGGAGTTCGAGTCTCCTTACCCGCACCAAATATGATTTAATATAAAAAATACTTGATTTGGCGAAAAAAATAACTTAATATACTGCGCAGAATAAATAAAAGGCGAATAAAATGGCATCTAAAAAAGGTAGCAAAGAAGTTGTACAGTTGAGAAACAACGAAACTGGCGTATTCTATATTACAACTAAAAATACTAAGTCTGAAAACACACAGGGCAAGATGAAGTTCCGTAAATACGACAAAAAATTGCGCAAGCATGTCGTTATGACCGAAGCGAAGGTTTCCCACTAAGTCAGACTGGTGCGAAAAAGTTTGAAAAAAGTCCCCAATCGGGGGCTTTTTTATGCCAGTATAACCTTGACAAGAAAGGTTTTTATTCCTATTATTGACATGGCTTTCCACAAATGCAAAAACGGGGACAGAACAGCAATATTGTGCGCTGGGCACCGTGCGATTTGATGGCAGATGTGGCGACCAGATATCAACCCGTGCGGGGGATGTGTGCGCCATATACTGAAAACGCACAGATTAGAGGTCCAGGTTTAACCTGGTCATCTGATTGTTTGAACATCCACGCCCATTTTTATTATCAGGTGCGTTATGAAGAAATTGAAAATTGCGTTTTGTATCCCAGATATGATTATCGGTGGCACAGAAAACGTTTTTATACGAACCCTTGAAGAATTATATAAGTTATCACACCTGGACATTATTGTGGTTACGCATAAAAAAATACAAGAACCTTTTTATGTAAATTGGTTTCGTGCGCATCCCAATATTAAAGTCATTAGTATTCTGGCACTGACACCATATTTTGACAAAAGCGCAAAATACACAAAATTTTTTCCGTTGAAAAATATTAGAAAAATTATTTTTAGCGTGTATAAAAAAATAAAGCGTTTTCGTTTTTTACATAACCGCGCAATAAAAGACGTTGATATTTTTATTGATTACAAATCATTTTCTTTTTTTAAGGAATTTAGCAGAATATCAAAGCCTAAATTAACATGGGTTCATGGGTCTATTAAATTTTTTGAAGATATGAAATATATAGACCGGGTGCAGTATTATGATAAAATCGTCGCATTGTCAGATGAGTTTGTCCACGATTTCCAACAGTTATACCCACAGTATGCGGATAAAATTGTACACATTTACAATCCGATAAACATTTCTGATATACGACGATTGGCAGATGAAAATAAGTGCGATGTCAACCACCCTTACTTTTGTGCCGTGTCGCGTTTGGATACGGATAAAGATATAGAAACCATAATAAATGCTTTTAATGAATTTTGGTTGGCACAAGACAGACCGGATGTAAAATTACTGTTAATTGGTGACGGCATAAAAACCAACCGTTTAAAACAAATGTCACGCGAATTAGAAGCATGTCAACAAATCATATTTACCGGCACAAAAAGTATTCCATTTGGGTATATGAAGGGTTCTATTGCACATATTCTGTCCAGTTATAGAGAAGGATTGCCAACGGTACTGATTGAAGCACAAGCAGTTGGGGCATTGAATATTGCTTCTAGGTGTAAAAATGGTGTATCTGAGATATTGCTTGACGGCAAAGCAGGATTATTGTTTCAACCAGGTGACATAAAAGCACTAAGCAAACATATGTCAGATGTGTACCTGGGGAATATAGATAAAGAAATCATGATACAAAACGCCGATAACGGGTTAGTCAGATTTGATTCCAAAACAATTGTAGATTCTATTTTATCTGTTATACAACGCATGATATGAGGAGGAACATAATATGCCAAAAGTATCCGTATTGATGCCTGCGTACAATTCAGAAGCGTTTGTCGCAGAAGCCATCGAAAGTATCTTGAATCAAACATATACAGATTTTGAATTCATCATCATAAATGATGGCAGCACAGACAAAACAGCAGAAATAATCGATAAATACGCAAAAAATGATTCACGCATAAAATTTATAAACAATCACAAAAATCAAGGATTGATTGCGGTTTTAAACCAAGGATTAGATTTGTGTACAGGTGAATATATCGCCCGCATGGACAGCGATGACATATCAATGCCACAACGGTTTGAAAAACAAGTCCAATATATGGACGAACATCAAGAGGTAGGTATCCTGGGCACGTGGATTGATTTTTTTCCAACAACAACAATGCAGGGCGTGGGACATCATAAAAAGAATATTGCTGTATTGGATGTACTGAAAGGATGGTGCGTCAATCATCCAACTGTTATGATGCGCAAATCAGTGTTGACAAAGCACGCTTTGCGATACCGGGCTGATTTTATTGCCGCAGAAGACTATGACCTGTGGGCGCAGGCGGTAAGAGTGACAAAAATTGAAAACCTGCAGGAAACTTTGTTGCGATATAGATTCCACGAAGCCAGCGTCACAAATACGGCAAAAAACAAGGCATTAGAATCTGTTGAAAAGACAAAAAAAGAATTACTAAATTTTCTGACCGAAGATGAAGAATTACAAAAAAGATTGCTGGGGGCACTTAACCCACGGAAAAAAAAGATTTCTGTTTTGCGAAAAATAAAAAACAAAATATTTAACTAAGGATTTTTTGTATGAAAAATTTTGCCAGACAATATATAAAATATCAGTACAGTAAAGAAGCAGGATGGGACTGTACAGGAAATATTGGCGATTGTATTCAGAATATTGCCGTTGAAGAATTGTACAAAAAAGCAGGAATATCGCCAGACAAGTTAATAAATATCAACCGTGATTCGTTGCCAACATACAATGGCCCACAGACACGATTGGTAATGCAGGGGTGGTTCGCAGATGCACATGGTTGCTTTCCTTTTCCATGGTCTGACAAGATAGACCCCGTGTTTTTGGGTTTTCATGTTAATAAAATGAATAATACCCGGGAACGTTTTGTGCGGGACAATGTGCTGAGGCAGATGAAGGCATATGAACCAATTGGTTGTCGCGACAGAAATACACGGGATTTCCTGAAAATGTTTGGTTTAGACGCATATTTTTCGGGATGTATGACATTGACATTTGATACACGAAAAAAGACACCACGAAATGGGAAAATTTTCATCGTGGATTTACAACCAAAATCATTGGAACGGTTGCCTAATAAGATTCGGAAAAAGGGGGATTTTTCAATTACCCATTTGTATAAATTTGATAAATACCCAATCACAGAAAAGGCCGCAAAGAAGTTTGAAGACGATGCCAGAAATATCTTGAAACGATATAAAGAAGAAGCAAAAATGGTTATCACATCGCGCATACATGTCGCAATGCCGTGTATCGCAATGGGGATACCTGTTGTTTTTATTTGCGACCATCCATCTGATGAAAGATTTGATGTGTTGCGTGGCATCATACCTGTGTATCGTTACAGGGATATTAGATATGTAAATTGGAAACCTGGGAAAGTAAATATAAACAAATTAAAGAACGCTATCATAAACAACGCAATCGCACAAATTAAGCAAGAAAAAGTATATTGGCCCAGAAAAAAATTAGAAAAAATAACATCAGAACTGAAACCGATTAGATACTTGCCTTGGTATAAAACGCTGTTCAAAAAACAGTAATTGGCACATGGAGTTTCGTAATGCAACAATATATCAAGATATTACCCAACCAGATTACAGATGAATATATTATCAAGTCATGTGAATTTGTGTGTGGCGCGACACATGAACAATTATATATGAAGTTTGATAAACAATACCAACAGGAACTGTCTGAATCAGCAGACCCGTGGGTTATATTGTGCCTGCACAAGATGTTGCGCGCGGGTGGTGATTTTTATGTCCATGGCGCAGTTAGCGCGTCTTTGATGGACAATCTGGAAAAATATTGCGATTGTTGGCGAACATTAAAACCAGAATACAAGAATATAAAAATTATTCCAGAATCCGAAGTCCAAGATCCTGTGTGCCAATTGTCAAATCGCGCAATTATGACATTTTCAGGCGGTTTGGACGCCAGTTTCACACTGTTTCGTCATAAAACAGGACAAGCAGGCCGGAATACAAAAAATATAGAACGGGCCATTTTATTATTCGGCGCGGCAGACACCCCACTGGACAAGCCAAAAGAATTCAAAATACACGCAGATAATGCGCGGACGATGTGCGAAAGTATGGGCGTGGATTTCTTAACCGTTGAAACCAATTTCAGAGATTATTACAACGATTGGGAACAGGAACATTTTAATTTAATTGTTAGTGCGTTATATTTCTTTGAAAAATATCCGTATAAAATTACCGCATCTTCGTTATGTGTGTTGCCGGTGTCTTATAAAATGTGGTCGTCAAACCCAATTACAGATTTAATGTTGTCGTGTAATTCCGCCAATGTTATATCAGACGATGTGGCATATGACCGTGTTATGAAGGCGAATGTTGTCAAAAATTGGAAATTAGCGACGAAAAAAATGCGCGTGTGCTGGGCCGGGGCAGACAAAAGCAAAAATTGTGGCGAATGTGAAAAATGTATTCGTACTATGTTGAACTTTATTGCGTGCGGCATAGATACACCACTGGAAATGTTTCCGGCAACCGCATATGAAAACATGTATGAAAATGCCATGAAAATAACACACTTTCCACGATGGCAGTGGGTACGACTGTTAGAAATACTGGGGCAAGAACCAGAAAAGAATAAAAAATATATCAAGATTATTAACGATGTATTAAATCCTGGACGTAAAAAGATAAAAAAACATAAACATTCATTTTGGTGGCATGTACGACATATGAAATTTTAATAAAGGAGTAAAAAAATGTTTGGACGCAGAAAGGAACTGAAACGACAAATTCGGCACTGTGAAAAATATATCAGCGTGTTTGAAAAAACATTTAATATTGAACCCGATGCACGCTGGTTCGTGACACATAACAAGGGCGCGTATTGTCCAAACTATAACAATCCAAAGACGATGCAGGAAAAGGCCGGTTGGATTGCCAAAAATTATTATCAAAAAAGTCCGTTGGTATATTTTAGTGGCAACAAAGTGTCATCTAAACTGTGGTTTGAATCAAAACTGGGGACCGATAAATATATCGTCAAGACATATGGGGTTTATAATTCGCCAGATGAAATTGACTGGGGTGCGTTGCCGAACAGTTTTGTAATCAAAACATCTATGGGGTATCAGGCGAAAAATGTTATACTGGTCAAAGATAAAAAGAAGTTTAATCCAAGAAAACATAAAAAGACACTGTGGGCTATGACCAAGTCTTTACACGACGGAACACCATGCCCAATCGTTATTGAACAATTATTGGAAAATTTCCCAGAAACAGAAACATTACAAATAACAGACTATAAATTATTCTGTTTCAATGGCGAACCGAAGTTCGTTCGCGTACATTCTATGAACAAAGACGCCAAGTCATTTGGTTCGTACGATAAAAATATGACATATTATTCATTGCCTGATTACAAAAAGATGGATATTATCCATGCGTCTGTGATACGACACCCAAATCCAGATGCACCACGGCCAGATTGCCTGGTGGAAATGATTGAAGTTGCCAAGAAATTGTCCAAGGATTTACCGTTCGCGCGTATCGACCTGTATTTGGCGGATGGAAAAATCTATGTCGGCGAAGTGACAATATTGGGGTATGTCGGTTATGTTGTTGACCCGGTTGAATATGATTATATGTGGGGTGATATGATTAAACTGCCAACACAGAAAGAAATTGAAGCATTGATAGAAAAAGATAAAAAGCATATCGGCGGACTGATTGAAAAAAATAAACAGGTGTTGGAACGGCTGTCTAATTTCGAAAGGATGAAGGCGCTGTTATAAAATTAAAACTGGGGAACAAAGCCCCAGTTTTTATTCAGCAGCAAAACCATACGCAATCCATGTAAATGATTTTGAACTGGGGGTAAATACGCTGCCATAATTTTGTCCGATAAACCGAAAACTGCTTTGTGTTTTTTCTGACACCCATACACCGCTACCCCCAATATCCTGGGCAGCAGTCGCACAAACTGTATATTTTGTGTCTGACATTGATAGTGGCAACGTAATTTTTGTGTCAAAATTTCCGTAACCACCCTGTTCCACCCAGCCAGATTTGTATTTGCGGTACCAGGTATAGTTATTGTCCGCCGATGGCATTTGCCATTCTATGACATAATCGTATGGCGTCAGGTCGGGGATTTCGCTGCGTTTCGCAAGTGTGGTGCCACCGACGGTTTGCCCGTCGTGTACGCGCAGGGTGTTGGATGTGGTATCAACGGTCACTTCGCCAATGGCACCGGTAAATGTTTCGTGTTCGGCGGATGAGCCGCGCCGTAATTGTATTTGTCGTGACATAATAAATCCTTTTTTTATTATTTTATTACCGCGCCCTTAATCAGGGTCAGGTCTTCTTTGATGTCGTCGATTTTTATCTGAATCTGGCCGATGCCTGTTTCCAGAACCGTCGTGCGATTTTCCAGTGATGTTATGCGCGTATCAACGCGTTCCAGTTCCGCAACGGACAAATCCTGGCGCGCAGCCCAATAGACCAGCCCGCCAATGAATACAATTAAAAACCAACTGTTGCGCAAAAAATCCAAACTTATCATGATTTGTCCCCCATGCCCCGCGTAATTAGTGCTTCGATTTGACGAACCAGGGCGCGCTGGGATTCCGCCCAGCGCAATTCGTTATCCGATGCGTTGGGGCCCAATGTGCGTTCAACTGTGATTTTGCGCAGGTGTTCCAAAACCACACGACCCGCAGGCGTGCCAAAGCAACGCGCGTAATTTTGTTCTATGTTTGTCATAATTCACCCCCCAGTACGGTTTCCAGCGCCGACATTTGCGCGATTGGTGCGATATATTTTAATTCTGCATCGCCGTTCAGGCGGATTGGTTCAATCAGTCCGCGACGCGATAAAATCTGAAGCCCGCGGTCACACAGGGGCCGTATAAATTCGTGTATCAAACGGCCGTATGTCGCGCCCAGGATGCGCATCATGTCGGCATTGCGTGCCATGATTTCGGTGGCGGTCATTTCTTTTTCAGACAGCAGCCCCAATCTGTCCGCCAATAATGCGTGACGGATGCGTTCGCGCAGGTCGCGCAATATTAACTGGGACACGTCAAAGTTCGCACCACTGGTCAATGGGGTCAGACCGGATGAGCCAACGGCCTTAGGAATAATCGCGCCGGGCGTCAGGTTTATGTTTTGAAGATTTATAACGCCATCGTCGTCCGCCATCCAGATGCCAGATACCGCAATCGTCGCGTTCTTTAATACCAGTTCAACGACTTTGTTCGCGGTTTTAATGTCTGGCAACGCACGCAGGACCGGTCCACGGCCATATAATTCACCCGATGATACCGCCCAGCGAAATATGATGTATGGGTTTGTTTCAAATGTGCCCGTGGAAACAATGTTATTTTCAATGTCGCCACCAACATCCAACCAGGCAACAAAGTCTGTACCGACCAGACTTTGAACCAATTTTAATGGGGTTTCGGGGTCGCGATTTATCGTGTCGCGCAAATTTGCCGGTGGTGTCCATGCGGGGTATGTTTCCAGGACTTCGCGTGCCGACATGGACGTGGTGTGAAAGACCGCGTTGGGTAACACGGCAATATCAGTCATTGGGATTGCGGTAAATGAAAACGCAGATGATGCGCCGATTGGTGATTCTGACATAAACAGGCATGCCGTCCCCAGTACAACCAAGTCCATATAACACTGGTGAATTGTCGTATAGAAATTTGAATCGTTCAGGTGCGCACGCAGCACGGATGTCGCATAGTCTGCGTTTTGGGACAGGTCACTTTCGCCGACCAATTGCAGCCACATTGATTCAGGTGGGGTCATCAATGTATAAATCGATGCCGCCAGATTGTCGGACGCATCCATGGCGGTGGCATCAAACAATGTTGCCGCGTCATCGTCGGCCGCGGGCATGGCATAGCGACGCGCCGCGTCCCAGCGATTTAGCCAAGGGGTACGCATGTCCAGGGCGCGTTTGTAAAGGTTCTGTAATTTTTGATACATTTGGTTTCCTTTTGGTTTTTTAGATTTTGAAATTTGTGTTGGCTGAAAATGTTTTTATGTGGGCGCCGGTTGCGCGGACCGGCGTCGGGGTGTCCGCAATCGCACCGGCAACTGCGTCCAGACCGTCATCGTGAATCCCCGCAACCCCAATCGGCGACCAGCCCAACATTTCCGCCATCAATGCGGTGTTTTGGACGCGCGTGTGCGCGTGCAGGCGACCCGTTGACAGTGCCGGTTCAATCGCGTTCAAAATACGGTCTGATTTTGATTTGTGATTCTGGATTTTATTGACATAGATGTTCGCACCACGGCGCGCGGCACAATCGCGCATAATTTCCGGAACGCCCATACCAATGCCGTTGGTTTCCAGACTGATTCTGTTAAGATTATGCGCACGCATGTAATCCAGCACCATATCGCACTGGCGCGACAGGGGGAACATTTCATCATCTGATACTGTCAGGTATAAAATATCGTGGATAAACAGGTGGCGCGCCCTGTCATCGCGGTACAGAAGCACACAGGCACTGCCGTCGCGGTGGCGGCGACCGGTGGACGGGTCCCAGTATAATGTCATGCCGGTGATGCCGAATTCACCAATGCGGGCAGTATGCGGGTCAAATTCCGCATCATAAAATTTTAGACCGCCCGGATCCAGGCGCGCCCGTTCCAGCGGCGTACATTCCAACATCATCTGGGACGCAAAATGACGCGCACCAACCGTTTGGCGCAAATCTTCGATACGCGAAGACGGAAATAATTCGGGCCACGCAGGGTCACCAGTCGCATTAACTATCGGAATTTTCAGTAATTTATATCCACGCAAAAAAGGCGTTGAAAAAGCATTTTTTTCATATACTATGGGCATAGAAGAAAAGGAATTTGACATGGATTTTACCCCCAAAACATTACCAACCAATCTGGAAGCAGAACAGGCGGTTTTGGCCGCAGTACTGATGAACAACCGCGCGTTGGAAAAGGTTGGCGAATTCCTGAATTACAAACATTTTTCACATCCTGCGCATCAGGAAATTTATAAGTTGGCGGAAAAACAATTTGCCGCCGGTATTCCGTTCGATATTATTACCGCGAAAAACTATCTGGACCAACAGGGTGTTCTGGAATCCGTTGGCGGCGTGGACTATTTAAGTCAACTGACCAGCGCAGGCGCAACCGTGGTTAATGTGGAACAGTATGGACGCATCGTGTATGAACATGCGTTGCGTCGCGATTTGATTGCCCTGGCCCAGGATATTACAGACAAAGCGTATGTCGAAGACCTGGATACGCCCGTCGC
This sequence comes from Candidatus Enterousia sp., assembly GCA_045546195.1. Lineage (GTDB taxonomy): Bacteria > Pseudomonadota > Alphaproteobacteria > Rs-D84 > Rs-D84 > Enterousia. Next base: position 35,183 of record JAZQCH010000010.1, read on the forward strand.
ACGACAAATTGAAATCGCAGAACAAAAACTGTTCGATATGGCGACCACAGGCACATCAGAACGCGAAGTCACATCGATTTCAACCGCATTACAAAGCGCACTGGCCGAAGCGGAAATCGCGTACAAGGCCGACGGGCAGTTGTCAGGTTTGACAACAGGGCTGAACGCGTTGGATAAATCGATTAGCGGGTTGCATCATTCAGACCTGATTATTATCGCGGGACGACCGGCGATGGGTAAAACCACGTTGGCGATGAATATCGCGTTTAACGCCGCCCAGGCAATTGCGTTTGGACGCGCAAACAAGAACTATAAGGGCGCAGTGGTGTTTTTCAGCCTGGAAATGTCAGCGTCACAGTTGGCGGCGCGTGTGCTGTCATCACAATCAAAAATTCCGGCAACATCTATGCGTGAAGGGACATTGACCGACGAAGATTTCTTGAAAATGTCCCAGTATTCCGCCGCAATCGGCCAGGTGCCATTGTTTATTGATGATACGCCGGGGATGTCGGTACCCATGATGCGTACACGCGCACGGCGATTGGCACGCAAACATGGCGGGATTGCGCTGATTGTAATCGACTATTTACAATTGATGACGTCGCCCGGTGGCAAACACAGTGACAACCGTGTTCAAGAAATTTCCGAAATCACGCGTGGTCTTAAAATGTTGGCCAAGGAATTAGATGTGCCGGTAATCGCCCTGTCCCAGTTGTCACGCAGCGTGGAATCGCGTGACGATAAACGACCAATGCTGTCGGATTTGCGTGAATCAGGTTCTATTGAACAGGACGCGGACATTGTTATGTTCACATATCGTGAAGAATACTATTTACAAAATCGCGACCCGTCGGAACGTATGTCGAACACAACCAACAATGCAATGGTCGAAAGTTGGCAAAAACGATATGAACGTTCGCGCGGCAAGGCCGATATTATCATCGGAAAAAACCGTCACGGGCGACCAGAAACCGTACGCACAGCGTTCTTTGGCGATTACAGTTTGTTCGACAATCTGGACGAATTTGAGGCACGCGGCGAAAATGAATTTGCCCAGCCGGCCCCAACAATTACGGCGGCACAACTGGCGGGTGATACGGATTCTATGCCAACCGCAATTGACCCAGACGCAATCCCAGACGATATGCCATTGTAAATTTGTAATTATTTACTTGCGCGGGAAACTAAAATTGACTATTATTTTGTCAAGTATTAGTCATTTAGGAGTTTACCCATGGCCCAAGAAGAAATTATATTTCCAAATAATATCCGCAATATTCGTCTGGCAAACGGTATGAAGATGACCGAATTGGCACGTCGGGCGGGTTTGTCACTGTCGGCGGTGTCCAAGATTGAGAAGGGTGTGCGCCGGCTGAACCAGAAACAGTTGCTGAATATTTGTAATATCTTGGGATGTAAACTGTCCGATATTTTCATCAAGGAATCTGATGATGTTGCCGACCAATGGCAAAGCGAAATCAAACGCCGTATGTCCGACAATGAAAACAGTGGTCTGAAAGTGTTCGGCAGTGGACTGCGCAAAATTCGTCAACAGACCGGCAAAACAATCGCCCAGGCCGCCAAAGATGCCGGCATGACATTGTCTGTGTATCATAAAATCGAAGTGGGCCAGCGTGAAATTTACCAGAACGAAATCGAACCATTGGCAAAGTCGTTCGCGTTGGGTGCCGAAGAATTGTTCGACAAAATCGCAAACCTGTATAAATCGGGCGAACTGAACAAACATATCAGCAAGGTCAAAGAACGCGTTAAGTCTGTGCTGGTGCCGGGCAACCCGATGTCAGGGATGGACATGCATGGTGGGCTGTATGGGGCAAAATTGTACGACAGCGCACGCAAGAAATTGGTGCCTGTGTTCGGTACACCTGCGGGCAAGGCAATCGCATTTAAAAAATCTGACAAGACAATGATTGTCGCACCGATGACATTAGAAGGGCGCGCGGGAATCTATGCCGTTATGCCAAATTCAAAACGCTTGGGCGGGTTCATACCTGAAAAATCGTATGTGTTCGCAGATTCTGCGGTGCCAGCACAACCGGGCGATTTGGCCGTGGCAATTGATACGGACTTTGACGCGTTGGACGACGATACAACTGTTAACGCGCAAATCGTTTGCGTGCGCCAGGATTCCAAAGGCAAGATTTATGGTCAGATGGTATCGCCAGATGAAAAAATTACATCACAGACCATGCACAAGGTTGTTATGATTGTTATGGAATAATTAAACAAGCATACGCACGGAGAGAGAACCCATGAACGTAAAGACCAGTACAATCGCATTAAAACTGTTGAACCTGTACCGCCAAGAACATGTTATTATTGGTGGGTGGGCGACCGTGAATCCTGTGTTTGTGAACGAAGCCACCGATGATGTTATGGCAGAATTGCGCGATATGCCGACGGGCAAAATGCTGGTGCGTCATATTGAAAATCTGCGCAGCGGGAAAACGCCAATGGATTCGATTGACCCAGAACTGTTGCCGTATGGTGGGATGATGACCGCCGAAGATGTCGCGACAATTAAGTTAAGCCCCGAACAGTGGCACGAACTGGAAAACGCATTACAGAACTTTACCCCAGACCAGGATGGATTGAATAGTTTCATGTCATTGGGTGTCGTTCGCGAATTTGGCGAAGAATGGCAAACCGCAATACGTTCAATACTGAATGCGCGACCACAACTGTTGAATCAGTGGAATATCGTTAACCAGACTTATAATGCGTACAGACTGTGGGATATGGCGCACGAAATTATCGCAAATCCAATATCTGAACGCGCCCGCGCCCAGGTTCAGGCCGATATGCTGGAATATGAAACATATCTGCCGATGTTTGGGGATGCGGGGGCGGAACTGCTGGCCAAATTGCGCACTTTTGTCAGTTCGCAGAACTAGTCATCATCGTCGGTACGATATATTGTGTCGTGTGTATGTGGTGTGCCAATGTAAATCATAGCGCCGGTGGGCGATAATATAAAATCCAATTCACGCAATCGTTCACGCATATTTTCCCGTTTCTGGGGCGTGTTGGATGTGTTGGGAACCTCGACATCATCACAGATAATTAAATCCGCACGCAGGCCGGTTATGTTTCCATGCAGACCCTGGCAGATAACAGATGGTTCGCGAATACCAATTGGACGATTGACAGTAATGCGGGTGGATGCCCATTCTTTTTTATTCTGGGGCACCAGGTGGGCGCACCATGGATGATTTTCCAAGATATGACGAATATGCGATACCATGCGTGATGCCAGGCCCGATTCAGCAGACAATATCAATATGCGTGTCTGGGGGCGCAGGTACAGCACACACGCAACAAAAATCCCCACAACTGTGGATTTGCCAGAATGACGAAATGCCATCAGCAATCCACGATGCGGCGCATCGCACAAAACATCGCACAGGAACGACAGAATCTGACGATGGTGCGCCGGTGTCCCCAGGCCCAATGTGCGATTCCATTCATCCAGAAAACTATAAAACGCCGTAATCATCGCAATTTTCATTTGGCGCGGGGTCTGAAACCGAACCATAATCGTTTATCAATTTTGGCAGCGCGTTTTCCAGCACCCCCAGCAAATTGCGATACAGCCCCAATACCGCGCCACCACCCAGTTTGTCGCCGATAACATCGTGTGTATAATCAATCAAAGATTTTATGTCATCGTGGATGTTTGCCCATTGAAGCAAATCCGTGTCGATAGAGTGCAGGTCTTGGAACGCCGATAATAAAAAGTTAAAGTCGGTATTCAAATCTTCGGGATCGATTCTGTGCGTTGGTTGATAGTCAATTGTGCGCGACAATGATATCTGGCGAAAAATGTCCAGTTTGGTGTCCGCAGGTAACGCAACATCAAAAACCACATTGCCACCGGAAAAATCTTCGTTTGGCACGACGGCGTAATTGTGTTGCGTATCGCCCACAATATCATTTATGGCAACACGAACGTCCGCCACCTGAAAGAAGGGAAAGGCAAAGGCAAATTCAGTCGTCAGACCGTCTGTTAAGTATGATATTTTATACATGGTATCCCCCTGCCCCGCGTTAAGACATCAGGTCGTCAAATCTGGACAGTAATGTTTTTAGCAGATTTGGTTTTTTGGCGGTGGCTTGTTTTAGTTTGTTCAAATTGTTGCGACGCTTTTGTTCGTATGGCGCAGCGGTTTCTGATTTCAGGCGTTTTAATACGGCACCTTCGGTTACGCCCGATGTGCGCATTCCCGATGCGCCGTATTTTGCGCGTTGGGTTGCCAACGCTTTCTTAATCAGGTTCGTTTTTTCGGCATCATCGGCCGCCATCTGGGCCAGGATTTCTTGGCGTTGGTTTTTGGCCGCTTTCTTGGCATCTTTATAGTCCAAGATTTCTGTTATATCTGATACAACTTGTCCCATATTTTATCCTTGTGGTTATGTGGGTGGGTTAAACGGAATACCAACCATGCATACTGACCGACAGTACTGTGGCTGGGTAGTTTTCATTACCGTGTATCGTCCATGTGGGCGCGCAACAGTCATGCGTGGTGCCCAATAAACTGATTGAAACATCGCCGCTGAAACCAGGGGCGTTGTCCGCATAGACCGCATTTGGTAATGTTATGCGATGGTTGTTGATTGATATGGATTTAGTGTCAATGACACGCGCAACTATTTTACGCAGACGCAGGCGCGTCGCATTGTGTCCGCCCGCACGCAGTGGCAGCCCAGACGCAGAATACGAAAAACTGTATTTGCCCGCATCCGTTGTGGCGGTGGGGGAAAAGACCTCTAGATACACAATGTCATCGCGACGGGTCGCAACGTATGTTTTGCCGGCACATACAGCAACCGATAAAAATTCACCACGGGTTTTATATGTACCCCATGCGCTTATCCCCAGGGCGGCGTTCTGGTTTAATACAGACATGGTGCCATTTGATTGGACAACAAATAACTGGCGCGTGGTGTCGTTATACGCAATATCGATGGGCGATGTCATCAAATGCTTAGACAAAGCACACAAATCGTTCGCATTATAATTTTCACCCAGTTCATCCAATGCCAATTCGCGAATATCGTGGCCGGACGATGATACGAATACGGTTGCGCCTTCTATCTTTTGTGGGGACAGATATCGCGATGTATATGAACCCACCGATGTATGCTGTTTTATATCAACAACAGATGGGGTTAATGGTTTACTGGATATCGCCCATTCGCCGACATTTGTTAAAATCTGAAGATTATCACTGCTGACGACGGTACAAATTTGTTGTCGCTGGGTCGATAACAGTGAAATAAATATCGATTCGTCATCCAGACCGGTGCCGGTGTTAAAATTCTGGTGTTTGCCAACACGCGACATCCATATGCCACCCGGCCAATCGCGGGAACCGCCAAAGACCAATCTGTCCTGGTGAAATGTGATGCTGCGCGGCCAACCGCGGCGGGTGCCAAATGCGCCTTCGCGCCAGTTGGATATGGAACCGCTGGGTAATGTATATGTGCCGTTGGTATAGGCGACAACCTGGGTCGGACTGATGTATTCTGTAATCAGCCATTGGCGTTCCAACAGGTACAGACGACCACCAACATTTTCAGGCGTCCAAAAATCTGCGTTCGTTGTAAATGTCGCATAGTTATTGCCAGACACGTGTGAAGTGACGCTGATTTTTATATCGGACGCATCATCAAACTTTACAAACGGCATATTTACCGTCATGTCGGAATCGTTGCGCGAAAATTCAAATTCACGCAGATAGAAATTTTCGCCTGATTTATATAATGTCTGGGGCTGGTAATCAGGATGTACGAATATCATTGTGCCAAAACGCTGGGCGTGCTGAATTTGCGAAATGTCGTCGTATGACCATGGGGTCTGGATTGATTGATACAGAATATCATTGATATAGATATCGATATAGTGGTCGGTTATCGCAATCAGATATTCGGCATCATCTGACACCGAAAATGGTATCAGGCGCGCAGGCCCAACCAGTTTATCAATGCTGCGCAATCCGCATCGACGCGACAGACCGCCACCCGCCAAAACATCCATGTTTTCCAGTTTCGACAGGCCATTGATATTGTCACGCGCATAAAATTCAGGGGCGACTTCGCCATTTTCAAACGAATTTTGTGTTTTAATAAAATCTGCCATATAGAATCCCCCCGATATTAAAAACGCGCGCTTAGTAATGAAAAGTTTTCAATGCCATCCGTGGCAGATGTCGTGCCATCAATAAATTTTGCGGTTTGTAGTTCTGTTTCATACATCGCAACCAACATGCGAAATACCGTCTGGTCGCCCATTAGTGGAATACAAAATTCCATCGCCAAACGCGTCGCCGCCATGGATATAAAATAGCCCGGATATGATTCTGGGGCTGTTTTAACCAGCGCCGTTATTGTTGTTGTATCGCCGTCTGTGATGATTTTATTGCCAACAATGCGCCCCGATGTTTTCAGTACGCGCAACACGTTCGCAGGAATTAAAAAATCACCGTCTGTGTTTTTTGTTAATTCCAAATTCTGGGTCGCAAAACGCCATGGATGGGCGGAAATAACCGAATCCATAACTGGGTCAAACAATGTACGCGCTAATTTTGCCGCCGCGGTATCATCGGTCAATGACTGGATTGGGGATTCGCCAAGTTTTAACAACGCCATGGAACATAAGTCTATTTTAGTAAGCATTTTTGCCACCTTTGGTTTCATAAATAATTTCAGGTCGGCAAAAATTTATGCCGACCCGGAAAGGAAAGGAGAAAAAAAGAAGTTTGTTACGCCAACGCAACCGTCGTCACATTCAGGTCTGTGATGTTAATTTTCTTAATCGCGGTATTGTCCGACGCGTTGATAATGATAATGTCACCAATGTTCATCAATGTTTTTACATTGTTGAAATAACCGTTGGCCGTTACCGTTGCCAATGTTTCAGATGCGCTGCTGTAGTGCCACAAAGTAAATCCATTTGCATACGCGATAACAGATAAATTTTTGTTCTGAAAAGCCATATGTGTTTTCCTTTTGGTTTAGAGGTTGAATTTTAAATTGTGTTATTCGGCGTCTGAACATTTAACGCGTACAATGCCGTCGCCATCAATCAAGACTGCGCCCTGGGACATGCTGTTGCTGATAAAGTGCGCAGCACGTTCACCATGCCATGAAATATCTGTTTTAACTTCCTGGCCACAGGCATGACCGATGCTGGATGCGTGATAGATAAAGCAATCACGATTAGAATCGGTCCCCGGCAGGCCGTTGTACAGAACCCATGTAATACCCAACCATTTGCGGGCAACGCCACCATTTAACAATGGCAACGCATCGCCAACATAATCGGCGGAGACAAATTCATCCATCGACAACAGTTCGTTCCACTGGCGCACGCCAACAACCGCAAAGCGACGGCCATCGTCTGGGACATCGTTTGTGTTTAAAACTTCGACCGCAGACAAAATCAAATCTTTGGTCAGGCCGGTTGAATAGTCACCAACGTTCGCAGTTGCGTTGTTCATGGCGGATACAATTAACTCGTCAGTCTTGCGCCCCAGGGCATAGGCACCCGCAGACGCAACAACACGACGTTCGTCAATGTTGACCTTTAATTCATCCAACGCATCAACCCAGTCGCCGGCATAGTAATCCGACAACATACATTCAACCGGTTCGTGATTCAGATTCATAACCGGAACAATGCCGTGACGCGATTTGGTGCTGGCCGTGCCACGACCAACCTTTTGGAAAGTGGTGGATGCGCCGACAACACCCGATTTGCTGCGAACGGTTGAACGCAGTTTTGTGCCCATCTGTTGGTACGCCAAATGAACATCGGCTTCGAATTGTTTTACAAATACATTATCTATGGAAACAGACATGTAAGAATCCTTTGGTATGTTAAAAATGAAATTAAACCAAGGTGTCACATCAGACACCCAATCAAATTCTTGCCCGGTGGTTGTACATAAAAAATGCGCCATCTGACAAAAAGATTCGGGTCCGCGGGTGCGGATTGTCCATAAAAAATATCAGTCAGACATGCGCAAATATCTGACTGATACTTTTATTAAAAAACCCCGCTTTCGCGGGGGACAATTCAGTTATGAATTATTTTTTCTTGCAAACTTTTTTCGCACACGCTTTTTTTGCGCATGGTTTTTTCGCAACTGGTTTTGCCGCTACTTTTTTAACAGCAACTTTTTTTGCCGCTGGTTTCGCTGCTGGTTTTTTAGCAGGTGCTTTTTTCGCAACTGGTTTCGCTGCAGGCTTTTTAACAGCAACTTTTTTAGCAGGTGCTTTCTTCGCAACTGGTTTCGCTGCTACTTTTTTAGCAGGTGCTTTTTTAGCAACTGGTTTTGCCGCTGGTTTTTTAACAGCAACTTTTTTAGCAACTGGTTTTGCCGCTGGTTTTTTAACAGCAACTTTTTTAGCAGGTGCTTTTTTCGCAACTGGTTTTGCCGCTGGTTTTTCAGCAACTACTTTTTTTGCGGCTGCTTTTTTCTTGAATAAAAATGCCATCCTTTCTCTCCTTAATCTTAAAGTTTTGGACAGAACAAATCTGTTTTGTTCTTAGTTACATTTTATCGTAATTACAAAACTTAGTAAAGCAGAAAGTGTATTTTTTCAAATTATGAATATAATTTTTTAAATCCGTTTTCTATTTTTCGAATATATTCTGTATCGCCATCACGCCAATATTTTGGATCGCGCATCATACGACGCAGGTCTGAATCAGATAAATTTTCATTTTCATTTTTATCTGTTTTGATGGTTGGTTCCATTGACTGCATCATCTTGTACATGCTTTGGATTCCCTGGGGTGTAGCGCACAGAGCATCAAACGCATCGCGCGGTAAAAAGCGTTCGCCAAATGAATTTATCGCACGCAAATTGTCACGCATTTTTTCGTCACCACCAAAGAAATTTTTTAATTCGTTCATCGCATTTGATTCATCGTGCGCAGAAAATAAATCTGATATCACAGGTGATAAAAATTCGTTCGCAATATCATAAATTTTTTCAACCTGATGTTTGGTTAATCCGATTTCAAAAAATTTTTGACGCAAATTTTCATCATCATACAGTTCATGCGTTGGATATTCAGACGCACTTTCCGGTACACCAATCGCACGATTAAATTTTTGACGCGCTGTATCATCGGAATTTTCATTTGGAACAGATACCATTGTGCCAATCTTTTTTTCCAGTTCATTGTACGACCGCATCAGTGCGTCGGTATTCAATGTGCCATCATCGTTGCGAAATTTTTCAGGGATGTTATCCATTTTCTTTTCCTTTGGTTTCGTTTGAACGGCGCAGAAAATATATTCCCGCCAATGTAAATATTGCCTGGAGCATCGTGAACAAATCTGTGTCGCCGACCAGGTACGCACCAACCGCCGACAATATGCCCGTCGCAGAAATTATATATGTGCGATACCCCGCCAGGTATCCGCCACTGAATATTCGTTTCATTGGTTTGTCCGCCTATAAATAAAACAGCATGCCGTCAATGTCCGCAATATAGCCACGCGATGTCGCCCACGCGGGTATTGTGTCGGCACTGTGGAATTTTGTTGCGCCATAACAACTGTCGGGTAATTGGTTCATCAACATACGGTATGCGGTGCGAACACACATCTGGAACGCGCGCGAATTGGCCGGCACATACATGCGTGCGTGATTGATATCGCCGTCTGACAAAACCGGAAATATCGTTTTGTCGGCAATTAAATCAGATATCGCAACGCCAGACGCATCAGATAAATTTTTTATCATTGATGTGAACGCACATACCAGTGACAGTGATGGCGCGCCGGTCTGGGCATAGACCACGCGGGCGATTTTGTGCGCCAGATTCATGTGCCCAGACGCGTCTGGGTTTTTAACTAAGGTCATTTCCATTTGATTTTCCCACCATGTTAAAAATAAAAACCCACGCAAATTTGCGTGGGAAATAAAAAAACCACAACCCGATGGATGTGGACAGAATTTGTGCTGTTTATGTCATGTATATTATCACAAAATCATATAAAAGTCAAGACAATATTTTCAACCCCGCAGAAATCCGGGATTTTTACACAGTTATTTCATCGCCATAGACCAATAAATAACGTGTTCCACGACGCAAAACCAATGCGCCGTTTTCGTTTATTCCAACCAATTCGGCCGGTTCGCCCTGGTACCTGACAGGGCGGTTAATACACGCCGCAAGTTCCGTCCAACGGGCGCGAACCGCACGAAAATCAGCCCGACGCCATTTGTCCAGATTGCGCATCAGACGATTTAACAATTCATTCATCGGAATTTCAGAATAGTTATCCATCTTGGTCGTTTTATAACGTTCAACTGTCGGATTCGAATTAACATTTATGCCAATCCCAACAACAACAAAATCACCAGAATATTCAATCAAGGTGCCGGAAATCTTGTTTCCGTCAACCAAGATATCGTTGGGCCACTTAATCGTCGGATGAATCCCAAACGACGCAATTGTTTCCGCAATTGCCACCGCCACAGAATACGACAGGCGCGCATCACGTTCAGGGGACGAAAAAATAAAACTGACGTACAAATTGCCGTGATGGGACACCCATGTGCGACGCATGCGACCACGCCCCGCAGACTGGGCCGCGGCAAGTACCGCCGTATGGTCCGACGCGTGACCAGACGCAATCAGTTCCAGTGCATAGTCCTGGGTGCTGGGGATTTTATCAAATGATAATAATTTATAATTTGCCAAGTCGGTACATCCCATTTGAATTTATGATAAAACCACGGCCATAGGCGCGGCGCAACTGATAAATCGCAGTGTCAACCGTATGGGTCGCAACATCGGGCGCATAGCCCAATGCATCCTTTAATTCATTGCCGGTCATACCGCCCGATTTGTACAGTGACACGATAATCTGGGCCTGGAGGCGTGGCAACGACACATCGGCCCCAAAAATTTCGCGCAGAACCGACGCATTGTCGTTGGCGTTCAGAATTGCGGACTTTAATTCCATGGGGGTCAACGGTGATGAAATATTCAAATTATCGAAATTTATATCGGTCGTGGTGGGTGCGTCCAGAACAGTTGCCCCAAAATCGGTCAAGATTTGGCGCCATATTGTATCAGAAGTATAAATACGAACACCTTTTAGCATGTATGGTTATTCTAGACCAAAGAATTGACCATGTCCAATAAAAACCGCATTGGGGATACCAATGCGGTTTTTGGGGTGTAGAAACGCATATTCTTGTTAGTCACGTCCGGTGTCAGGCGGGTCGATGAACTTAGTAAAGTCTTGGATTTTTGCGCCAGTGGACGATAAAATCTTGGAAATACTGTTGGTGGATGGCCATCGTGGTTGCCCTTCTTTGGACCAGCGTTTACTTTTGTTGAATGTTGTTGGGTCCAAACCGCTGCACTTTGCCAGCCCAGAACATGACATACCGTGTTCGGTCGCAAAGCGTTCGATGGCGCGCCACACATCTTCATGTGTCATTTTTCTCTCCCTCTTGGTTATGCACCAGAAAAACTTTCCCGTCTGATACAATGTTGATTTTATTCCAGAAATCCGGGCAAAACAACAAGTACCATTTCCTAGGAATCGATAGACTAAAATTATACAAAAAAATTTTTTGACAAAACACTTGACGAATCGATTTTAGTGTACTATATTTTAAATCGTCAAAGGGACAAACCCGATGACAGATGTGAAAACATCTTGTGGGGACCAGAGGTTCAGACTCCCTCCTACATTCTCTCTCCTCTGGACTCTGGTGCCCACACCACAGTTTAGAGTGTCCAATTTCTTTTTCTCCTTTCCTTCCTTTCGGGACACTCGGAAATACCGCCGGAAACGGCGGTGTTTTTCTTTTAAAGTAATATAAAAAATCCCCCAAATGGGGGGATTCTTTATACTATGCGACGACGGATTGCGCCAAATATCGCAAACCCCAGCAACAGAACCATTATAAATATAAATATCGCAGTCGCCGCCATGTCGTGTTCGGCAAATGGCAATTTCATGTTCATGCCATAGTATCCAACAATCACAGTTGGTACAACCAATATAATGTTCCACATGGTCAGGCGGTTAATGTTCGTGTTCGAATCCATGTTGATGACGCTTTCAAATGTTTCCTTGATCGACTTTAACATTTTGCTGTACGATGTCACGACTTCGGTTGCCTGGGACAATTCGATGCGGGCGTCTTCGGCCAATTCTTTGGCGTCGTCTGTTTTGACAAAGCCGCGAACCTTTTCCAGTTTGTCCAACACGGCAACATTTCCACGAATACCCGCCATGTACAGGGTGTAACTGTTTTCAACTTCTAGTAAATCCATCAATTCTTTCTTGCGGATGCGTTCCAACAAAACACGTTTGGACGCCAGAACGCGTTTGTTTAATTCCTTTAACATGCGCAGGTATGATTCAGCAATATAGTACAGAATATTCAAAATAAATTCTTCGCGTGATGTTTTTTCGGAACGCTTGATTTTATCCAGCAAATCACAGCGTTTGCGGCAAACCGTGATTACGCGGTTGGACGATAAAATAATCGACAATGGTTCGGTGTGCCACAGGGTGTCACTTTCGCGATTGATAATTGGAAAACGGACAATTATAACCTTGTAATCATCTTCGATTTCAAGGCGCGGTTGTTCGTCAGGGTCCAAAATGTCGGAAATTGTATCTTCGTCGATTTTGTATTCGGTTTGTAATTTTTCAAAATCTTCGTGATCGGGATTGCCAACGTTCACCCAAGAGAATGTTTTTAATTTTTCGGTCACAAACACGGCATCCCCCTTTGGCTGAAATATTTAATACGCGTTATGATATCGCAAAAAAAATTATTTTGCAATATTTTCTGGGAATACAAACACGTATTTTATTGCGATTTTGTGTGTTATTATTTGACTAAACACAAGGGGGCGCGAAAATGGCAAAGAAATTTTCAACCAATACCAGCGCGTTTAGCATCGCACACTATATTTTATTTTTCTTGGTCGTTGGGATTTGCATTACTGTTATCGCGTGGGTGATGATACACAATAACAATCCACACCCCACCAACAATGTGTCAAAAAATGTCACGCATACCGATGACGCGACCCCGTGCGCACAACGCGTGCGCGATGTAATTGCGCGGATGTGGCTGTATGAACCACAAATGGTGCCACAAAAATACTGGGATATTGCGAAAAACTTTCTGAACCAAACGATTACAAGGCGGACATACGGCATTTGCCAAGATGTCGCATATGTTTGCCGGCCGGGACAAATTCGAATTGACTGTGACCCGTGCGCGGTGCCAAATGCACGCAAATTGGCGCAAAGTATTCATGTGGCGGATATGATAAAGAAAAACTGTGACGCAAATATTAACGACCACACGACGGAATCAAACAACGCAACAATTGAATAATATACGGAGTGTCCGTGCGTGTCAAAATTTTCACTAATTTTTCGCGATGTTCAGGGCACAGTACCAGACAACCTGTGTCAATGCCGTGTTTATTCGCACACCAGTTTTTGAAAACCAATTGTTCGTTGTACATTTTGTCATATTCAGATTTGCTTTTGTCAGGCGCATTGTGGTGCGTGATAAATTCGTTTATATCGCGTGGGTGAAACTGAAAACCAACACCCAATAAAAAGCTTAATACCAACCCCCAATCACGATACATGTGAAAACGCGTTGCGTAATCAAAACACGTCTTTGGATTCAATGCCCAAATATACTGGGCATAATAGTAAGAGACACGCGCTGCGTCATCAAAAATACGACGGACCGCGTTGCTGTGTCCGAATTTGATGCTTAATCGTGGCGAAGTTGCCAGGTTATAGAAATATTCCAGTTTATATGCGTCATTGATAATATTATTAAATGTTAAACCGGGAATATTATAATCGTATGAAAATTTGTGCGTTGTTTTGAAACCCGCATCGCGCAATTGCATGTCCAGATTTATCGCGCTTGATTTGATATCGGCATATTTAGCAATTTGCCGTTTAGCATATAGGTCGGGTGTTTGTTTAATGTTATGTATATGTTCGCGCATATCATTCCCCAGTACCTGAACCACCGAGTCGCGCAAATCATAGACCGTAAATTTATCACCATTTTGAATCATCAAATCACCCCAAAGCCGGTGTATTTTGACATGTTTAAGGGTGGTCGTCAATAAAATTCCCGCCGGATGGCGGGGATTTCTTTACAGATTTGTTAACTGTAATTCTATGCGACGATTCTTTTGAAGTGACGCGGGGTCATTCCCCAATTCAACGGGGTGCATATCACCAAATCCACTGGGGACCAGGCGACGCGGTGACACACCCGCGGATGACAATTCGTTCGCAACCGCCGTTGCACGCAACAGGGATAATTCTGTGTTGTTTTTATAGCCCGCGGTGCCGGAAATAACCTGTTTTTTATCGGTGTGACCGTCAACACGGATAATCCAGTTGATGTCGGTTGGGATTTTTTCTTCCATGTCCTTAATCACGTTGGCAATCAGGCGTAACTGATTTTTGCCGTCCGCCGACAGTTTGTATGAACCACTGGGGAACAAGATATCGCTGTTGACGATAAAGCGGTCGCCGTCGGTCTGGATTGTGGTGCGGTCGCCCAGTGCCAGTTTAATTGCCTTGTAAAATTCAGACTGGTACTGGGACATGTCTTTTAGTTCGGCAACCTTGTCCGCCAGGGCGCGATTCAGGCGCGTGGACATTTCAACATATTGGACTTCCTGGGCACGGGATTTCTCTTCGGCGGCATCCAACGCAGATTGCAGGGCAGCCAACTGGTCAGACAATTTCAGACGTTGGGCCTCCATCTCGTCCTGGAGTTGTTTGCGTTCCTGTTCCAGTTCGGCGGCCTTTTCTTTGTCCAGTTTGGCCTGGTTCAGTTGGGTGTTCAGGTTGGCGATTGTTTGCTGTAAATCGTTGCCCTGGGACTGTAATTCCAAAACCTTGGATTCATAGGCGGTGATTAGTTCAGACACGCTTAAATCCAATTCATTTAATTCGTTGTTCAGGATTTCGTTGGATTGTTCCAAATCTTCTAACTGATTGCGCGCCAAGATTAACAGACGTTTAGCCTCGGCCTCGTCCATGGTCATTTGTTCAATTGTCTGGGCCTGTTCTGCGTTGGCGGCCTTTAATTCCGCGACCGCACGCGTGCCAGTCGTTTTATTAAATACACTGGTCGTGGTCCACAAGAACACAAACACAATCATCAAAAATATCAAAATGATAACCAGGTTCGAAAATAAATCTACGAACCCAGGCCAGGCATTTGTTGATGTGCGATAACGAATATTCATCATGGTGTGCTTCTCTCTCTCGTACTATACTTATTTATATTTCT
Organism: Candidatus Enterousia sp.; assembly: GCA_045546195.1. GTDB lineage: Bacteria > Pseudomonadota > Alphaproteobacteria > Rs-D84 > Rs-D84 > Enterousia. The sequence continues at coordinate 50,546 of JAZQCH010000010.1, forward strand.
GAAACGGTTTGTTCCAGGGACTGAACGCTTTTTGTCAGTTCGCGCGTTGCCAAATCAATTTTCGGCAGGATTTGCGCAACTGTATCCGTCGCGGCGACATGCGTGTGCGACGCCAGATAATCTTCTAGTTCGTGATAAATCATGTTCTGGGCCGTCTGTACCTGAAGCCCCAGGAACCCGACAGTCAAACTGCCCCCCAGACCAAGCAACGAACTGGTAAATGCCGTCGCCATACCCGCCAACGGACGCGACAGACCCGCCTGCATAGATACCAAAACCGATTCATCGGAAAAGTTTAAATTGCCAATCAATTCCGCAAAACCGCCAACCGTCAATATCAACCCCCAAAATGTACCCAACAGACCCAAAAATATCAATGTATTGGTTATATAACGAACAGATTCACGAGAATCTTCGAATCGCATCAAAATCATGTCCATAAAACCGTTCAATGTTGACGCAGATATACGACGCGGACGGGTGGATAACATCTGGGCCACAGGACGCAACAAGCGTGGTGGCAGTGCCAGCCCACGACGCCCAGTTGTGTAACCGTGTAACCATTTATATTCCGGCAACAATTCGAACATCAAAACAAAACACAGACCAATACCAAACAGCGCAGCACCAATAATCACGCCGTTCAGCCAGATGTTCGCAACCGATATCGCCATGAAATCAGCCCAGAAATACAACAATCCCGCAACCAGCAGTGCGGTAAATAATGTCATGCGATTAAGTGCGCTGTGAAAGTGTTTTGTCATATAAACGTTCCCCCGCTTAATCATAGATTAGTAAATTTCACCAAATATTGTCAATAGACTTTATTACATTATTTACATATCGCGACATATGGTGGCACGGAACGTGATGTATCGATTTCGCCATCACCACAATCCAGGCAATTAAAACGACGATTGCGCGAATATGATTTATCCAACGGAACAGAAATATTTTTGATATCTGGAACATTTTTTAGGTACGATTTGCCAGGAAATCCAAAATAAAATGCGCGGGTCGGACCACTGCATTCCGATGTGGCACCTGGATAGCAACGCGGGTCGGTCAGGCGCGTCGTATCGGGCACACAATATGAAATACATGTATCCATATCAACAACCATACGTTCACAATCTGTACACGATGTTTGCGGCACACGCACCGTTGCCCCCAACGCACCATAAACCGCACCAGATGTTATATGTGTGCACTTCTTGGTTGTTGTTGTCGTTGTGGGGTCCATAACACATTCCCATTCCAGTGTATTATAATTCAGGCGCGCCACCATTTTATCAGGGCAACTTTTTTCAGGGAACGGGTCAATACATTCCCATACGCCATCCACCATGACGGCGGTTTGATTGTCGGCGCACAGTGGCCGGCGGGATTCGTCGGGGACGCATTCGTACAGGTCTGAATCCCATATCATGTCGCCACCACAATCGGTTTTGGCGTTGTAGCCAATACACTGCCATCGGCCAAAGCGATAGGTCTTGGCCGTGCCGGCAGGACAAATAACATCGGGCACAGGCGCGATATCATAGACACTGCCCGCATCGGGGATTTCATACTGGGTCAAATACACCAGTTGCCCATCGGTCAATTTCATATTCTTGATGATTTCAGACGGTATTTGACGCCGCACCGACGAACCGCCAGACATTATCATACCATCGTCCAATAACCCAAATGTGCCGGCGTCTGAATAATGCGTTTCCAGAATTTCCATCATCGCGTTATGGTCGGACGAATCCAATGGCGATGTTGCCGTGACAATATAACTGAACGCAGGCTTTTTATTCTTTACAATGTCACACTTGGTATTTTTCAATTTGTTATCCAGACAGATAAATTCACTGATGATGCCGTTTTGTTCAACACAAATATCATTGAATTCAGTGCCGTTAATCTGGGCATTGTGCATCGCCGTCGCACACTGGGCAACCGTACGCAAATCAGAACGCGACACAGCATACTGGGTATCATGCTGGGGCACAGATTGACTGGGCGAATCCATCAGATAGTATCCCGCCATAAACAGCGCAACCAAAATCATGATAAAAATATTCATCATTCCCCCTTGCGATTTATAAAAAGTCTAGGTAATATACAAATAAATTGCAACAGGAAATGGATGCGGTCATGAAAAAAATTTTATTGTTGTTTGTACTGGCAATTGTATCAGGATGTGGTTTTAAGCCTATGTTTTCGGGCCAAGATACTGATATTTATGTCGAACCAATCAGTGGCATTAACGGAATTGAATTGCGCAACGCACTGTGGGCGAAATTTGGTGGACAACGCACAGCAGACGCAACATATAAACTGAGTGTGGAATTAAGCAAACCAAACACCCAGTACAAGGCACTGGAACAAACTGGTGACGCCACATGGCAGGAAGTTTCACTGACCGCAACGTATGTGTTGAGCCATGATGGAAAACAAATCGCACGCGGCACAGAACGCGCCGCAGAATCGTACACTTTTGTGCGGTACCTGGTGGCGTCAAATGCGTCATATAACAATGCGATTAAGAATACAATTAATGTGTTGGCGGAAAAGATTGGAACACGCGCAATCGCAGAAACATATAAATATTCAAACGCCGACAACAGTACGGACGCCAAATAATGAAATGGAAAGACACTGATTTTAAAAGTGGCATTGAAACAATCCGCGCTGTGCTGATTTATGGGCCAGATGCCGGCCAGGTTGATGAATACTGTGATTTGGCCATCGAGAAATTAGGTATAGAAAAAGATAATCTGTTCGCGTTGGATTCAGATGAACTGCGGGAAAAGCAGGACGCCCTGTTTGCCGAGGCGTGTACACCATCTATGTTCGGCGGGCGTAAAATGGTGATTATTTCCGACGCAGGGGACGCGTGCGCCAAACAGGTGGCAGAACTGGTTAATCATACTGGGCTGTGCGCGACTGTTATTGTGGCGGGCGGCGATTTACGTGCCGGTGGCGGGTTGCGCGCCATGTTCGAAGGCGCGGATAATATGGCGGCGTTGGCATGCTATACCGACGATGCACGGACGTTGGCGACACTGATACGAAATGAATTGTCCGCAGCGGCGGGGATTCAGCAAATTACACCGGATGCTATGGCGTATATGACATCACATCTGGGGGGCGACCGCGGAATTACGCGTGGATTTTTAACGAAAATTGCGCTGTATGTTGACGATAAACGCATCGTAGAATTGTCCGATGTAGAAAAGTGTTTGCCAGACACAGGGGCCGCGGATATTGATGATTTTCTGTATTCATTAACGGCGGGGCATATTCAACAAACAATGCAGGCGTTGGACAGATTGCTGTATGATAACAAGGAACCAAATATGCTGGTGCGTATGTTGGTTGGACATTTCAAAAAATTACAAATTGCCGTTGTGGATGGGCAACTGCCCCGACTGTTTTGGAAGGTCGAAGATAAATTCAAACGCGCAATTAAAATTTGGCCAGATGCGGAATTGACCGCGGTGCTGGTACGATTGAACGAATTAGAACGTCAACTGCGCACAACCGGGATGCCGGGCGAAATACTGTTGCGTGATTTCGCATTAAAATTGTGCGCGCGGGCGGCAAAGTTGGCAATTAAACGAAGGAACTGATAAAAATGTTGGCATCTGTGTACGCACCCAAGGATTTTAAAAGACTGCGCGCAGCGGGTGATGTTGTGGCGCGCTGTTTTGATTTTATTTCGCCGTATGTTCGGGCGGGAATTTCAACCGGTGAAATCGACCGCATGGTCGCACAGTTTCTGAAAGAAAACGGGGCGCGGTCGTCTGACCTGGGGTATCAGGGATATCCAAAGCATATTTGTACGTCCGTGAACGATGTGATTGTACACGGCATCCCCAGCGATGATGTTATTTTAAAAGATGGCGATATCGTGAACGTCGATTTGACCGCAGAATACAAAGGATTCCACGGCGATGCATCACGGATGTTTATGATTGGTAATGTCAGCCCACAGGCGCGAAAACTGGTCCAGGTGTGCCAGGACGCGATGAATGCGGCAATTTCAATTTGCGCGCCGGGCGTGCCACTGTCCGAGATTGGCAAAACAATCGAAGCCGTGGTAAAACCACATGGTTTTTCAATTTCACGCGACTTTGTTGGACACGGAATCGGCAAAGTTATGCATGACGACCCACAGATTTATCATTTCTATGACAAGCGTTGGGACAAGGTTAAGATGGTGCCCGGATTGGTGTTCACGATTGAACCCATGATTAACACAGGGTCGGCCGAATGTAAAATTGACCCAGACGGTTGGACTGCGCGTACGGTGGATGGCGGTCTGTCGGCACAGTGGGAACACACAATCGGCATTACCGAAGACGGCGCAATTATTTTCACAGAAAAGATGGTCTGATAATTAACATGGCAAAATCAGACGAACTGTTTCATGCGGGACACCGCGAACGATTAAAAGAAAAGTTTCTGGATAAGAAACTGGTTGAGTATGAGCAGTTAGAACTGTTGTTGGGATACGCAATCCCCAGACGTGATGTTCGGCCGTTGGCACGCCGGTTGGTTGCGCACTTTGGTAATGTTTATCAGGTGCTGACGGCGTCTATGGATGACCTGGTGGCGGTTGATGGGGTTGGACGCTCGACCGCGATTTTAATTAAACTGGTACACAGTTTGATTTGTATCAGCCACGAAAGAAAATTACGCGAAGGTTCTATGTTTATGGAACACAAAACGTTGGTGGATTATTGTCGCGCCAAAATGGACGAATTGAAATCCGAAGAATTTCATGTACTGTATCTGGATGCCAATTTCTGTTTGAAACACCACGAAGTACACAGCCGTGGTTCGGCAGAATCGTCAAATATCTATATCGAAAAAATTATGGAATACGCGTTAAAGAACAATATAAAAAGTGTTGCCTTGTTACATAATCACCCGACAACGGATAATACTTTTTCATCTACGGATGTCAATTTAACGACACATTTAGAATATTTGTTAAATCTGTGCCATATTGGGTTGTATGACCATTTTGTGGTGTCAGGTGGCATAGTTCATTCTATGCGTGATGAACACCTGTTAGAACGATCAAAATCACAGGTCTAGGGCCGCAGGGTCACCCGATGATGTCAACGGCGCATCAGAAAATGGAATTTCATGAATCGGCGCACCAGAATCATAGATATCAAAATCTTCGTACAGATCATATTCGTCACGCGATTTTAGTTTGGAATTACGCGCATCCAGCAATCGATTCATTTCCGCCATTGGAACTGAAATCGTGTGACACCCCCGCGCAAATAAATCGCCGCCATAGATAAGGTTCATAATCGGTTTGGCAATCGACAACACACCAAAGATAATTATTAAATTACGCAGGTTTGTAAAGAAATCGTTTTTCGCACCGCGTATCATTGATATCGCCCAACCGGTCAACATCAGACCAGTCAAAATCATAATCGCAACCCAGGCATAGTGGGCAAATGTTTCAAAACTGCGCAGGATACAAGACGGATCTTCCATATATACAAAATCAGGGTCCACGCGAACATTGTGAAACCCGGAATTTGTTAGTAATCGAATAATTGTATCTGCGTTCATCTGTGCCTGTTATGCGCCCTGCTTTTTCGATGCGGCGGGGGTAAAGAATCCAGGGATTGAAAAATCTTCGTCGTTGGCCGCAATGCCCGCCCAACCGAACAAATCGCCCATCAGACCATTGTCGTCGCGCTTTGCCTTTTTAAACGGCAGGATGTTTTTCAATTTGCCAATTTTGCCCGCCCCTGATGTTTTCTGTGTGGCGGGAATTTTATCCTGGGTGTCAACAAATTCTGTGGCCAGTTGTGCCAATGTCGCGTCTGTGTCATCGGTTTCAAAGTCGTCGTGCACTTCGTCGATTTGGGGTTCGGGTTGAATATCTTCGCGCAGGGGTGTCATGCTTTCCAGTAATTGTTCCAATGTCTTTTCCATTGGGGTCACAGGCGCGTCGTCGGTTATCATGTCGCCAATCGAAACCGTTTCAACCACATCATCATTGGAATCAACCGGGGCGGACAATTCGGCATCAATGCTGATGTCCGAAATCACTGCGGTTTCAACGACGTCCATTTCGGGTTCGGCGACAGGTTCTGCGACCGCAACAACGGGTTCTGCGACAGGTTCTGCGACCGGTTCGTGGGCATCGTCACCGGCGGACAGAATTGATAAAATCGGAATAACTGGTTCTGGGGCGTTTTCAACCACGGGTTCCGCAACAGATTCCGCAACCGGTTCCGCGACAGGTTCTGCGACCGGTTCAATTTCAACCGCCACAGGCGCGGGTTCGATTTCGACCACAGGTGCCGCGACAGGTTCGATAACAGGGTCAGGGGTTTCGGGGGCAACGACCGCGTCAACAACAACTGGTTCGACAACATCAACCACAGGCGACGACACATCATCAGACGACGCCAGGGCATTGTCACAATCAACCGGAACACCAAATAAAATCGTATCATTATCCAGCCCAAGAGCCGCCCGCACAGAATCAAACGCCGCACGAATTTCAGACATTTCAAACACTTCGTTACCGGAAATATAGATTATTTTGGTCTTCATAAATTCATCCCCCACAGTATATGGTCGCATTATATCACATTTTAGGGTTGAACGCATATAAAAAATGTCTTAAACTGAAAATATGGCAGATATAAAACAGCAAATTTTTCAAGAACTGGCACACCTGGAAGAAGCCGCCGCTAAATTGCGTGGCACCGCGATTCACGCAGGCAAGCAAACTGATTTAGAGGTGGCAATCCTGACCGAACAGGTGCGCACACTGCGCGATAAAAACGCACGCGCGGTGGACACGATTGATAAATCTGTATCTATTTTAAGGAAATTGAAAAAATGAGTGTTGTTTCCATACCAATTGTAAATAAAAATTACCCAATGGGGTGCGAAGATGGCCAGGAAGGTCGCCTGATTGAATTGGGCAAAATGGTTGACGGACGCGCCCGCCAGATTCTGGATAAAATTGGGCCGTTGCCCGAAAACGCATTGCTGGCAACGCTGTGTATTGTTTTGGCGGACGAAATTAACAATCGCCCCGAACCCGCCGCGACCGAGGCTGACCTGAAGGAAATATTGGCACGCATTCGCGAGATTAAGCACAAGATAGCGCAATAAAAAATCCCCCAAACGGGGGATTTTTAATTTTCGGGTGTTTTACAAGTGGTGCCGTCCCACGTTTGACCAGAAGGACATTTACACTGTCCCGTAGTGGCATCAAGTGCTGTACGTGGACTGGCGCATGTACAGGTGCCTGTACCGCTGGTGTTAATTGAATATGAACCACCGGTGCTGGTACATGCGGATACCATCGCCAATGTTTTGCCATCACCCAACATTGCGGCGACCCAAGCACTCATCTGAGTCGGTGTTGGATTTTCAGTCGTATCACCATTTACAGACATACAAGTACGAATCTGGGCACGACACGCGTTTATCGCGATATTGTTGCTCTGTTCATAATTGTTTGACGCCAAACATGATGAAACATCAGATATACAATTTTCAGCGTAATCCGAGATAACCTTGTCCTGGGCAACCTTAATCTTGGTCAGGGTGCGTTGCAGGTATTCTTTGACTACGTCGTTGTCTGGTTTATATGTTCGGTTGGACGCACTGCCTTTGTAGGTGTAATCCTGGCACTTGTTCAGGACAGACATACACATACCAAAGTTTTTGCCGCCTTCGTTATAACCGATTTTGTACAGCAAATAGTTTGACATTATGTCATCCGGTTCTTTCTGGGGGGCATTGGCGTCGACTGTGCTATTTATATAATCGGTTAGTGTGCCTTCTTCCAGTGTAGCACCCCACGCGTATTTGGAATCATAATACCATGTGCCATACAATGTGTTGTCCGCAAATGCGGCAGAAGGTGATGGAACCTGCGTGTCGCTGACCACATAGCCCGGGGTTGAGCCGACAACGATTTCGCCGTCAACGATGTATTTGCCGGTTGGGTCCAAACAGTATTCATAATCGGAACCGCATACATAGTCGTCCTGCATACAGGAATCCAATGCGTTCACGCAACCACGCAGGTCATATGAATTTTTCTGTTGTGCGACCATCAAACGTGCGCGTTGCAGAACACCCTTGGCATTGCGGACGGTTTGATTCATTTCGTCGTTTGTGTCCGTCAGGCTGCGTTCATATGCGATGCACTGTTTGTCGATTTCCAGGTCATACGAATTTGTGATAACAGAAATATCAACACCCTGGGCCGCGCAGTTGTTCAAAACCGCCGCTTTGCATCGTGTGGATGCCGTTTTGTACAGGGTTTCACCACGCTGGTTGCTGATGGATGATGTGTCTGCGGTTGTTGTGCCGAACAATGACGCCAGGTCAAATCCAGTACTGCTGATGGTGAAATCCAACAGGCCAGACAAATCAAATCCCATGCCCGCATCGGATACAGTTGACGCAGAACCAGACTTTACATCAACAATCAGGTTCTTGATTCTGTCCAAATCGTTTTTCAACTGGGTATTATCCTGGGTTGATTGCATTTGGGCTTCGGCCTCGGTCTGGGTGAACAGGGTTTCAATTTCATCCGCCGACAGACCAATATATTGAATCTGTTGGGCGACATCCTGTAACGCTTCGGTTGCGGCCTTTAATGCTTCTTCAGTTTTGGCGTAATTTTTGATATTCTTTGAACACGAACAACGACCCTGGTTATCGTCCAGAACATTACAGAAATTATCCATACATGATGTGTACTGCGCTTTACAAAAATCGGTGATTTGCGCCAATTCGTCCATGGACTGGGTCGCTTCGGCTGCTGTTTCGGCCGTCGCAACCGTTGTTGTTTTGCCAGAAACCGCCGTTATTGTCGGGATGCGCGCACGCGCCGCACTGGCACGCGTGGATACACGCGCGTTATATATTGGCTGATACACGGTGTCTGTTTGAACAATCGACGCACGCGCCGCAGTTGTTGGTGCGTTAGACTGCATCGCGCGACGCGTTGATACAATTTGCTGTGTACCGTTTGTCGCACTGCGGGCGGCACGCGTGGATACGCGTGGTGTGGTGGCACGGTTTGTGGCCGCACGCGAAACCACCGCGTTTGATGTTGTGCGTGTTGACGCAACCGCACGACCCGCACCAGAACGCGTTGTCGCGTTTGATGTCGCAGGTACCGCGCGTGACGCATTGGCACGATTCGCAGTACGCGGATTTATCGAACTGGGCTGAATCACCGGGGCGACGACGACAGTTTCAGCAACTGCGTCCACTTCTTCGGCCGGCGTTTCTTCGTCGGAATATTCAATTACCTCGTCATAGTAAATGGGCGCAACCTCAGCAAATGCGGGCAGTACCAACAGTCCACTAAGCACGGCAATAAATCTTTTCATGATAAATCCTTCCCTTCTATTACGTTTGATTTTATCATATTGACGAATTTATTACAAATGAAAAAATCGTGTTTTTGCGGTATTTTTATTTTATTTCCGATACGCGCTGTTGCCAACGCCAGGCAGACGCCAATGTTTCATTTAACGGCACAATCGCACGCCAGCCCAACACCCGCGACGCCAATTCGGCATTTGCCCAAATCGCCGGCACATCACCCGCGCGACGCGCAACTATTTTGTACGGGATTTCCACACCCGTCGCATCACGGAACGCGTTTATCAGTTCCATAACCGACGCCCCGCGCCCCGTCCCCAGATTAAACGTTTCGACCCCATCAGCACCCGCCAACATGTGCCGCAGTGCCGCAACATGCGCCCGCGCCAGGTCGTTTATATCGATATAGTCACGGACACAGAAACCGTCGGGTGTATCATAATCATCACCAAAAACATTTAAGCACGGACGAATACCAGCCGCCGTCTGGGTAATGTACGGCATCAGATTATTTGGTACACCGTTTGGCAATTCGCCAATTTCCGCCGACGGGTGCGCGCCAATCGGATTAAAATAACGCAACAGCGTCGCATGAATTTGCGGATAGGCACGTACTGTGTCACGGATTATGTTTTCGCCCATAACCTTGGTCGCGCCGTACGGGGATGTGGCCGGCTGTAATGGGGTTTGTTCAGTCACAGGCAGAGTTTCCGGGACACCATAGACAGTCGCCGACGAAGAAAAGACAATGTTCGGCACATCAAATTCGCGCATCAAATCCAGAACATTTATCAGACCACCCAGATTATTGCGAAAATACAGCAATGGTTTTTCAACAGATTCACCGACCGCCTTTAGTGCGGCAAAATGGATTACACCAACCGCATCGCGATGCGCCGCAAACGCAGAACGCATGGCAGCAATATCTGTACAATCAACATTGATAAATTCTGGGCGCGTGCCGGTAATGCGTGCGACACCGTCCAACGAATCCACGCGCGAATTTGACAGGTTATCAAACACAACAACATCAAAGCCAGATTCAATCAGCGCAACACATGTATGCGAACCGATATAGCCCGCGCCGCCAGTCACAATTATTTTCTGAGGCATCAGTAAAACTCCTTTGGTTAAATTATAGCGAAACGCATACACAAGGCAAAGGGAAAGTTTCCCAATTTATTAAAAAATATAATGATTTTTTGTTGCGGTCGTGTTATCGTTTGTTTATAATCGTCAGAAATTAACAAGAGAGGTTTGGTGTGTCGATACTGAAAAAAGTCGCGGTCTGGATTTTGGCGCTGCCCCTGATGGGGTGCACGACTGTACCAACCACAACACGCGATGCGCGATTGGACGGATATGCGCCCAAGGTCACGTCCACAGATTTCGATTACGACCCATACAAAACACCAATCGCACAATGCTATGCCGATGAATTGGCGACCAGGGATAACACATCGGGCGCGACACTAATCGAAGATGGGTTATCGGCATTTGTAATTCGTTCTGCATTCGCGCGTATGGCAACAAAAACAATCGACTTACAAACATACATTTACAGCAATGATTTTTCATCCAAGGTTTTAATCGCCGAACTGAAAAGTGCCGCCGACCGCGGGGTCAAGGTACGAATACTGTTGGATGATTATGGGACCAAATCCGATATCGTGGATGTAATGTTGTTGAATCAGCACCCGAATATAGAGGTCAAAGTTTTCAACACCGTTGCCAATCGTTCAAAACTGTTATACTATCCCCAGTTTTTAACAGACTTTAACCGACTGAATTCGCGGATGCACAACAAATTGTTCATCGTGGATAATATCGCATACATCACAGGTGGCCGAAATGTAGGCAGCAATTATTTCTATCCAGAAACGGCGTCAAACTTTTCAGACACAGACGTTTTGTTTATTGGGGATATGACACACTTTGCCACCGACAGTTTTAATCAATACTGGAACCACCACCTGTCGATACCGGCATCTGTGTTCCCCAAGGCAAAATCTAAGAAGGCGTTAAAGAAACTGGAAAAATCGTTTGCGGAAATTGAACAGCGCGCATCCGATGATGTGCGAAAATATAACACTATCATCAATATGGCAATGCGCGAATATAAGCAAAAGCGATTTGATTTCAGTTGGGGACGCGGAAAATTCTTGGCCGACCCGCCTGAAAAAGTTGAAATGACCATGGATGAAAAAGAAGCATATCGTGGTGATATTGTTCGCGCGTTACAGCATCTGTGGAATAAAACGAGCAAGTCTGTTTATTTGTCAGCGGCGTACTTTGTGCCGGGACAAGGTGGACTGGAACACATGCTGGGCGAAGAAAAGTCTGGGGTTCATATGACAATTGTGACAAATTCGCTGGCATCAACAAACGCACCGACTGTTTACGCCAAATGGGAAAAATACAGAAAGCAGTTAATTGAATCGGGCGCAGATGTGTATGAATTTATGGTGTCGGCGGAAAATCTGCGCGGTAAAAAACACGACCGTGAACGCAAGCAGTCCAGTTTTTCAGTTCTGCACAGCAAGACCATGGTGTTTGACGATAACATTTCATGGATTGGCAGTTTTAACCTGGACCCGCGCAGCGCGTATTACAACACTGAAAATGTAGCAATATTTGAAAGTCGCGATTTTGCCAACAAACTGCGCGAAATGATAATACAAGACACACAAACATCATGGCAGGTGACATTGGATGATGATGGCGACCCGGTCTGGACAGGTTCAAGACCAGGTGACGAACAACCACGGGTACATAAGTACGCGCCAGATACCAGCCTGATACGCAGAATATGGAAGAATATCAGCAACCTGGTGCCGGAAAAGTTTGTGTAAATTAAAAAATCCCCATATTTGGGGATTTTTTTAATGCGCGTGTGATGCGATATGCAAAATCAGACTGATAAAAAATAGCACCGTTATGACACCAACAACAACCTTTTGAGTGCGATGCGAGTTGTCGCCACCACAATGCGCACACGAACACCGACAATCGCGCCAAACCAGATACCACGACAATATCAGCATGCACCCGGAAAACACAAATAACCACGGTTCCAACCAATGTGGCAAAATATGAAAATGCGCAGCGTCCGGCGCAATCAATCCAACAATCGCCAACAACATAGGCAGCCCACAGCAAAAAATATGTGGCAATATTGTCGCAAAAATACCAATCTTAACCGCTTTGTTTTTCATACAGAATCCTTTTGGCCGTATGGGCAATTATATATTTTTTTATAACCATATCAACCAATAAAATATTGACAATATTCCGGTGTGTGCTATAAACCTGGCATGTCAAAAAATTCGCAATCCAATTTAATTTCAGCATCTGCGTACGCATTTCAAGATTGCGACCCGGTCTATTTATTCACAAATGAAAATATATATGGCACACTGAAAACAGCCGGCGATATATCAAACAAAAAGATTTTGACCGTTGGCGCATCGGGCGACCATGCGTTTGAATCATATTTAATGGGCGCGGGATGCGTTCATACATTTGATATCAATTCACATCAGAAAAATGTAATCGAACTGAAAAACCATATGATTCGTGGATTGCCGTATGACAATTTTATGGATTTCTTTTTCAGTCGCAAAAATTTTTTTAATCAAAAAATTTTGACGCCGATTAAGTCTAATTTTTCAAATGATTTATGCGGATTCCTGAAAAAATGCAGCGGCGCACATATGCGCAGAAACTTTAAATACCGCGCCGCGCACACCAGTGAATATGACATCAACAAATTACAATATATCGCAAATGAATCAAACTATGACACCGTTCGGAACAGATTGCCAGAACACATCCCGTTCAAGCACTGTGACATATCAACGGTGCGAATTGCGATGCAGGATAATGTACAAAAATATGGACCGCACTATTTGGAACATGTGAATATTCCGTTTGAACAAAGCGGGTCGGATATGTATGCGGATTTTACAGAACGATATGATTTAATATTGCTGTCGAATATTTTTGGATATTTGTACGCGGATTCGCGCGACGCAGAAGAAAGACTGGACAGAACAAAGCGCAATATCCTGGTGCCATTGATTGCCAATAATTTGAACGAAGATGGGCGGGTGTATTTTCACTATCTGTGGGACGCAAAAACATCACAATGGTCAAATTTCTTGAATTATTTTCAACGAAAGCATAATTCGCAGATTGAATTTGTGGCGCGCACGATTGACGGGGCGTTTCACGAATATAAATGCGACGCAGTACTGTATGCCAAACAGCGACAAAGATAAAGGTGGCATCCCCAGCAGGACTTGAACCTGCATCTAATTCTTAGGAGGAATTTGTTCTATCCGGTTGAACTATGGGGACAGCGCGTTGAATTTTATAATAAAAACGCTTGAATTTCAATAAGTTTTGTCACCAGAGTGTTGACAAACGAACATTTTGTGCTATGTATATTAGAGTGAGGATATAACATGGCAAAGCAGACTGATTTTTTTGATGCAACGATTATGGAAAATGACGTACGCGTATTGGTTCGGGTTGACTTGTTCGACCTGCCCTATGACAAATTCGACAAAGTACACCCACTGTGTTTATTGGATGGTGTTAAACTGGACAAAGCCAAGGGACGCCAATGGCCGGATTTAAGTAATGTGGTAATTGGTGGGGACTTTGAATGTTCCAAAGAATTTACCATCACGGCCGACACTAAATTGCCGTTGTTCTTTACAAGACTGATTTGCGAACACGCGATTAACAGTTTGGATGTTTTAATCGGTAAATTGCCACTGGGATTTTTGGGACACGACACCCCGACAGTTGTCGTCAGAACCGCAATTTTGAACAGTATTAAAAAGAATAAAGATGGCGCCCAGGACGCCGCCAAGAAATTTGTGGAATATTACCCAAATGTTTGCGTCACGGATGGCAAAACGACACTGGCAGAAATTTTAAAGGCAGCCGAGCCTGTGCAGGCACCTGTAAAAATCGCAAGCACGAAAAACACCGATAGCGTTATCGCACTGAAAACAGAAGAGTGGTTGTCCGCAGACGAGTTGGTCGAATATTGCGTCACCGCGTCCGAAGAAATTGCCGCATTGCCGGCCGCACAGGTGACACGATTGGTTCAGATGGCGCGTTCTAATAAGGCGAATCTGAAACTGAGAACCGCAACAATGACACGCCCAGATGATGGCGCGCAAATTGTATGCGTTCATTGCGACGATGCGGCGCGCGTTGCGGAATATGTTATGAACAACATAACCCAACAGGACAAAGAAAAAACACCAAAGGCAACCGCAACAAAAGCCAAACCAGAGAAAGTCGAGGCACCAAAAGTACAAAAGCAAACGTACTTTGTCGGGGCGCGCGAAATCCGTCCAATAAAAATTAAAAAGTATATATCAAAGGTCACATGGGGACAGATTCAGTCCAAGGCCGGAAACAGCATTGACACACTGTTGAATATTTTACAGGATATCGATAACATCAATGTAAATCCAACCGACACCAATGGTGAACAGGTGATTTTCATCAAAGATAAACAGGTCAAAATTTCACCAACCGTTAAATTCAAAAACAGTCGTTGCCTGTGCCAGGGATTTGGCACGCTGGACGACAGACCACGCATTGTGTGGGAAGTTGCCGGAAATGTATTCGTGTGTCAGAAATTCTTTGCCGAACACGAAAACCCACGATACAACAAATATTTACGCGATGCGAATCTGGATTTAGACGATGTTAATTTGTCTGAATTTTTGCGCGTGTCGGATTTAATCAAAGAACTGAGCGCAAGCAAGCCACGACCAGATGACCCAAATGGCAAACCGGTCGGCGCGCCGGCACCGGCGGAAACACCCGTCGCAGAAACACATGTTGACGCAAAACCGGTCACAGCAAAGCCGGCAAAAAAACCGGTCGAAAAAACAGCAACCATTGTTGACACGACCGAACAAGAAACTGCGCCCGTGGTCACGACACCAACACCCGTGGCACCACAAAAACGCCCACGGATTGTACGACAGACCACCACGCCTGTGACACCCGTCGCACAACAGGTTGCACAAGACACAACACCACAGTGGCAAGAACTGTATTCGCTGAGCCATAAATACAGCCAAACACTGGATTTGCTGGATGGGCGAAAAAAGATATTGCTGAAACAGATGTTGCGCGAAACAGATACAGGCAAACTGTTGGAACTGACCGAAAAGGTACAAAATGTGTTGCGCAAAAAGCAAGCCTGTGAAGCGGCAATCGCCGAGATTGAAAAAATCAATAAAACACTGCATGATTTTCAGCAACAACTGGGTGATTATCAGATGTAATTAAACGGGCGCAAGCCCGTTTTTTATGCCGAAAATTTTCCCGTGAATTTAATATTGAAAGTTATTATTTACGCCTGTATAATGCGTGGGCAAAAAAAGATTCAGGAAATGGGAAGCAAACTTGTCGGATATGGTTCATATTTACCAGAACGCGTTATGAAAAACGCGGACTTTGAACGCATTATGGACACAACTGACGAATGGATTGTCACACGCACAGGGATTCGCGAACGGCATTTTGCGGCGGAAAATGAAACCGTGGTCGACATGGCAACAGTTGCCGCGACACGCGCGTTGGACAACGCTAAATTATCCATTGATGACATTGATTTAATTATTGTCGCAACAACAACACCGGAACTGGATTTCCCATCCGTTGGGGTTCAGGTTTTGGGACGACTGGGGGCACAGCGTAATGCGGCGGCGTTTGATGTACGCGGGGCGTGTACGGGATATATTTATGCGTTGCACTGTGCGCGTGCGTTCTTTGCCGCGGGAATACATAAACGTATTATGATAATTGGCGCAGAAAAAATGACCCGATTTGTCGATATGACAGATCGTTCAACCGCCTTTTTGTTTGGTGATGGCGCAGGCGCGCTGATATTTGAACATTCATCATCCAGTTATTCGGGAATTATCGACACCGTCGTTATGGCTGATGGGCGCGATTTTGAATGCCTGCACGGGACAGACGACCACAAAATTTCTATGAACGGGCCAGAAACATATAAAAAAGCAGTTCAATGTATGCCGGATGCCGCACGATATATTATGGAACATGCCGGTATCACCGCAGAAAATGTTGACTGGATTATTCCGCACCAGGCAAATCTGCGTATTATTTCCAGTTGCGCGGAAAAATTGGAATTTCCAATGAATAAAATTCTGGTGACGGTGGATAAACACGCAAATACCAGTGGCGCATCAGGCGTTTTAGCATTGGCATATGCGTTTGATAATGATATTATTAAACGTGGACAGTTAATTTTATACCCCGCGTTTGGCAGTGGGCTGACATGGGGCGCGGCACTGATTAGGGTTTAAGAATAAAAAAAGAAAAAAGAAAGCAGAGGTAGAAAAATGGCAACAATAACAAGAAGTGATTTCGCAAACAGATTGCGTGAACGTTTTGGACTGACGACCGCTGATGCGTACAAAATGATTGATGTGGTGTTCGATGAAATTCGGGACGCGCTGGTTAATGGCGAAGAAGTTAAGTTCGCCGGATTTGGCAGTTTTAAAATCTTGGAAAAAAATGCCCGTATGGGACGCAACCCAAAGACAGGTGAAAGTGCGATTATTTCTGCACGGCGCGTGGCAACATTCCGCCCCAGCAACGAATTTCGCGAACGTGTCGCAAATAAAAAATAAAAAAAATCCCCCAATTGGGGGATTTAAAATCAATTAACAGAATTATTCTGCGTCTGTTGTTTCAGCAACCGCTTCGTCGGCGACAGGCGCTTCGACGGCAGGTTCTGCTGCAACTTCTTCTTCGACTTTCTTGGTACCGAATGTCAAAGATTTACCCGCAACCAACGCATCGATTTCGTCCTGGGTCTGGGCGACATAAATTTTCACAGGAACGATAACGTCTGGATGCAGCGCGATTGTTGTATCGAACGCACCAACAGATTTAATTGGCGCACCCAACATAACCTGGGCAGATTCAACAGATACATTCGCAACTTCTTTTAACATGCGTGCGATGTCGCGTGTTGATACAGAACCATATAACTGACCTGTGTCACCGGCCTGGCGAATCATGTGCAGTTTTGCGTTCTTGACCGCGTCAACGTTTGCTTCTGCGTTCTTTTTCGCCGCTTCCTGGCGGGCAGTCAATTCAGCCTTTTTCGCTTCGAACAAGGCGACGTTTTCACGTGTATAACGCATCGCTTTGCCGTTTGGCAACAGATAGTTGCGCGCGAAACCTGTTTTCACTTCGACTGCGTCGCCGATGTTGCCCAATTTTGTGATTTTTTCTGTCAAAATAACTTTCATTTTATCTGTCCTTTGTATTCTGCCCCCAAGGGGAAGTGTCCGACAGCGTCGGACGAAGGGGGTTAAAGTTAGGGTTTAAAACCCAGATTTAGTTTTAGGGAACCCTCCCCGGCAACGGATGTTGCCACCCCTCCACGGGGAGGGGAATTTTTAACCCAAATTGTTACGAACGAACGGCATCAAGCCCAAGTGACGCGCACGTTTGATGGCAGTTGCCAATGCACGCTGATCTTTCTGGGAAACACCGCTGATACGGGATGGCACAATCTTACCACGTTCTGTGATATAGTGTGACAATGTCTTGATGTCTTTGTAATCGATAACCTTGCCCTTTAATGGGTTTGATTTTTTACGATAAATTGCTGCACGGACTGCCATTATTCTGCCTCCTCGGTATTCTTTTTCATCATGATAGATGGCGCAGTTGCCAGTTCATCAACACGAACGTTCAAGAAACGGATAACGTCTTCGTCAATGCGGGAACGACGTTCCAATTCTGTAATCTGGGCACCCGGCAATTCAATGTTCAACATGACATAGTGTGCCTTGCGATTTTTACGAATGATGTATGCCAAATTTTTCAAACCCCAGAATTCTGTGGATTTAACATCACCACCCAGTTCTTTGATGATTTCTGCGAATTTAGCCGCTTTTTCTTTAACCTGCGGTTCGGTCAGGTCCTGGCGGAAAACCAAGACGCTTTCATAGTAAGCCATTTTATTTCCTTTGGTCTTATATCAGCCGACGACCCCATGTCGCCAGCAGGAACAGGCCATATTATGGCAATTTATAAACAAAAATCAAGTGTTTTTTATTTGCCAAACTTGCCACTGCGTGGGAAACCAACCGGAACAGTGCGACCCTGGGATGCGCGACGGCCACGCCATGGTGCCCAATCGTCCAACTTGGTCGTGCCACGACCCGTCGTCCAACCAAACCCGTTCGCCGCGTCAAAGAACATAATGTCCAATACATAGGTGCGTTCGGCATTGTATTTTTGAAGTATCACACCCTTGCCGCGGGACATCTGTGGTATTTCATCGGTCCCAAATATCAACAGTTTGTCGTTCGAACCAGACATCGCAACCGTGTCACCCGTCACGCGCACACACATATGCGCCGGATTCTTTGGTTCCGTATTCATAACCTGTTTGCCGTTCTTGGTCTGGGCAACACAGGCATCGCCCGATATGATAAACCCATTACCATGACGCGACACCAACAGATATTTTGCGTTAACATCCAACACGAACGCATGGACAATTTCTTCGTCGGCGGCGATATCTGCCATCATGCGAACAGATTCACCAAAGCCACGCGCAGACGGCAATTCGTTCGCAGACAGTGTGAACATCTTGCCGGAAGAGCCAAACAAATTGATTTTATCAATCGACATCGCATGGAACGCGGTTTGTAATTCGTCACCTTCTTTGAATTTCAAATCCAGCGAATTTAAATCCAAGTGTCCTTTGGCGGCACGAATCCAACCCATTGTGGACAGGATGATGGTTAACGGTTCTTTTTCTATGAATTCGTCCGCATTGACAACAATTTCTTCGGTTTGTTCCGCCCAGGTTGTGCGACGACGCCCCAGTTTTGTCTTTTTATCATATGTCTTTTTAATGTCGTTGAACCATGCCTTTAACTGGTCATTTTGGGCATCGTCACTGGCCAACAAGCTTTGCAGCTGTTCCTGTTCGGCGCGCAGGGCGGCGTCTTCGCGTTTGATTTCCATTTCTTCCAGTTTACGCAGTGAACGCAGGCGGGTGTTCAATATCGCTTCGACCTGGATTTCAGTCAGGTTGAATTCCGCAATCAATACGCCCTTGGCATCGTCTTCGTTGCGTATAATCTCGATAACGCGGTCCAGATTCAGATACACAACCAATAAACCGCCCAGGATTTCCAAACGACGCGCGATATTGTTCAGACGCCATTTTGTGCGACGCTGTAAAACCAATTTTTGATGCGCGATAAATTCACGCAATACATCGCCAATTGGCATAACGCGTGGCGCACCGTGCGAATCAATCACATTAAAGTTCATGTTGAACCGATATTCTAAATCCGTCAACGTAAATAAATGCGCCATCATTTTGTCCGCAGGGATGTTGCGCGTTTTTGGCGTAATCACAATGCGAACATCAGTCGTAGATTCATCAATAATATCGTCAACCAGTGGTAATTTCTTGGAATCAATCAAGGCCGCAATCTGTTCAACCAATTTCGACTTTACAATTCCATATGGGATTTCAGATATCACAACCTGCCAGCCGCCACGTTCCAAGTTTTCAATTTCCCAACGTGCGCGAACACGGAATGCCCCCTTGCCCGCTTCATAATTCTTGACAATCGTATCAAAACTATCAATCAAAATGCCGCCGGTTGGAAAGTCAGGTCCAACCATCTTTTTCATAATTTGGGCGGTGGTTGCGTCTGGTTTATCAACAACCAGGTTTAAGGCATCGCAAACCTCGGCTACGTTATGGGTTGGGATGTTTGTTGCCATACCAACCGCAATTCCCATACCGCCGTTCGCCAACAAATTCGGGAACGCGCCCGGCATTACAACCGGTTCCATCGTTGTGCCGTCAAAGTTTGGCATCATGTCAACACTGTCTTCGTCCAGACCCTCCATAATCAGCATGGCGGCGTCGGTCATTTTAGATTCTGTGTATCGATATGCCGCCTGGGGGTCGCCGTCAATGTTACCAAAGTTACCCTGGCCATCAATCAGGGGATAACGTACGGAAAAATCCTGGGCCAGGCGAACCATCGCATCATACACGGACGAATCCCCGTGCGGATGATAATGACCCAATACATCACCAACAACCGTCGCGCATTTGCGAAACGCGGCGTTGGGCGCCAATTTCTGGCGTAACATGGAATATAAAATACGGCGATGTACAGGCTTTAACCCGTCGCGAACGTCCGGCAAGGCGCGTGATACAATCGTGCTGACCGCGTATGACAGATAGCGTTCAGACAATGCGTCTGATAACTGTTGTGAATCAATGTTTTCAATAATTTCTTTTCCCATAGCATAGGGAATTTAGAACATTTCAAAAAAAATAACAACACAAAAATTCCCCCAATTTGGGGGAAGTGCTACATAGTCTTTTGATTTAATTTCAAATCCAGCATCGCATTTTTCGCCAATTCAATCTGGGGCGCAGGTATGCCAGATGTTAAAGTGGTCGTAATCGGCAGATTCATATACATATCAGAACGATTAAAATAGCGATCGCGCGCCATGCGCACCAATGTCGTGCGTGGATATGACCGCAACATAAATGCCGGCGTTTTATCATTCGATAGAAACGAAATCAAATCGGCAGAATCCATGGATTCAATGCGCTTTAATTCATTTGAATATTCTGCGCGGGCGATTTTGCGCGTATCGGCGGCAAAAACATTTGACACGTCATAGGTCTTGAACAAATCGCCAATATTTTCACGATTATGCCCGACATAGATATGACGACCCGTGGAATCGGCAACAAATTTACCCTGTTCAACCCGGCCACGCCCCAGGTACATAATTGCGTGGAATTTACTGCGACTGCCGCGATAGCGGGGAACAATCAAAATAGAACCAGCGTCCAGACCGTCCGCGCTGAAATTACGTTCGGCAAATTTCTTGGCGTATTCGGAACGAACAGAATCAGATGTTTCGGCCGTCACACGATTACGCGCCAGATATTTATCCAACGCCGCATTGTATGCCGTGTCTGATTCATACATAACACCATTGTGGATACAGTCCGCAAATTCGGGCGTATTATATTTTTTATCCATATGATACTTGAAACCAACACACGATGTATGGCCACCATGGGGGATAATTGTCAATGTATCACCCATTTCCGTCAAGGCGCGCGTCAGATGCGTATATTGCCCATAAACACAATGCATGCCCACCGGCGCACCCGGCAATTCAGCGCGCACCGCGGCACGATAACCATTGCGCCCCATCAATGGATGTAATTTTTCCTGGGCGCGCAACATGTTGGACACATATACATCGCGCAGACTGTCGGCCTTGTCATCCAGGTACATTTCGTTGACCTTGTATTCCATCGATGCGTTATACGGCACCGTTCGCGTATATAACCCGGCCGGCAATTCCCCCGGCGCGCAATCAGAATCACGTTCATTTTGGGCGGTTGTCATACCCGGCCCCAGCATCAACGCCACGCCCGACAGAATATACGGCAAAGTCCATTTCAACTTCATCTTTGTCACCCTTTGGCAATCAAACAGACACAATAAACACATCTGTGTTTAACCATGTCAAATTGTTAATATTCGTTTTCTATTTTGATTGGTTCGTCACATACAAAAAAATTGCGACGTACATTCAGACAAAGAATAAAACCAATGCCCCGACTTGCCATAACATCATAAGAACCGGCAGCCCGCCCCGTTTCCAGGGAACCAAAGTTTGTATATACAATATAGGGCAACACGCGACTTTTGTCAAGTGTACAATTTTATTTTTTTTATAAAATTACATGAAAAAATCCCGCCAATGTCCACCCACGCAAACATTTGTTTGCGCGGGGCCCGGATGTCGGCGGGGATTTTTATTTTTTGTAATATCGTTGAACTTCGTTCATAACAAAGTTAAACAACTTGCCCGCCTGGGTGTCGGATGGGGCCGCCCAATCGCGCTGCATATACGGCATGGCCGCAATCAGAACAAAGCGCGCCATAAAGTGGAAAATTCGCGATTCTTGGTGCTTGGACAATTTTGCCGGCGCGTTTTGAACATGAAAAACCTCGTTTTCAATTGCGTCATCTAACTTCTCGTTAATATTATCCAGAATCTTTTGCGGATAGTACAGGCGACATTCTTTTGGAAAACCTTCGAACATCGACACATCGTTATTGCGCGAATACAAAATGTTCCAGCCGACACGGTCAAACAAATCTTCCAGACACTGGCAAATCATGCGGTTGTATTCTTTGACACCCATTTCGTAGTAATTTGCCAGGCGCGCTTCCATATTATCGGATTTGGCACACTTCTTTTTGCGCGCGGCTTCGTACACGTCGTGCGTCTTGCTTTCGAATTCAAAGAAAGTACGAACCTGGCAGATAATTTCCATCGGGATTACATTTTCGGAATTTGGCCCGATGTTCAAAATAATCTTGGCATCGCGATAGTTGCGCGGATTCTTCATATTATAGAACGTGTCGCGAACCGCCAAAACACGATCCGGCATCATTTCATACAGGCGTTCAATAAATGTACGCGCCTGGGGGATTAAGTCGAACAGACATTTAACACGCCATACATCCTGGAGTCTTTTGCGCGGTGGCGCAATTTTATCAATCGCACGCACCAAATCCACTGCGATTTTTTCATGCCCACGCCCAATAATTGACAGCACCGTTTCAGATGCCGCACTGATGTATTTTTCAGAAAACTTTTGACGGATTTTTTCCGCAATCGCGCGGGCAGAAGCATCCCGTTCGTGTGCCGACAAAACACGATATGCCGCATCGGCAACATCATTTACATAGTCCGTATAATACTTGCCCGTGATTTTATCCAGCGCACGATTGATATTCTTTTGCGCACCAACAATAACCGTCACAATCGATGACACCGCCAGGTCAACGCGCTGGCCGACACTGCTGGTAAAAAACTGATTACGCATGGGGTCGGCGTCCAGACGATGATTTACCACATACGGTGACAAAGGATTGATATCTGCGATACGAATTGGGGCGTCAATCGCACTGTTGGTTTCATAGTCGTATTTCATAACCGCGGCCTTGGGCGCGCCAAAGCATTTGCCCAAAACATAAAATACTTCGCGGAACCAGTGCATGCTGTTTGAATACAGCCCTTTGAGATATTCGCCCGCTTCGTCATTGATGCGACCGTCGGCAACTGCCCGGTCAATTGTTTCAAGATTTTTCCGGTCGTTGTCGGACGCAATATCCTGTGCCCAACTGTCCGACCCAATATAAGACATTTTATCCCCCGTGTGTTTATTTCATTATCGGGAACAAGATTACATCGCGCAGGGTCGGCTGGTCGAAAATAATGCTGGCCAATCTGTCAACACCAACACCCACGCCCGAAATTGGCGGGAACCCGTGTTCCATCGCACGAACAAAGTCGTTGTCGGGGTTAAAGGCTTCTTCGTCGCCGTCGGCAATATTGCGTGCCTGTTCTTCGAATGCCGCCAACTGTTGAATCGGATTTACTAATTCCGAATACCCCTTGCATATTTCGGCACCGCATACCAACAACTGGTACATATCAATACGACGGTTGTCAGCATCGTTACGGCGCGCCAATGGAACCATGTATGCCGGATAGTTGTACAAGAACGTCGGATTTACAATGTTGCCACGAATTTTACGCTTGTACACATAGTCAACCAGGGTTGGGATTGACTTTAAATCTTCCAGTTCCGACATCGGGAACATGCCGGCATCAACTAATTTCTGGCGCAGGGCGTCAACATCGTCAAAATCCAAAATGTTACAGCCAAAGAATTCGTTCATCCGCGCCGTATAGTCAATCATTTCATAGGATGAAAAGTCCAGTTTTGTGCCTTGGTATTCAATCTGTAATGTGCCACGGCATTTCATCAACAATTCCTGGATTAAATCCCATGTGAATTTGATGTTGTCGTTATAGTCCCAATATGCCGCATACCATTCAACCATGGAAAATTCCTGTAAGTGCATGGCATCCATACCTTCGTTGCGGAAATCTTTGGCAACTTCGTACACACGGTCAAAGCCGGCACCGATTGCCTGTTTCAAGAACAATTCAGGCGAAATGCGCAACTGAAAATCCGCATCCAATGCGTTGTGATGCGTGGTAAATGGACGCGCCGCCGCACCAGACGCAATATTTTGCATAATTGGCGTTTCGATTTCCAAGAAACCGCGCGCGTTCATAAAATCGCGCCAATACTGCATCATCTTGAAACGGCCCAACAGTGCCGCGCGGGATTCGGGATTGGAAATAATATCCAGATAACGCTGACGATAACGCGTTTCCATATCGGTCAGACCATGATATTTTTCAGGTAATGGACGCAGGGCCTTGGACAGGATTTCATATGCCGATACACGAACCGTCAATTCACCCGCCGTTGTGTGATACAATTCACCCGTGATACCAATAAAATCACCCAGGTCAACGTTCGCCTTCATAAATTTATAATTTTCTTCGCCCAATTCTTCGCGGGACATAGAAAACTGAATTTCACCGTTAATGTCATAGATACGACCGAACATCAATTTGCCCAGCCAACGCAACGCCGTCACACGACCCGCCAGACGCACCGGCGTACCATCCGCCAATTCGCGGGCATTTTCAATTGTATGCGTACGATCAAATTTATCTTTCCACACAACACCATCACGCGCGCGGATATTTTCAGCCTTTTGCAGGCGCGCCGTCAATTCATTGGTTGAAATTGTTGTATTTGTTGTGTTTTCTGACATTTTTGTTTTCCTTTGTATTTTGTCTGGTATAAAAAAACGGGCACCCAAAAAGTGCGCCCGCAGTTTTGTTTCTGTTGGTCGCACTGAATCAATTCAAACGTTTGATAAACAATTTCATAATTTGTGCACCCTGTAATTTTTAATTGCCAACAAATTATATATGCCTTTTATAAAAAGTAAAGAGAAAAAATACACCGGGGGCAATTACTTGCCACCGGTGGCTCCCTTCCTTCTGGATTACCAGAAACTGTGTGTCCTGATGCGCGATGCCAAACGGCAATTATGCCGCCATCGCAACACCAGATGATAATGTGCTTTCGTCTGCGTCCATCGCCTTTTTCGCTTCGGCAAAAACCATTTCTTTGACGCGCAGCGCCAATTCTTTTGTGTCCATGCTTTCGGCAGCAGTGTCGAAATTATCTGTACGAATCTGTAATGATACATACGCACCAACCAGGGACGCGCGTGGCAAATCTTCGATTGAACGTGGCGCGTTATTATGACCAATCTTTAATTCATCGGCCAGTGATATAATTTGTCTGTCTTCGTTAACCCAAACAGTTGTTGTCAGGACCTGATTCAATGCAATCATGATTTCTTTGATATTTCTTGGCATGCGCGTTTCCCCTCCTTCCTGGGCGTATGTTGTAAAATTCTTTCTGTTTCGGTGTAAATACGTCGGTATTTACAAATCACAGAAATATTTTTTGTTTGTTATTTTGTTTTTTCCCAAAAAACCGCCAATTCCGCAGATTCCTGGGCTTTTTATTTCTGTTCCCCTTGTCTATACAAACATCTTAGAACAAAAACGAATCGCAGGTCAAGCACAAAATACATTTATTTTCATTTTATTTTAATTTTTTTATTTTTTTGCCGTCAAACCATAAAATACCATAAAAAAACTATAAAATGTCATTGACAACCATAAATCGCCGTGCTATCTTCGGTACGAAGCAGGAAAGGGAAACCGGGTGAAAAAGCCCCAAAATTAAGAAGTTCATAAAATGTCATTGTTTCTCTCATCTTATGAAAATCGTTTGGATACCAAGGGACGCGTTTCGGTACCGGCCTCTTTCCGGGCTTCGATTTCAAATGAAAAATTCGCCGGGGTTGTGCTGTTTCGTTCGTTCACACACAACTGTATCGAAGGTATGCCTATGTCCCGCATGGAACAAATGGCCGCCGCAACCGATAAAATGGGCGTATTTGACAGCGAACTGGACGATTTGACGGCAATGCTGTTTGCGGACGCACGCGAATTGGCGTTTGATGTGACGGGACGCATTGTAATACCCGCCGATATGTTAAAGCACGCCGGTATTAGTGGCACCGCCGTATTCGTTGGTCGTGGGAACAGTTTCCAGATATGGGCACCGGATGCGTTTCGCGCCGCCCAGGAACAGGCATTACAGAACCTGCGCACGGCACGTCCAAATTTGAAAATTGGCGAATAAAAAAATACAGTTTCCTTTCTTGTCTTAAAAAAAATCCCCCAAACGGGGGAATTTTTATTCGGAGACCTATTCTGACCTGGCAACCAACAGGTTTTATTATTTTATATTCGTAGTCCAAAACGGAATACCAAGTATTGTTATCTGAACATCTGTTGCTGAGTATGTTTTTTTCGCAAGCACCCACCGACCGAAAATCCGATATGTTTTAATACGTGTCTTTTGCGCGCGCAACACGTCAATCACCCCAGCCGCATCGTGATTCTTGAGCGCAAAAAACAAAGGTGGATTTTTTATAGAAAAATCTTCGGGCCATTTTAATGTTTCAAATATATCGCAAATTGATGACGCAATTGACGACTGCATTTTTATATTTTTATTCAGCGTGTTTTTATACAAATACTTGAAGTATTCATGCGCACCGTTAACGTAATCTTTTAATAACATTGGTCGAGAGTTGTATATATTTATCGCAGTGCGTATAGCCAGCAAAGAATCTTGGACGGTTTTCGCAGGCCAATATGCCTGTTCTTGGATTTCAGGATAAAAAAATCTGGTGTACGAGATACGCTTGATAAACCCCATAGGTTTCGTCATAGCACATTTTACCATCGCTTCGAAAACAATATCGTCATTGATAATTAAGTTTGGGAACCGTATACCCGCCGCATCCAAGAAATCGCGCCGATATATTGCGGTGGTATATTGCCGAAACAGATGATAACTGTTTGGCATGTTTTTTGTTGTACGGTATGGATCTGGATGCTTTTTACCGTGTGTGTCCACGATACTCAATTCGCCACACGCAACCTGCAGGCCCATCATATCAGCCAACTTTATCAAACGTTCATAGTAATCTGTTTGTACAAAATCATACGGTTCCATAAAACCAACATATTCGCCGGTCGCAATATCCAGACCGCGATTCTTAGCAAGCGCAATCCCCATATGTTTTTTATTGTCCAGAACTTTGATTCGCAAATCACCCTTTTCCCAACTGCGCAAAACATCCAGGGTATCATCCGTTGACTTATCATTTACGCAAATAATTTCCATTTCGGTCAGACTTTGATTTACCAGACACATCAAAGCGCGACCAATAAATGGTGCAACGTTATAACACGGAATAATTATAGTTAACTTCATTATCTAAAACACCCTAAGGAACAACCACAAAATCAGTCTTTTTGGCCATGGCAGGAAACCAGTCGGCATTATGCGCGTACCATAAAGCGGACGCAGTCCGTTTGCCGCCTGGCGCACCAGACGACCACTGACCATCGTCCTGACAACACAATCAGCAACCATCATTTCGAGAAATGAACGATAAAAATGCCGTTGGTACTGAATTGGATAATACGCATCCATAATTTTTCGTAAACGACGCAAAGTAGGCGGATACCATTGTATCGACTTCTGGTTAAATGGTGCCGACGAAACCGCAGTTCGCGCAACACGATGATACACAACGATTGCCTTGGTTTCTACAATGCGCGTGGCAAGAGGCATAACCTCAAGAATAAAACATGTATCTTCGCCGGGATACAAACCTTCGTCAAAGCGAACATGTTCCAGCAATTCACGACGGAACAATCTGCGCCACACCCAAACCAGACGGTACGCTTCACCCAGGTAAGTCATCTTTATCATTTCTGTTGGCGACGATGCAAAAACCAGAAATGGCGGACTGGTAAAATTGGTATCAGGCGTTGCATCGGCCAGTTTGAAATCGTCCATGACACGCATGCCACCGCCACCAACGATGCACGCATTGTTTTGTTCCGCCAATGTATAAAGTATCTTTAATGCGTCCGGGGTAAAACAATCGTCAGAATCCAAAAAGCCAATGTATTTGCCCAATGCGACATCAATGCCGGCATTGCGCGCCGCGGACACACCGCGATTTTCTTGGAAAATTGGACGCAGGCGTTTATCACGCTTGGCCCAGCGGCGTATAATTTTGCGCGAATCATCCTTTGAACCGTCATCCACAATGATACATTCAAAATCTGTAAATGATTGTTCAACAACACTGCGAATACAATCATCCAGATAGTCGGCATTATTATAATTCGCCACAATAATTGAAATTTTAGGATTCATATTTTTACTTTCATTATCTTATTCCATGGCATTTTGCGGGCGACACGCCTGCCACCGGCATACACACCAACCGCATCACCTGAATTTGCCCATAAAAATTCTTCGGCCAAACGTTCTATTTTTTTCTGTGACATAATTACACACCCCGTACAAATTTTACGATGAATAATAACAGTTGCTGGTAAATACATACGTGCCACCGGCGTCGGATTGACTGACATTTGCGGGAACATAACAACCGGTTATGCTGGCGGCACGAGCAGCCGAATATTCTGGTGCCTTGGTGGAATCCAGTTCGCATATTTTACAAACCCACGAACCATTAGATGACGTTGTCGGATAATAATTCGCCTTGCAATTTGTTTTACAATTCGCCGTCACACTGGCCCATGTTGCACTGGGCATATATAAACCCGCCTGCGATGCTAAAGCAGATGGGGCAACCTTACTCTGTGTGCCGCCACCAATGTAAATCTTCCAATATCCACCCGTTTTGGATGCCATACAACCACTGCCCACACACGATGTCAGGCCGTTTGCACATGCGGTTCTGGCACTTAGGGCTTGTTGCAGGGCGCTGGCATATTCAGTAGTGACACAAAAACATTCGTTTATAATACCCGTTGTATGGTTGGGGCCAACAACCAACACATCAGACCAGTATAATTTTGATGGATTAGATGCATTGGGGTCTTCGGTAGAAACGAATGTAGAAATCATGCTGCCCAGACTGCCCAATGCACGCGCGTCACGCCATGGGTAATAGCATGGTGTACCAGAACCAGATGAAGAACTGGAACCTGACCCAGACGAAGAACCCGAACCGCTGCCCATAATCAAGCCGTCTGGGCAACTGCCGCTGGATGTATAACCACCGATAACCTGTTGACACGCGGCATCACAGCCTGAATAAGACACGCCTGTCAGGAAACTCCAATAATTTGCGCGCGCACCGTATTGCCAATACAACAACCCACCCAGACAGACCAACATAACCTTGCATATAAATTTCATACACATCCCTCTTTTTAGCCATCCTTTCCAACCAAAACAGAAAAACGGTGGTTTTTTTTAGGCATAAATTATGATTGACTTTTTTTCGAAATTGGGACAAAATCGATACAAAGAATTTGCCTAAAAAAAACCACCGTTTGGATTAGGCATGGAAAAACACGTCAATCGGCGCAAAAAACCGCGGCTTTGGGCGTATTTTTTAGCAAAAAACTAGAATAAGAAACCCGCCGGATGGCGGGATTTTTATTCTTCGGATTTTATTGTCGCACGAACGTCCGCCAAAGCGCGGGCGCGTTCTTCGATTAGCCCGTTCAGATTGGCCTTGGTCAAATTGGCAGCGTACTGAATCGAATTCGCAAATGCCAATGCGTCACTGTTGCCGTGGGTTTTAACCGCAAAACCGCGCAACCCCAGGAATGTCGCACCCGCATATGAACGGGGGTCAATCTTGTGCTTCAATCTCTTGAACACATGAATCAGGAAAAACGCACCGATAATTGCCAGAACTGATTTCTTGAAATTTTCAACAACAACACGTTTGACCAATTTTGCGGTGCCTTCGACCGTTTTCAGCACGATATTACCAGTAAATCCGTCGGTCACAACAACCTGGACACGGCCGGCACTGATATCATTACCTTCGACAAAGCCGATGTATTCGTATGGCAATTTATCTTTGTTAGCGGTCAGGACTTTGTTCAAATGAATCAAGGTTTCGTTACCCTTGGTTTCTTCGGAACCGATGTTCAAAACCCCCAACTTTGGACGTGGCATGTGACCCACAACTTCGGCATAGACACTGCCCAACACGGCAAAATCAAATAAAATTGTTTCGTCACAGTGGACATTTGCCCCTAAATCTAAGACAACCACACGGCTGTCCCCGGCACCAGACGGCAACATTGTCGTAATCGCAGGACGCGAAATACCGTCAATTGTTTTCAATGCCAATTTAGACAAAGACATCAAAATTCCAGTATTGCCCGCACTGATGACCGCAGACGATTTACCTTCGCGGATATCCTTGATCGCCATGTACATTGATGTATCCTGGGCGTGACGCAGAACATCCATTACTTTGTCCGTGCCCTTGATAACATTGGGCGCGTGGATTATTTCGCAATTGCGCGCAACACGCGGGTATTTGCCCAGCAGTTTGCGCAACTTCTTTTCATCACCAAACACACGGAAAAACACATTGTTTTCACCGTTTTGATACAGATACTGGTTCATGCCACCCAAGACCACATTTGGCCCTTTGTCGCCACCCATAGCATCGATTGAGATTATTTTCTTATCTGCTGACATAGTCTATAAAAAAGCAGAAAAGGCACAACGATGCGCCCTGCCCTTTCTGCCATTATCCATTTGTTGGTTAGATTATTTCGCACCACATGCAGGACAAACGTGATGTGGACGTTTCTTTTCGCCACATGTTTTACATACACCGCATGGCATTACAGACAATGCGTCATGTGAACGACGCTGGGCGCTGCGTGCTTTACTTGTTTTACTTTTTGGCGTTGCCATTTTTTAATCCTTTTTATTTTTATAACTGTCTTATTTTATTCAAATCATTACGATTTGCAAGGAAAACTTTGTATTAGTGGTTAGTGTAAGTGGTTAGTGGCTAGTGAATTGAATCACCGGCACTAACCACTTGCTACTAAATATCCAACAACTGTTGCTGGGCGTTGCCTTCGCGCGCCAGTTTTTCAGCACGCTGTTCTTCGCGGGCGATTTCGCGAACGCGACGAACATAGGCACCGGTTCCAATTGGAATCAGACGGCCAACAATCAAGTTTTCGTTGATACCAACCAGTTTATCGGTCGAACCCGAAATCGCAGCATCCACCAGAACCTTGGTCGTCTGTTGGAACGATGCGTTCGAGATAAACGAACGTGATGTCAATGACGCACGGGTCAAACCAACCAAGACCTGGGACGCTTCGGCCAGGCGACCATTATCGCGCGCAACACGGGCGTTTTCTTCTTCGAAATCAACGCGGTCAACAACCTGGCCCATCAAGAAGCCTGTGTCACCTGGGTTCGTGATTTCAACGCGACGTGTCATTTCGCGGATTAAGATTTCAATGTGCTTGTCATTGATGGACACACCCTGCAGACGATAAACCTGCTGAATCTGGTCAACCATAAATGTCGCCAATGCTTTCTGGCCCAGGATACGCAGAATATCCTGAGGTACTGGGTCACCGTCAACCAATTTATCAGCCTTTTTCACAGTGTCGCCTGTGCGGACCAACAGGTTTGTCCCCTTGGGCACCGCATATTCAACAGGTGCTGTGCCATCGGTTGGTTCGATGCGGATGATAATCTTGGATTTCGCATCTTCCAATTCGACGGTACCATCAATTTCCGCCAGCAAGGCCGGGTTGGTTGGACGACGAACTTCCAACAATTCATTAACACGTGGCAGACCGCCCGTAATGTCGCCTGTACGTTTTGCCTGGACCGGGATACGCGCGATGATGTCACCCGCCTTAATCGCATCGCCGTTGGCAACGTTCAGGGTCGAATACACTGGCAACAGGTATTCCGCAATCTTTTTGCCGCCCAGGGAAATAACTTCGCCATGCGCATCAACCAATGTAATCGCAGGTTTCAGTGCCTTTTTCGTGTTTGTTTTCCAGTTAATAACCTTGCGCGAGACGATGCCCGTCATGGAATCAACTTCTTCTTGGAACGATACATTTTCGACCAAGTCACAGAAGTTCACAACACCGTCTGTTTCGGCGATGATTGTGTTGGAATATGGATCCCATTCGGCAACCTTGGCGCCTTTTTCAACGGCGTCACCGTCGTTCACAATTAACATAGCAGCGTATGGCAAGGCCTGGCTGAACAATTCTTTGCCATTGTCGTCCACAACCGCGATTTTGCCGTTGCGCGACAGCACAACGATACGACCCGCGCTGTTTTTAATTGTGTTAACGTCAATCAGTTTAATGCGACCCGCAACAGGTACTTCGATAAAGTGGCTGTCTGCACCACCGGCCGCAATACCACCAATGTGGAAGGTACGCAATGTCAACTGGGTACCAGGTTCACCAATGGACTGGCCTGCGATAACACCGACCGCTTCGCCGACGTGTACCAATGCATTGCGTGACAAATCCATACCATAACATTTCGCACACAGACCGTCGCTGCAGCATGTCAGAACGCTGCGGACGCGCACAGATGGCAAACCGGATTCGTTAATTCTTTTCGCCGCCGCCTTGGTAATCAATTCGCCCATTGGAACGATGATTTCGTTGTTGTTCGATGGGTCTTTGATGTCTTCGGCCGCGGTGCGTCCCAAAACAACGTCGCCCAATGGAACAGACAATGTTGAACCAGTGTAAACCGGTTTCGCCTCGATCGATTCCGTTGTGCCACAGTCGTGTTCTGTGATAACTGTGTTTTGTGCCAATTCAACCAAACGACGTGTCAAATAACCTGCGTCAGCCGTTTTCAAAGCCGTGTCCGACATACCCTTACGCGCACCGTGGGTGGATGTAAAGTATTCAGACATGGTCAAACCTTCTTTAAAGTTCGAAACAATTGGAACTTCGATAATCGAACCGTCTGGTTTCTGCATCATACCACGCATACCCGCCAACTGCTGAATCTGACGTTTGGAACCACGGGCACCAGATAACGCCATCATGTACACAGAATTCCAATTGTCGCCGGTCGATTTACCCAGCGCAGCATACGCCATGTCACCCAATTTGTCGGTTGTTTTCTGCCACAGGTCAATCAGTTTATTGTGACGTTCGCCACCGGACAGCAAACCGTTCTGATACTGTTCTTCGATTTCTTCGGCCGCCTTTTCAGACTGGGCAATGATGTCTTTCTTTTCTTCTGGAATAACAATGTCGTCATAACCAATGGAAATACCACTGCGTGCCGCCTGTTCAAAGCCTGTGTTCTTTAACGCGTCCGCCAACAGAATTGTTTCTTTGTCGCCACAGCGTTCGTATGTTGTCGCCAACAGGGCCTTGATTTCTTTTACAGGCATAACCTTGTTAACCAGGTCAAATGGCATCTTGTCAGATTTTGGCAACAGTTCACCCAAAATCATACGACCAGCGGTTGTTTTATATGTTTTACCGTTGATACGCGCAACGATTGGTGTGTGCAGTGTGATTGCCTTGTTATCCAATGCCAATTGTACTTCGTCCATGTTCGCAAAACGTGGTGATTTTTCGGTGTGTTCACCGTTAATCAGCGAGATATAGTACACACCCAATACCATGTCCTGGGATGGAACAATCATTGGTTCACCGTTCGCAGGTGACAATACGTTATTTGATGACAGCATCAATGTGCGTGCTTCCAATTGCGCTTCCAGTGAAATTGGAACGTGAACGGACATCTGGTCACCGTCAAAGTCAGCATTAAATCCCTTGCATACCAATGGGTGCAGACGGATTGCCTTGCCTTCGATTAAGACAGGTTCAAATGCCAACAGTGATAAACGGTGCAATGTTGGCGCACGGTTCAACAGAACTGGATGTTCGTGGATAACCTTTTCCAGGATTTCCCATACGACATCTTCGCCGTTTTCGACCATTTTGCGAGCCGTCTTTAATGTGTTTGCGTAATCACCCGCAAGCAGTCGCGCATAAACAAACGGTTTGAACAATTCCAACGCCATCGTTTTTGGCAAACCAACCTGGTGTAATTTCAGGGTTGGACCAGATACGATAACCGAACGACCGGAATAGTCAACACGCTTACCCAACATGTTCATACGGAAACGACCAGATTTACCGCGCAGGGAATCAGACAATGATTTCAATGGACGACGGTTCTGGGACACCATTGGACGTGCCTTGTGCCCGTTGTCGAACAATGAATCAACCGCTTCCTGTAACATGCGTTTTTCATTGCGGATAATGATGTCTGGCGCGTGCATTTCCATAAAACGTTTCAGACGGTTATTACGGATGATAACGCGACGATACAAATCGTTCAGGTCAGATGCCGCAACATGCCCCGCATCCAATGTGACCAATGGACGCATATCTGGTGGGATAACAGGAATAATATCAGGCATCATCCATGCCGGTTCTGTTTTAGAATCCAAAAATGCTTCGACCAGTTTTAATTGCTTAATCAGGGCTTTGCGTTTGGCTTCGGATTTAGTATCGGCCAATTCTGCGCGCAGACGTGTGCGTTCGTCGCCCATGTCCAGCCCCGCGATGATTTCACGTACACCTTCGGCACCAATACCAACGCGGAACGCATCCGCACCGAATTCTTCGACGGCGGATTGGTATTCATCTTCGCTGATGACGTCGTACTGTTTCAGGTTTGTTAAGCCCGGTTCAATTACAATATAGGCATCGTATGAAATAACCTGTTCCAGTTTCTTTTGTGGCAGGTTGTTCAACAATGTCGCAATTTTGCCTTCACGCAGGAACCATGTGTGCGCAACAGGCATTGCCAATTTAATGTGCCCCATGCGTTCGCGACGAACAGATGCCGAACCAACTTCGACGCCGCAACGTTCGCAGACAACACCACGGAACTTGATGCGTTTATATTTACCACAGGCACATTCGTAATCTTTGACCGGACCGAAAATCTGCTGGCAGAACAAACCTTCTGCTTCTGGTTTCATGGAATGATAGTTAATGGTTTCTGGTTTTTTAACCTCGCCATGGGACCAGGACAGAATTTCTTCGGGGGACGCAATTGTAATGCGCAGGGCATCAAACTGTTCCTTGGTTTCAATTTGTCCAAATATCTTTTGCAACATATTGCTCATTATATTTTGCTCCTTGAATAAAATAGTTCTTAGTTGTTAGTGGCTAGTAGTTAGGGTGTGGGGTGTGCCCCACACCAGGGCTAACAACTAATCTACTTTCTTTGGTGTCATCGCCAGACCCAATCCACGCAATTCGCGAACGAATACGTTAAAGGCTTCTGGTGTGCCGGTTTGGATGTCATCACTGCCGGAAATGATGGATTCATACATCTTGTTACGGCCGGTGATATCGTCGGATTTTACCGTCAACATTTCGCGCAACAGGTGGGCGGCACCGTGGGCTTCCAGTGCCCACACTTCCATTTCACCCAAACGCTGGCCACCCATGTGGGCTTTACCAGACAGCGGCTGTTGTGTTACCAACGAATAATTACCAATCGAACGTGCGTGAATCTTTTCATCAACAAAGTGATGCAGTTTCAGCATGTACATAACACCAACGGTCACAGGACGTGCGAACTTTTCACCCGTCATACCGTCGTACAAGTCAAACTGACCCGTTTCTGGCAGACCCGCCAACTGTAACATTGAACGAATATCTTCTGGGGTCGCACCGTCAAATGTTGGTGTCGCCATTGGAACACCGTCACGCAACAGGGCCGCCTGGGCACGGACGTCTGTGTCCGTCATTTTTTCCAGTTTTTCGGCGGTTTCTTTGCCATAAACCTTGCCCATAATGTGGCGCAGGTCATCGGTGACGGCACGTTTGGCCTTGACTTCGTCCAGGACCGCACCAATCTGGGCACCCAATGTGCGTGCCGCCATACCAAGGTGGGTTTCCAAAATCTGGCCAATGTTCATACGCGATGGTACGCCCAATGGATTCAAAACAATGTCAACCGGTGTACCGTCGGCCAAGTGTGGCATATCTTCGACTGGGACAACCTTGGAAACAATACCCTTGTTCCCGTGACGACCCGCCATTTTATCACCCGGCTGCAGCTTCATCTTGTGCGCGATGTACACTTTTACTTCTTTTAATACACCGGCGTTCAAAGAATTGCTTTCGGTTGCTTTGGCAACTTCGGCATCTGCTTTGTCGTTCAGTTTTTTCAATTTGATTACATGCTGTTCACGCAATTCATCAATCTTGGCCTGGGCTTCTTTGTTTTTAACAACCAGTTTCTTGACATCGGCCGCACGGATGCCTTC
Organism: Candidatus Enterousia sp.; assembly: GCA_045546195.1. Lineage (GTDB taxonomy): Bacteria > Pseudomonadota > Alphaproteobacteria > Rs-D84 > Rs-D84 > Enterousia. The sequence goes on from JAZQCH010000010.1 coordinate 87,241, forward strand.
GAATACTTCGCCCGTCAGTTTTTTGCCGATGAACGGTTTCAAACTGCCACTGCCGGATTCGATGACCATGTTTTCAGCAATCTGGAATACCTGGTCGGCAAAGCCTTTTTCGATAATAGCGACTTCTTCTTCGCGGTCTTTGTTAATCTTTTCGATTTTCTGTAATTCAATCATCTGGGTGCGTTCGTCTTTCTTAACACCGTGACGGGTCAAGACGTTAACACCGATAACTGTACCTTCTTCGTTTGGACCAACGCGCAGGGATGTATCCTTTACATTCAATGCCTTTTCACCAAAGATGTTGCGCAATAACGCTTCTTCTGGTGTCAGTAAGGTTTCAGATTTTGGCGTCACACGACCAACCAAAATGTCGCCCTGCTTTACACGTGCACCGACATAGATAATACCGGATTCGTCCAGGTTCTTTAACGCTTCTTCGCCGACGTTTGGAATATCGCGGGTTAAGGATTCTGGCCCCAACTGGGTGTCGCGAACCTTGAATTCCTTTTCAACGATTTTTACAGATGTAAATACGTCATCGCGTGAAATCTTTTCAGAAATAACGATAGAGTCTTCGTAGTTGTATCCACGCCATGGCATGAACGCAACCAATACGTTACGACCCAACGCCAATTCACCATAGTTCATAGATGAACCGTCGGCAATAATGTCGCCCGCAGAAATACGGTCGCCAACCTTTACCAATGGTTTCTGGTGAATCAATGTTTCACTGTTGGAACGTTCGAATTTTTCCAGGTTATAGATGTCAACACCGGTCACAACGTTGCGGCTGTTCATACATTTAACCACGATACGGTTCGCATCAACAGATTCAACGACGCCGCTGTGTTTCGCAACCTTGCCCGTGCGGGAATCACGCGCCACTTCGCGTTCGATACCGGTACCAACCAATGGTGCCTGGACGCGCAATAGTGGAACACCCTGGCGCTGCATGTTGGAACCCATCAAAGCACGGTTCGCGTCGTCGTTTTCAACGAACGGAATCAAACCGGTTGCGATGGATACCACCTGGCGTGGTTCAACGTCCATCAGGTCAATTTCATCCTTGGGGACCATAGTAAATTCGCCGTCAACACGCGCGGTGACTGTATCTTCGGCCAGAACACCGTCTTTGGTTGTTGGGGTATTACCCTGGGCGATTTTATGACCCAATTCTTCGTCTGCGGTCAGATAGACCATCTTGTCTGTGATTTTACCATTTTCAACAACATAGTATGGCGTTTCAATAAACCCATATGGATTTACACGCGCATACGATGACAAATGGTTAATCAGACCAATATTCGCACCTTCGGGTGTATGGATTGGACACAGACGACCATAGTGTGTTGGGTGAACGTCACGAACATCGATGCCGGCGCGGTCGCGGTTCAAGCCACCAGGCCCCAATGCCGAAATACGACGCTTGTGTTCCAATTCAGATAATGGATTATACGCGTCCATAAACTGGGACAACTGGGATGTGCCCAAGAATTCAGACACCAAAGACATCAATGGTTTTACATTGATAACATCCTGGGGTTGCATATTGGCAATGTTTGGTGATGACAGCGCTTCGCGAACCAGGCGTTCAATACGAACCATACCGGTGCGGAAATTCTGTTCCAGCAATTCGCCAACCGTGCGAACACGACGATTTGACAGGTTGTCAATGTCATCAACTGTGTCTTTGCGGTCAATAATATTTGTTAATGTTTTCAATACCGCCAGGAAGTCGCCCTTGGTCAACAGACGTTCATCTTCTGGTTTTTTGCCAGAATCAATTTTCAAACGTTTGTTCATCTTGAAACGACCAACCGCCGACAAATCATAGTACGCAGGTTCAAAGCCCTGGCGCAGGAACAGATTTATCGCCGCTTCCAGTGTTGGGCGTTCGCCCGGACGGATGATGTTATAGATTTCAATTAAGGCTTCTTCGCGATTTGTTGTTTTGTCCGCCAACAATGTGTTGCGCATGTGCGCGCTGATTGTGGCGTTATCAATGGAAATCAGGCTGATTTCTTTGATGTTCATTTTGTCCAAATCGTTCAAAACTTCGTCGGTAATTTCTGTGCCGGCTGGGAATACAACTTCGTCGCCAGACATGATTGGATCAAACAGATATTCGCCAACCAATGATTCAGGCAGGATACCGAATTCTTTGGATTCCATCAATTTCTTCATGCGTTTGGCATTCAGACGATCACCCTTAGACGCGATGACCTTTTTATCCTTGGGGTTAATCAGGTCATAGTTCAGACGATATTTGTCCAGCCCCGCAAAATCAGACGTTGCACCTGTCCACATTTTACCGTCGAACTTTAAGCCGATGCGGTTATAGAACACACCCAAGATTTCTGTGTCGGACATACCGCGAATTGTAGATTTACGTGGATCAGACGCCCACTTCTTTTCGTCTTCGGCGGATGGCAGGCAACGCAACAGAACAGTCGCAGGAACTTTGCGACGACGGTCAATACGGACATAGATAATGCCCTTGGATTCTTCGAAATCAATCCATGAACCGTGTTCTGGGATAATACGCGCAGTATATGTGATTGGATTACCAGCAACCTTGGCTTCTTTGGTTGTCGCAAACACAACGCCCTGGGCGCGATGCATCTGGGAAACAATAACACGTTCAACGCCCGATGCGATAAAGCTGCCGCGTTCTGTCATTAACGGCACTTCGCCCATAAATATTTCTTGTTCTTTGATGTCGCGCAGGGTCTTTTTACCATCTTCTGCGACATCCCATAAAATCAATCTCAGCTTCAATCTTAACTTGCTGGAATATGTCATATTGCGCAACATGCATTCTTTTACATTATAGACTGGTTCGTCCAATGTATATTCCACAAATTCCAGGTCGGCGATGCCGGCATAGTCTTTGATTGGGAACATAGATGAGAATACATTTTGCAGCCCCATGTTTTTACGCGCATCAGGGGCGACATCTTTCTGCAAGAAGTCCTTGTATGAATTATATTGAATTTCTACTAAATCAGGAAGCGGAGTTTGCAAAAAACTTTTACCAAAAGATTTTCTTAGTTTCTGGATAACTGCCATCGGTTTTAATCCTTTTTTTCTGTGCGTTTTGTGCAAACGAAACGATATCAAGCAGGGCAAAAAGAAAATTCTTAAACAAATTGTGAATAATTTTTTTTAAAGATTCCAGATAATTAAATAATTAACTGCAAATTTTTATTTGAATGTATGTCATACATCCTGCATAAAAATTTTTGTTTCTTCCTTAATTATCTGCCACAATTTATTTAACAATCTCCTTTTTGCCCCGCTTTTTTCGCGTATGTTTTTTTGACTTTTGTCTTTTACGCCTTTGTGCCCGTATGGGATTTTCATCCCACACGGGCGGCGTTTTGTCATATTTACATATGACTTATTTTTTTAGAACCACTGGGTTCTGGGTTAAAATGAATTATTTCATTTCAACTTTCGCGCCAGCGGCTTCCAAAGATGCTTTCAATTTTTCAGCTTCGTCTTTTGCCAAGCCTTCTTTGATAGCCTTTGGTGCAGATTCAACCAAAGCCTTAGCTTCGCCCAAGCCTAAGCCTGTTGCTTCTTTTACAGCTTTGATAACTGCCAATTTGTTTGCGCCAACTTCTGCCAAGACAACGTCAAATTCTGACTTTTCTTCGGCAGCCGCCGCAACAGGACCCGCCGCAACTGCAACAGCAGCAGCCGCGCTAACGCCCCATGTTTCTTCTAATGCTTTGGACAATTCAACTGCTTCCAAAACACTCAATTTTGACAATTCTTCAACTAATTTCTGAATGTCTGCCATTTTTTTACTCCTAAGTTTTGTTTTAGGTCAGAATAAAATATTCTGATTTATTGTTCTTTTTTTCCATACTCTGCTGAAACACGTGCCAAGCGCGATGCAGGTTCGACCAAAATACGCGCAATTGTAGAACGAATTTCCAACAGGGAAGGAAGCTTGGATAATTGCATAACGCCGTCAACGTCCAGAACGTCTGCATCCATTTTACCACCAATGATTGTCAAATTTGGGTGTTCGTCCGCAAATTTTGCCAATACTTTGGTAACCGCCAAACCGTCAGTCGCAACAGCAACCGCAGTTGGACGTTTCAACATGTCAGATACAGGTTCAAAATCGGTGTCTTTTAACGCCAATTTCATCAAACGGTTTTTGACAACTTTGAATACAGAAACCAATGGGCGCAATTCATTACGCAGGGCTTCGAATTCTTTTACTGTCAAACCATGGTTTTCAATAACGAAAACACCGTTTGCGTCTTTCAGGGACGACTGCAACGCTGAAATCAAATCTGATTTTTCTTCGCGTCTCATCTATTTTTCCTTCAAGCTTCTGTTTTTGTTAACTTTCCATCCAGGTTTCCCCGGGATGGGGCTTTGGTTCCTGCCCCAAAGAATTCTTCTTTGTCTATGATGGAAATTAAGTGTCGCCACACCATCAGTCTTGGACAGAAATCTGTTTGTGCGACCGCGGGTTTCCCCACAGTCGCAACTAATTATTTCGCATCAACTTTCAGACCTGGGCCCTGGGTTGTCGCAACGGATACGCCCAGGATATACTGACCCTTGGACGATGCCGGTTTAACCTTTTTCAACTGGTCAATCAAGGCAACCGCATTTTCAACCAATTTTTCGGTTGTAAATGACATTTTACCAATACCCGCGTGGATGATACCCTTCTTTTCAGCACGGTATTCAATCTGACCCGCCTTGGCTGTCTTAACCGCGTCTGCTACGTTGTTTGTAACAGTACCCAGTTTTGGGTTCGGCATCAAGCCCTTGGGGCCCAAAACGCGTGCGATTTTTGACATTTTTGGCATCATATCCGGGGTCGCAATTACGCGGTCAAAGTTGATATTGCCAGCCGCAACAGAATCAATCAATTCAGTGCCACCAACAACGTCCGCGCCAGCCTGCTTTGCTTCGTCTGCGGAATTTTCAGTAAATACCGCAACGCGTACAGATTTGCCTGTGCCGTTTGGCAAAGACAACATACCACGAATATTCTGGTCTGCCTTGGTCACATCGATACCCAAACGGATAGCGATTTCCAATGTTTCATCAAATTTCTTGGATGTATATTCACGCAAAGCGTCAATCGCATCAGCCAAAGCATACACTTTGTCTGTGTCCAAATTTTTCCAAGTCTGCTGTTTCTTTGTCAGTTTCATGATATTATTCCTCCACCTTTACGCCCATAGAACGGCACTGACCCGCAACAATGTTCATAGCGGATTCAATGGTAGAGCAATTTAAGTCTGGCATTTTCGCTTCGGCAATCTCGCGGATTTGAGCCTGAGAGATTGTACCAACAAAGTCGCGACCCGGTTTATGTGAACCGATTTTCAACTTTAACGCTTTCTTGATATAATATGACACAGGTGGCAATTTCATAATGAATTCGAAACTGCGGTCTGTATAAACAGTGATAATACATGGAATTGGCATCCCAGGTTCTTTATCAGATGTTCTGTCATTAAACTGTTTACAGAATTCTGCGATGTTCACACCATTGGCACCCAAGATTGGCCCAACCGGTGGCGCAGGATTCGCCTGTTTTGCAGGGACGACCAATTTGACCAATCCCTTAACTTCTTTCTTTGCCATTTTTCACTCCGTTTTTTTCGTTTGTGTCGTGGTACGATATGGCGTATCTACCACGGTTTGCTGTGATTTTACTGAATATTTTTCAGAAAACCACAAAAAACTTTACACCCGTTCAACCTGGCTGAATTCCAGGTCCATACTGGTTTCACGACCAAAGACCAACACAGTCACGGTCATTTTCTGTTTCACATTGTCAACGTCGGACGCAACACCGTTAAAGCCCGCAAACGGCCCATCGATGACGTGTACTTCCTGGCCGACTTCGTATTCAACGTCGTCCGCAACCACAGAACCTTCTTCGACCTGTTTCATTAGGCGATGTGCTTCGGCTTCGGATACAGCAATCGGTTTGTTTTTAGCACCCAAGAACATAACAACCTGGGGAATCTGTTTAACCAATGTAAATGTTTCGTTATTCATAACCATCTGAACAACAATATAACCAGGGAAGAATTTACGTTCAGCCTTGACCCGCTTGCCCGCTTTGATTTCTGTGACTTCGCGCGTCGGAACCATAATTTCACCAAACAGCGCATTTAAGCGACGCTTATCAATCTGTTCGCGCAAGCCGCGTGCAACCTTGTCTTCGCACCCGGTGTGAACATTTACGACAAACCACTGCATTTTTTCATCCATTCCTGTGTCCTTTGCCTGAAATTAGAAAACCCATCCGACGATTGCGTTCAAAATACTGTCAACCACAAAGAAGAACAGCGCCGCAAGCCCAGAAAACACCAGAATCATAATCGTCGCACGAATAACACTGTCGCGTGAAGGCCATACAATTTTAAACCATTCACCGCGAACCGACTTGAAAAAATCTAGTATTTTCTTCATAAAATTTGCCTGTAATTACGTAATTTTACCACAACTATAAAATTGGCAGGCCCAAAATCCAAAAACACGAACACATCGCTTTTTGAATCTGGCAGGGGCAGAAGGAATCGAACCCTCATCCGCGGTTTTGGAGACCGATATTCTACCGTTGAACTATGCCCCTGTGTGCCGCTTGACGTACCACATGCCAACATATAGTCTGCGACAGAATAGCACACGAATACAAAAAATCAAGCGGAAATATTATAATATTTTTTAACAATCTGCGCAAGGATAAAATCACGCATTTTTTTCAACATATTTACTTAATTAACATTGTTATTAGTTTTTTCTTGCAAAGGTTCGCACTTTTTGTCTACAATCACCATAATCAAGGGGGAGAAAATCGTGCAAGACCGCATAGAACCGCCAATTTTGCTGTCCAGAGTTATGACGTTCGTTTTGGCAACGGCGTTGGTCGTGTTGGTGGCGATGGGGATAACGATATACAACATGTTCCCATTGAATCGCCCACAAATATTCTTTTTAACAACAACAATCCGCGATAACCAGGATGTGCGACTGGTTCAAATGCAGCCGAAAAGCGAAAATCTGGACAGATATACCAAGGCGTTCGTGCGCGAATATATTCGTCACAGAAACGAAATATTTCAAAACCCAAACGCAATGCACCAAAAATGGAACAGTGATGATGGCGCGGTACGCATTATGTCCACCGACGATGTATATGCCGATTTTGCCGACACAGCACTGTTCACCGCAATTATGAGCGAGGCACCAAATTTCAATTGTCGCGTTGATTTTCACGGCGCGCCGATGTATCTGGCGTCTGAAAATGTGTATCAGGTAAATTTTCGATATTTCTGCGCCGATAGTACTGGACAGACCACGCCAAAAGATTATACAATCAAATTGAAATTGGAAACAGACGATAACGCACAGATTAAATGGGCAAATCGGGTTGATAATCCACTGGGGCTGCGGGTGTCAGAATATGAAATAGTATCTGGGAACGGCGACCCACTGGACACAGGGTTTTTAAACGAATAAAAAAACAACGAAAGATGGGAAGGATTGGTATGACATTTTCAAAGTTATTTGTGGTTTGTTTGGCGGGGGTTTTGGCATTGCCCGCATATGCGGCGGAACCATATGGGATACAGTCGGCGTGGGATAACCCAAACGCAAATATGGCCGCAGGCAGTATCAAGCCGGGCTATGCACAACTGACATGGTCGGCGGGCTCTGTTTTGCCAATCAAATTACGCAACGGTATGGTGACGATGGTGACACTGCCGAACGGGGAACAAATCGCAGACGCAGTTGTTGGGAACCAAGGTTTGTTCCAAGTTGACGCAACCCAGGGCGACCGCACAATGTTTATTTCGCCGGCGGGCGACAACCAGGGTTCGGACACAAACATGATTGTGACGGGTGCGTCGGGCAATAAATATATATTCTATCTGCGCAGCGAACCATCAAATTCCAGCGAAATCACATATTCCCAGGTCGATGTTTTATTGGATGGTAATGGCGCGTTGCCGACGGCAAATAATACAGTTGCATCGGGTGGGGCAAAATCTATATTCCAAAAATCCGCCCCAAAAACGTCTATGGTTGGGGCCGACGGCGAAGATTACGGTTGGATTAAATCGATGAAAATCGACCCATCAGAATTCCGATTTGATTTGGACATTTTTGTACCGAACCCAGATGATTATGTAATTGCACCGGAACGCGTGTGGCGCGACCGTATATTTACATACATTGACTTTGGCGACAAGGTTATTGCCATGACCCAGCGTCCAGTTGTGTCACTGTTGGTCGAAGGTGGTGAATCACCAGTTGGGTTCCGCACAGATGGCGAAGACGGTCGTCTGTTGATTGTAGAGGCCGTTGGCGACATGGTTCTGCGCAGCGGGCAAAGAATTGTATGTATCAAAAAGCGCGAAAAACCGTTCTTGATTGCGGATACGGCATCTGTGATGGCATTGGCCGAAGCAAATGTCGCACAAAGCATGTTGTCGGGGCAATCGCTGAATAACATCGCATATACAGACAGCCTGAGCGCGATGAATATGGGTATGAATTATACAGGGACACCTGTGTTCGTTGGCAACAACCAGGTCGTCAATCAAACAACAGGCGCAGGATACTATATGCCGGCCGGATTTACAGTACCACAGTCTATGCCACAGGGCAGCGGCAGTGTTGTCAATATGTTGCCACAACAACGCAACACCGCAGGCGCATATTTGCCACAGACAAACATCCCGCTGATTGCCAGCAACCAGGTCGGGGTTGCCGTTGAATTAAAATCAGATACTTCGGTCAAGGCGTTAGATGATTATTGGACAATGCTGTTGGCTAAGTTTAGCGGCGAAGACGGCCAGGGATTGCTGACCCCGTACAAGGATATGGTATTCTTTGCGGTTGATGAACAAGGTGTTGGCGAACTGGGCGCGACATCATCGGCGGCACGCCAATATCGTTTGCGCATTGGGCCATTGGCAGACATCGATACGGCACAAACATTGTGCGATAAACTGTTGAAATTCAGCGGCACAAGTTGCAGTGTAATTCGTATGCAATAAAGACAGTGGGTTTAGGGGATGAGCAAACTGAAGGAACAATTTTCAGAATTACGTCAAAATACACCAAAGCGTGTGCAGTGGCTGTTGTTGGCTGTGGCGTTTGTGTTGGTGATAATATTGCTGACACTGTTGCTGAGTGGGGGCGACAACCAGGAAGATATTTCAAAAACAGACCAGGTGCCGACGGAACTGAAAATCAACCCAGATATGATTAGTTGGGCCGATGTTTTGGTTGGTGATAAAAAAACGCAGACAATTAAAGTTTGGGCAACCGCGCCAGTCAAGGTTACTGCAGTTCGAGCACACAAGGATATTGCGGGGTTGAAAGTCGCATCTTCGTGTCCGCAAATGGGACAGATTAACACAAATCTGGCATGTAAGGTTGATTTTTCATACACGCCAACCACAACCGCATCGGTTGAAACGATACCTGTATTTATTGATTGGCATAACGCAGATGAATCTGATTCAATGAAGCATACAGATAAAATCGTTCTGACACTGGGGGCGGTCGCACCCAAGGCAGAACCAAAACCAATCGAGGTACCAAAGCCAGTCATCGTGCCAGAACCCGAGCCAGAACCTGAGCCAGTTAAACAGGAAATCAAACGCGAAATTGAAACCATCGCACCGTCAATTTCGTTTGATGAACCAGAAGAAGAACCTGGGGCAAGCCAGGATGCCGAATCATACGAAATCCCAGATGGTTGTTCAGACTTTGCGTTCCCGGCATATGGGAATTCGGGCAAGCAAATCGGATGGATTAAGCCAAGCGGTGGCGCGTATAAATATCATCCGTTTTCAGATAAAGACTGTACAAAGCCAACGGGAACATATAATCCAGACAACGGGATTATAACAGACAGCAAAGGCAAAAAAATCGGAACAGACGCCGACCATATTGGTTTTTCTGTTATCAGCGGGGGCGAAATGCCAAAACTGAGCAATGCACCCGCAATCAGAAAGGTTAACCGCGCACAGCAATTGGATGACGTGTCTAATGTTACAAGCTATGGTATGAGTACGCTGGGCAACATCGGTGGCGCAGGCAGTGTTGTAAAAAAAGCCACGGAAACAGGTGTTATATTTGGAACGTCCGCGGGCGTCGACCAAGAAGTTGTTGCATCACAGCCATACGATCGCAGTTTTGTGTTGCGTCAATATAAACCAATTCCGGCAACAATCGTATCCGAAGTGCGCGCAGATGCCAGTGTGTACGAAGAAGGGAAACCATTACCTGTGCGCGCAACAGTGGACAGAAATGTATATTCCGATGATGGGCGCAATATCATTATACCAACAGGAACACTGATGCTGGGGTATGTGACGGGCGATTTGCCCGGCCCGTACAAGGCAATTGGACGCATGCAAATAAATTGGTATCAATTTATTCGTCCAGATGGTGTGGAATTTAACTTTACAGATGAAGCGCATCAGCCGTTCGCAGGCGATGCCCAGGGACGCGTGGGTGTGCCGGGGCGTGGCAGCACCGATTACATGGAACAGTTTATTATGCCAATGCTGACGGCGGTTGTGCCGGCGGCGGTGAACCTGATTGCGCCGGTGTCAGATGCATTTGTTAACCAAATTGATTTGGATAACAATACGGTTGTACAAAGCGGGACAGTGCGTTCATCTGAATTGGCAAAAAATGAAATCATTACCGCATGGAACCAGGTGGCGCAAAAATTATTGGTTGATATGATGGATAACACCGTTCCGCCATTTACAATTGCGGCGGGGACGCGTATTACTGTTTATTCACCAGCTGATTTGATTGTGGTGTGTCCAGACGGTGGAAAAAGTTGTAAAATGGAACATTATTACGATCGTTCAACAGGCACAGGACAGAGACGCTTTGACTATACCGATGTTCAAAACTTTGAGGTCAACACAACCGGCGAAGATTGGATTGGTCAGGTACGTTCGTTCAACCTGGCACAGTACTGCGACGAAAACGGCAAGGTTTCGGCATCAGCCGAAGAAATTTATAACTCGGGCCTGGATTATCGTACGGTATTGTTCTATTGCCAGTCCAACCAGTACAAGGCAATAAACAATGCCAAGCAGGATGCGCTGTATCAGAATCAGCAAGCACAATTCCAAAATAACTATAAGGTTCAAAATACAGGACAGGGGTTAACGGGAATATCAGGCGACAAGGCGTATAATGAACAGGTGTTGGGATTGACATATAACGAAGATGGCAGTATCCAAAATCCGTTCGACACACCAGATGAACCAGCGGTCGAAGCGGTGCCTGTGTTGACATGCGAAGATGGTAATCCGCCAGACGCCAATGGATGCTGTGCCGGTGAAATCTATACCGATATGGGTGAACAAGGATTTAATTGTTGCCCCGAAACAGGTGGCGACTGTTTCCCGCCGATAATATAAGGTACAGTAGTTACAACTTTTTAATGCGCACTTTGGTGCGCATTTTCTTTATTTAATAACGATATATGTCTTTCAAAAATCGATTCGAGGATAAACCGACAGAAACAAATCCCGAATCAGTTTTCTGATTCGTCTTTCAACCGCCGGTTGTAATGTTTTACAGGAATCTTTTCTTAGGCTATATATCAATATCGAACATAACAAACCAAAGGAGAAGGAAAAATGACACAAATACTGGCGATTGCCACATCTGAAAAATTTCAAAATGCAGAACAACTGTGGTTTTGGTTCCTGTATTCGCGCAGTATGCGCAATAACAACTTTATGCGCATGCATGGCACACCAACACGGCGACCATGCGAAGTGCTGGATGTAGAAACACTGATTACAAAATTATATTTATCAGGAAAATTAACCGATGAACAATTATCTGTGATGAAAAAATTTGGCGATAAACGGCGCGCACCAAGCCAACATGTTTGGACAGAAAATCGCGCAGCAGGTCAATGGAACAGCGCGATGAACGCTTTGTCAATCGCCGCAAAACAGCGTGGATGGATTGAATAAAAATTATTGTCCCCATATGTGGGGACAGAATAAAAAGGATAAAAAATGATGATTATTGCTTTTTCAACCAAGACATCTAAAATACTGCCACGAATATTTTGCGGCCGACTGAAACATGTTGCCCCAATCGTGATAGATGACGATAAAATAGTACTGTATCAATTTGTGCAGATGGGGAAAATTGTTCAAATACCAATACAGGCACGCGATATAAATATATTGGCCGCGCACGGTTGGCAATTCGTTTATCTGCCACGCACCAGCCCCCAATCAATTGACGACAAACGGATATACACTTGTGTACATTTGGCAAAAATAATGATTGGAATAAAATGCGCACGCATACAAACACCAAACAGACTGTACAAAGAAATTGCCCGGTGGTACTAGCGATGTTTTTCATCCAATACAAAGCGACGCCCGTTGGCAATTTTGCGAATCCGATCAACCTTGGGGAATACGGAACTGCGGTTCGACATATCAATGCGAATACCACCATCGGGCATTTGATGGACAGCACGCGCGTGGGCATTATAACTGCTGTATGACTGTTTAACCGATGGCACCGCAGAGGTTAAGTCCGCATAATATACGCGCCACTGCATCGTTTCAGGTAATGATTTATCGTCGGTCACAATGCCACGAATCGCCAAGACCGCATCATCTGATAACAATTTGATTTCTGAACCAAAATGATTCGATAATATTTTGCGACCGTTAACCATGATGTTGTTGTATGTACCCTGGAGTGTGGTGCGAACAGGCTTAACCGTGATGCGCAATAATTGGTCAGCACTGGGCGCAGCCACAGGCGAATCCGTCACCACAGGTTGCGTCGCCACAGGTTGCGTCGCCACAGTTTCGGGGGCCGGTGCCGCGATTTCAGGCAGTGGCATTTCAGGTGCCACAGGTTTAAACATGATTTTTTTAATCGCATCGTTTTGATTTGATGCACCTGAAAAATCAGACAGGCGTAACATATCGCCAACGTGCGCCACACCATTAACATCCAACAATATCGTTTCGTTCCCAATCGCGCCAGCACGAATCATTTTGGCGCGCGCAGGAATAACAACAGGACGGGCGATGCGACCGTGTTCCATCAGATGCCAACCCGAACGCAGGGAATCTGTTTTTTGTAATGTGAACAAATCGTGCGAACCACTTAACCAACAGACGTATGAAACCCCGGTTTTTGTTTCAGGAACAATATTTCCAGATGCGCAATCTATGACATATAAACGCGATTGCCCAGCATCACAAATTTTGCGAACAACCGCATAGTTTGTTTTTATGTCAAACAAACATAATTCATATGGTTCGCCAGCGCGACCTAGGATAATATTACGCGATACACCATTATCAAAGAACAAGGAAAATTTGCCGTCGCCACAGACAGACGAATACAGTGGCACCAGTGCACCTGTTATTGTTGGCACAGGTGTCACAGCTGTGTTTTTGACAGTGTTTTTGACAGTGTTTTTGACAGTTTTTTCTGGGGTCGCTGTCGCCGGTCGGGCGCGCGTAAATTTCTGGGTGGTCGCATCCCAACCAGGAAAACGGGCGGATAATTCACTGTTTAATTCTGGTTCAATTGGCAAATTATTTTTTTTGCGATAATAAACCGCCGCACGCAGGGTCGCATCAGACGACGCGTGCCAATCCGTTACGCGTTTGTTATGTGATTTTTCCGTTGTGGCATCTGATTTTTCGGATTTATTTGCGGGACGGGCGCGCGTAAATTTCTGGGTGGTCGCATCCCAACCAGGAAAACGGGCGGACAATTCACTGTTTAATTCTGGTTCAATTGGTAAATTATGCTTTTTGCGATAATAAACCGCCGCACGCAGGGTCGCACCAGACGACGCGTGCCAATCCGTTACGCGTTTGTTATGTGATTTTTCTGTTGTGGTATCTGATTTTTCGGATTTATTTGCGGGACGGGCGCGCGTAAATTTCTGGGTGGTCGCATCCCAACCAGGAAAACGGGCGGATAATTCACTGTTTAATTCTGGTTCAATTGGTAAATTATTTTTTTTGCGATAATAAACCGCCGAACGCAGGGTCGCATCAGATGCGGCGTGCCAATCTGTCGTGCGTCGTCTGGGCGTTTCGGTCGGTGACGCAACAGGCTGGGGTTGCGTGGGTGCGACGTCTGATGCGTTTGCCAAAGTTTCGTTTATAGCGCATGTGGATATTTGTTGGGCAATAAAAGCAGCCAATTCATTGGCATTGTGGCGCAGTTTTTCCACCGCGTCGCGTACACATTTATCAGCCAATAATTTTTCAAACAGGTTTTCTAGAAATTTTTTTGACATAACCGACCCCTTTTGACTAAAAAACCGTTACAGCCCCCCATTCTGATACGAGTATTTTATTTTGATTTTTTATCTTTCTTGGTATTTGTTTTAAACTGAATATCGCGCAGTTTTTTGTATTCGCCATCCAGCGCACACAATTCAGCATCGGTACCCATTTCAACAATCTGACCGTCTTTGATAACACAAATGATATCGGCATCCAGAATCGTGGACAGACGGTGCGCGATAACAAATGTTGTGCGTCCGCGCATCAAATCGTTTAATGCCGCCTGGATTAACTTTTCACTTTGTGTGTCCAGTGCGGATGTCGCTTCGTCCAGTAACAGAATCGGGGCATCTTTTAATATCGCGCGGGCGATTGCGATGCGCTGTTTCTGGCCACCAGATAACAAACCGCCACCTTCGCCGACAGATGTTTCATAGCCCTTGGGGAATTCGTTAATAAAACCATCCGCATTGGCGGCAATTGCCGCAGCCACCACCTCTTCGTGGGTGGCATCGGGACGACCATATTTAATATTATCTTCGATTGAACCGTTGAACAGGAATACGGACTGAGAAACCTCGGCTATGCTTTCGCGCAAGGATTTCAAAGTGTACTTTTTAATATCTGTTCTGTTGATTGTGATTTTACCACCCTGGGGTTCATAGAAACGTTCCAACAGATTAAACATTGTTGTCTTGCCACCGCCAGATGGGCCAACCAGCGCACAAACCTTGCCTGCGGGGACATTCAAGTTGATGTCAGTCAGTACAGGTTCGGTTGGATTATACGCAAACGACACATTGTGGAATCCGACAGATAAATTTTTAGATGTCAATTCACGCGCATCAGGCGCATCAACAATATCAGGTTTGCTGTCCAAGAATTTAAACAAAATTTCCGCCGCAAGCAGTCCGTGCTGTAATGTGTCGCCGGTGCTGGTAATCGATTTTGCCGGTTTGTATGCCGCAGTTAACGCCAACAAGAACGCCGTGAAGTCACCAGTTGTGATGGCGCCGCTGGAAATAAAGTGGCCGCCCATAATCATCGCAATACACAAACCAATAGAAATCATAAATTCCATCAATGGTGAACGCAGGGCGTTGGCCTGGGTGCTTTTATACGAATTGACCATAGAACTGTTCAAGACATGGGCAAATTTCTTTTCTTCGCGTTCTTCGGACGCAAAGGCCTGAATCGTCTTGATGCCGTGCAAACTCTGATTTAACTGTTGCGCGACATTGTTCGCAATACCAAAAGATTGGCGCGATAATTTGCGACGTTTGCGCATAATGACAACCATAGGAATCATAATAGCAGGTGCCAAGAACATCAAAACAACACACATCTGGTGCGCATAATAGAACATCAACGCCAATGTCATAATCAATGTCGCAACG
This sequence comes from Candidatus Enterousia sp., assembly GCA_045546195.1. Taxonomy (GTDB): domain Bacteria; phylum Pseudomonadota; class Alphaproteobacteria; order Rs-D84; family Rs-D84; genus Enterousia. Next base: position 102,965 of record JAZQCH010000010.1, read on the forward strand.
TTCTGGACAACCCTGATAACAGTGCCCGTCACCAGATTCAAAACAGCCCCAGCCTGGACACCAAAATAGTTCAAATTTTTTCCAATGCCATCCGCATAGAATCGCGCCAGATTCATATGCATCATGTGTTTGTAGATTTTCTTTTGTAGATTCGCACTGGCCAGCAAGCCACCCTTGGACATAATCAGGGCCTTGGCATATGTAAATGCGCCCTTGGCACCAAAGGCAACAATAACCTGGACCCCCAGCAGATAGATTGCGGTAATGCTTTTTTCAATAAACGCCTTGTCCACCACCTGTTGAACAATGGTGATGGTGTACGCTTCGGCGGCAGCAGCCAGAATTGTAAAGATAATACCCGCCGCCAACCATTTCCAATAGGGTTGGCCAACTTCGCGCCAAACACGCCCATACAGGGACCATTTAATACGACCGTTTGATTCATCGCCTTTGATAAAGGACTTTACTTTGTTTATAATTTTCTTAACCATAGCGCAGGTATTATACGGAACAATAAAACACAAGTCTAGTCCAAAAGATTATTTTGGAAAAAATCATTTTTAGATTGACAATAGAATTAAAAATGTATAAAATTCGTTCGCTTTCATGATGAAAGTCGCAAAGTTTTGGGGTCATAGCTCAGTTGGTAGAGCACCTGCTTTGCAAGCAGGGGGTCGTCAGTTCGAGTCTGATTGGCTCCACCAAAAACAAGTGGAAAGGGGGATGAAAGTCCCCTTTTTAAATAAAATAACAATTTAAGATGCGTCAAAGGGGGTGAATACATATGGTAAAAGTTCTGGTTCGCGACAATAACGTCGAACAGGCACTGCGCGTCGCAAAACGCAAATCGCAGAAGGAAGGTCTGTACCGCGAAATGAAGGAACGTCAGCGTTATGAAAAACCAACAACACGACGCAAACGTTTAAAAGAAGAAGCCGTTCGCAACGAAAAGAAACGTCAATCAAAACAGCGTATGGTTTTCGGGTTCTAAAGTCTAAGTCCCACTTGTTGTGGGGCTTTTTTTTATTTGATTGCGTTATGCGATTTGTAATGTAATATTAGTTTCAAAACCAATTTACAAACAAAAAGGATTTTATATGTTGCGTCCGTCGTTGCGAAAAAACAATCAAATGCGCCCTGTTTCAATGGAAACCGGTGTGAACAAGTGGGCCGAAGGGTCGTGCCTGATTAAAATGGGTGGCACACATGTGCTGTGTACTGCGTCGGTTGATTTTTCCCAACCAACATGGAAACGCATCCAAAATAAAACCGGCGGATGGGTGACCGCCGAATATTCTATGTTGCCACGCGCAAACGACACACGCAAATCACACGACGCGATGACACGCGATAATCGGGCGGTGGAAATTTCACGTCTGATTGGGCGCAGTTTGCGCAGCGTGGTCGACATGGAAAAATTAGGCAAGCACACAATCACGATTGACTGTGATGTTATCCAGGGCGACGGTGGCACCAGATGCGCCAGTATCACAGGCGGCTTTGTCGCGTTGGCGTTGGCAGTGCGTTGGATGATGGCCCAGGGCCGTATCAAGGAAAACCCAATTTCAAACAATGTGGCGGCGGTATCGGCGGGACTGTGGCACGGCGATTTGATTCTGGATTTGGATTATGAAGAAGACTGCGTCGCCGAAATGGATTCAAACTTTGTCATGTCCGACGACGGGCGGTTTATTGAAATCCAGGCCACCGGTGAACAGCACCCGTTTAACGCGGAACAGTTAAACGAACTGATGAAAATGGCGGACGCCGGATGCCAGAAGTTGATAGATTTACAAAATCAGGTGCTGGAATAAAAAAATTAAAAAAACACTTGCATTTCTGAAAAAGATATGCCAATATATACCACGCAATGCGAGCGTAGCTCAGTTGGCTAGAGCGCAACCTTGCCAAGGTTGAGGTCGAGGGTTCGAGCCCCTTTGCTCGCACCAGTATTTAAGAAAACCGTCCAAGTGGGCGGTTTTTGTTTTTCCCAGCAAAGGGGCGAGAACCCGAAGGGTTGCGAGGCGAGATGGCACTTGTATAATCCGCCCTATTCCCGCCATATGACGGATGGAAACATAGAATTTATTTTTTCACGCAATTTGAAATCAGAGAAAAACACGTCGCGTTGGGCCGCGGTGGTTTTATGTTCATCGTCTTCGAAATGTGGGACATATTTCTGAATCGCGATATTTTTTACACCACGCGACGACAATATGTTCGCAATTTCCAACAAATCGTCGGTTGAAATAAAACGCGGGTCACAGGTGATACGAACTTCAAAATCTTTGCCGGTCGATTGCCAAACATCCAAACTGCGCATCATATTATCGTATGCGATATGTATGCCTGTTAAATCGGGATATTTTTCGCGCGTTGCCTTGAAATCCAGGCCAATCCAGTCAACCACATCCGTGGCACGCGCCAATGTATCGGAATAAAAACCATTTGTGTGCAGGCCAATTTTAAACCCCAGTTCGCGAACACGGCGCATGTATTCAATAACGATATCGCCCTGCATTAACGCTTCGCCACCGGAAAAGACGACCGCTTCTAATCGGCCAACGCGTGATTTCAGCCAATCAAACACGCGTTCTGGGTCGTATTCACCGTCGCCAGGGGATAATAAATGGGGGTTGGAACAATACGCACACCGCAACGGACAACCAACCAAGAACAAAACACACGAAAGTTTGCCTGGATAGTCGATTGTGGTGAACGGAACCAATCCCCCGATTTGTATTTCACGCATAATATTTAAGCCGCACGTTTCAATAAATCAGAATGGCGGGCACCGGCAGACAAACTGTTCGCTTCGGTGAACGTTTTGCGTTCACAGAATTCAGAATATTTACCAATATTAAAGTTTGACACAGGTCTGATAAAGCCCATTGAACGTGAAAAAACTTCGCATGGTGTTCTGTTACAATTTGTTGTCATATCGTTATCCTCCCTTTCTGATTTTTTGTTATGACGTTATTTGTTTTATTGTTATTCGGCGACATCCGTGTTGGCAGCATTTTCTGCGTCACACTTTGGACAGAATTCGTGTTTGCCCGGCAGATATCCATGCTTTGGACAGATTGAAAATGTTGGTGTCAATGTCATGTATGGCACTTTGTAATTTTCAAATATTGTACGCACGATTTTCTGGGCCGCGTCACCCGATGACACAGGTTCGCCCATATACAGGTGCAACATTGTGCCGCCGGTATATTTGCGCTGTAATTCTTCCTGGTGTTCCAGGGCGACAAATGGGTCGTCTGTAAAGTTCACAGGCAGTTGCGTCGAATTTGTATAATACGGGGCGTCTGGGGTTCCCGCAGTGATAATATCTGGGAAATTCTTGACGTCTGTTTTCGCAAAGCGATATGAACAGCCCTCGGCTGGGGTTGCCTCTAAATTATACAGGTTGCCGGTTTGTTCCTGGAATGTGGCCAGGTTTTCACGGATGAAATCCATTACATCCAGAACCAATTTTTTGCCCATTGGGGTCGCAATATTTTCGCGATCGCCCGTAAAGTTGCGAACCATTTCGTTTGCACCATTTACACCGATGGTTGAGAAATGGTGGTTCCAATTGCCCAGATAACGCTTTGTAAATGGATACAGACCACGTTCCATGTTCTTGGAAATAATCTGGCGTTTGATTTCCAATGCGTCGCGTCCCAAATCCAACAGGCGTTTTAATTCTGTGAACAAACCTTCGCGGTTGCCACGATGGATATAGCCCAAACGCGCCAAGTTAATTGTGATAACGCCGATTGAACCCGTCTTTTCAGCAGAGCCAAACAGACCACCACCGCGCTTTAACAATTCGCGAACGTCCAAACGCAGACGACAGCACATAGAACGAACATCGGTCGGATTCAGGTCAGAATTCAAGAAATTCTGGAAGTTTGGAATACCGTATTTCGCCGCCAAATCAAACAACGGTTTTACATTTGGATGTTCCCATGGAAAATCAGGCGTGATGTTATATGTCGGAATCGGGAATGTAAATGGACGGCCCAGGGCGTCGCCTTCGGTCATAACTTCTAGGAACGCCTTGTTAATCAAATCCATTTCCGCCTGAAGGTCGCCGTATGTAAAGTCAGCCTGTTGACGGCCAATAAATGGACGCTGGTTTTTCAGGTCATTTGGGCATGTCCAGTCAAATGTAAAGTTGATAAATGGCGTCTGGGTACCCCAACGGCATGGAACCGCGCAGTTAAAGATAAGCGTCTGCATCGCGTTTTTCACATCCGCATAGGACAGATTATCAACCCTGACGTATGGTGCCAGGTATGTGTCAACAGACGAGAAAGCCTGGGCGCCGGCAAATTCGTTCTGAAGCGTGCCCAAGAAATTTACCATATGCGAAATCGCAGTCGCCATGTGTTTCGCCGGTTCGCACTGCAGATAGCCAGGGACACCATTGAAACCTTCGTACAGTAATTCACGCAGTGACCAACCCGCACAATACCCCGTCAACCACCCCAAATCATGTACGTGGATGGCCGCAGTTTTGTGCGCATCAGCAACCGCCCGCGGATACAGGTTTAACCAATATTCCGCGGTGACGCGTTCGCTGGTACGCAAAATCAGGCCACCGATGGAATAGCCAACATTTGCATTTTCTTTGATACGCCAGTTTGAACCACCAACATACCCTTCGATAACTTCGACCGCGTCAACCATTGATTCACGGATTTCTGTGCGCTTTTGACGATAAATAATGTACGCTTCGGCGGTTTTATAGGCGCGATTGTCCATCAATGTTTGGATAACGACATCCTGGATGTTTTCAACGGTTGGTGTTTTGTCGGCAAATTTTTCGTCCAGACGTTTTAATACATCTTGGGTTATTTTAACAATCTCTACATCTGAAATTTCGGTTGTGACAGCGACCGCCTTTTTAATCGCATCATAAATCTTTTTCGCGTCAAAAGGAACCGTTTCCCCGCCACGCTTTTGTACCGCAACCAGGCGTGTGGTTAACGTTGGCGTAATCTGAATCTTAATTTCGTTTTGTGTTTCTGACATTTTGATAACCCCCAATCTTCATAAAAACACAACATATAGTGGTTGTTTGTTTGATTTGATTACAATATATAGTTTTATGAAAATACTATCAATAGAGAAATAGCAAAAAAAATTTATTTTTCGCTTTACTTTTTAAAATGTGGATTTTCCGCATAGTACAGCGTGAAATCAGAATCGGTGTTTTAATACGAAATAGGCTTTTGTGTAAATATTTTTGTTATTTTTCATAAAAAACGATTCGGAATTTATACCAAAAACACAAAATATTGATAGATTATACCGAATCTGTCACTATATATTGAATTTTTTGTCGGACGGATTTTTGTCCCATCATGGTAATATTAGGTTGTTTTTCCTGGATAAAATGAGTATATTGGTGGTGTCGGTGTTATGGTGATTCCGACACAGTTAATAGAACATAAGGTCATTATTATGATGAAAAACATCTATGAAATGCTGCAGGATGTTTGTTCGCGGAACAAGGACGGTATTTTCCTGGTACGTCAGAACGAAACATACGCAGATTTGTTAAAAAAGGTAAAACAGCGTGCTGTTTTGTTGGCGAAACGGTTTGGTATCAAAAAAGGGGATACGGTCGCAATTCTGTCGGGGAATACACCAGACTTTCTGCGGTCGTACTTTGCGATTGCGTCCCAGGGGGCACAGGCACTGATGCTGGACACGGGGTTAAATACCACAGAACACATCAATATGATGAAACGCACAGATTGTAAATTGGTGTTGGCACAGAAGTCTATGTTCATAGATAACGCGCCATGCGAAATGTTTGATATTGAAAATATTGATGACACAGATGAACAAGAATTTGCGATGGCGGAAACAGAACGTGGCGACATTGCCCAATTGTCGTTCACATCAGGTTCGACCGGCAACCCAAAGGTTGTGGGATTGACACATGAAAATCTGTTGTCTTTGTCGGATGGGGCGCAGTTTTATAAGCCTGTTATTCATCCGGGCTATACATTTTATGGATTTTTGCCGCTGTACCATATTTATGGGGTGGTGATTAACATCATTGTGCCGGTCGCTTTACAGGGCAAACTGTTATTACAGCCGGTGTTAAAGCCCCAGGAATTTATCAAAGACTTTAAACAGTATAAGCCAGAGGTTATCCCCGCCGTTCCGCGTATTTGGGAAGTGTTCTATAAAAAGATTGTGGACAGCGCCAAAGACAAGCATGTATGGACACTGATGCGGGTGATTGTTTCCCTGCGCCGTGTATTGCGTGCGATTGGTTTGGGGGTGTTGGTGGACAAGGTGACAAAACCCGTTCACGATGCGTTTGGCGGAAATACCAAGGTTTTGGTGTCGGCCGGGGCAACGCTGAAACCATCAATCCGCAAGTTCTATGAAAGCATGGGATTTGTGGTGGGCGATTGCTATGGTTTGACCGAAACAACGGGGCCCGCTAACTTTAACTTTGCGTTCCGCAGACCGGATGGTTCAATGTACTATGCGGGGCCATTGCCGGGTAACGAAATTCAGATTCACAACCCAGACAAACATGGGATTGGCGAAATCTGGGTGCGCGGTAATATGGTTATGCCGGGCTATCTGGAAAACGACGCGGCAAACGCCGATGCATTTGAACAGGGGTGGTTCAAGACCGGTGATATTGGTTGTCTGGATAAATATGGCCGTCTGACGGTCAAGGGACGCCAGAAACAGGTTATTGTTCTGGACAGTGGTAAAAATGTTTATCCGGATGAACTGGAAGATTTGTATATGCAGAACGACGAAATCTTGAATGCGGCGGTGTTCGAATATGTCATCAAAAACAAAACCGTGCCGTTTGCTGTGTTCCAGGTCAAACCAGGGACGACGGTGGAACATGTGGCGTTCTTGCTGAAAAAATCCAATGTGCAGATTGCCCAGTACAAATGGGTCAAGCATTTCGCGATTACCGAAGATGAATTGCCATCGACATCTGCGAAAAAGGTCAAGCATTTCGCGGTTCGCGACATGTTAGACCATGGGGCGTTCACCCGCGCAGAACAGTAAAAGGATATAACTGCTATAACGGGGGTATTTATGTTACCCCCGTTTTTACACCTTGACAAACGCGTTTTGTGTACTATATTATCATGTGTAAGTGAACGAGGGTAGAATGCCAAAGACAAAGAAAAAAGTTTCGATGAACGTTATTCATATCTTGAAATCTGTTATGGATTACAAGGTAAAACCGTTGCGCGCAGCAGTGGACGCTGGAAAACGCGCCGCCCAGGAAGAACCTGTGATTTGTGAATACATTTCATCATTACAATATTTTATCGAAAATAATCGATACGACCGTAATGATACACTGGAAGCCGAACAGGAAATGGCGGACTATGAAATCCAGGCGTCGGCAATTCGTGCGAAAATCAATCGCGGAAATAACGCGGCCGCACAAATGGGGCATGCCGATAAATTCTATGCGATGTACAAGGACGCATGTCACCAGATTAAAATCGCCCCAGAATTACAACAACTGGAATCAGAACGCGCCGCGTTGGAAAGCCGTCTGGCATCGCTGGAATACAATATGGACGCATGCGAAATCAATATGACACCAAATTTGTATGGCGGCGATATTGCCGAACAATCCAGGGGCGACTATGAATACTTTGCCCGGGAATACGACAAGACATACGAAAGCCTGAAAAACGTGATGTGGCGAATCAAATTATTACAAAAATAAAAAACGGGGCAATCGCCCCGTTTTTTTATTTGCCAAGTAATTTTAATATCGCATCGGCCGTTTCAGACATGTAAGTATCCAAGCCAAACGATGTTTTCATTTCAGATGTATCAACATCATTAACACGATATTTGACCTCTAAGGCGTTATTTGCCAAATTCTTGGCAGAAACAATCAAACGAATTGGCGCAGCAATCAAATCGGCATCGGCAAATTTTTCACCTGCGCGCGCATCACGATTGTCTAATAACGCCTCTATCCCCACAGACTTTAAATTATTATAAATTTCTTCGGCCAATGGTAATGTTTTGCCATCTTTGTCTGGCAATCCAATAACTTCGACCGCAAATGGGGCGGTTGCCATATTCCAAATTGGGCCCTTGTCATCGGCACTTTCTTCGATAATTGCCGCCATGGTTCGACCAACACCGATACCATAACAACCCATAATTGGATTTTTCGATTCGCCGTCCGCTGTGGTATAGGTCAGATTCATAGATTTAGAATACTTGGTCCCCAGTTGGAATATATTCCCAATTTCTATGCCACGGACACGACGCATCTTGTTGCCGCACTTTGGGCAACATTCTGTTTCTTCGTCAATCAGTTCTTTGTTAGTGCTGAAACCACAGTCGCACAGGAATAATGTATCTTCGCCCATGTCATTGACCAATTGGAATTCGTGCGCAACACTGCCACCCATATCACCGGTAGATGACATCACACTGACAACATTTTTTAGACCGCAACGCGCAAAAATACGACCATACGCATCGTGACAACGATTATAATATTGTTCCAAATCCGCCTGGGTTTCATGGAACGAATAAGCATCTTTCATTATAAATTCACGGGTGCGAATCAGTCCCGCACGAACACGCAATTCATCACGGAATTTGGTCTGAATCTGGTACACCATAAATGGCATTTGACGATAAGTTTCCAGAACAGATTTTACATAATCAACAACAACTTCTTCGTGTGTGGGATTCAACACATAATCTGCCCCCGAACGCCCTTTGAACTTTGCCAGAACGTCAACCGTATCATAACGCCCACTTTCGCGCCAAATGTCCGCCCCAGATACAACAGGCATCAAAATTTCTTGGCCGTCAATCGCATCCATTTCACTGCGAATAATATTTTCAATATTGCGAACAACGCGCCAGCCCAGCGGGGTCAATGTATAGCCACCCTGGAAAGTTTGATAAATATAGCCACCCTTGACCGCCATTTTATGACCGTGTGTGGTTGCCCCAGAAACATCGCCGATTAAACGACGAACACATAAATTTTCTATTTTCATTTCTTGTAATCTCTTTCTAATTATTATTTTTATCTTTTAATTCCATGTATTTTTCCGACACGATTTTGTGCAGAACGTCGGCAATCTGCTTTCTGTCCATACCCGCCAGGGGCGGTGGTGGCAATAATGTAATTTCAACCATAAATCCGCCCAGCATCATGATGTGAAACACCTGGCCAAAGGCAGAACGTTCACGCTTACACCGTGGCCCCATATCTATTTTTTTATTATCAAAATACGCAAAATGGTCAGCCAGCGTTTGTTCGTCAATTGGGCTGCCGTCGCGATAGCGATAGTGCATCGCCATAGGCTGGACCGTGACATTTGAATTTTCAACAAAATTGAACAGTGTGCTTTTGAACGGTTTTACATATGCGCCGTTTGTTGTGGTACCTTCGGGAAATAAAATCATTGGGTATTTTACAGTCTGGACTGTTTTTTGTACAACCGCCAACGCATCACGCGCATGCGACGGACGACGGTCAACAAAGATTACACCAAACTTTTTCGCAACCCAACCAACCAATGGCCAGTTTTCCATTTCTTTTTTGGCAATAAAACTGCCGCGAAAGGCAAATGGGAAAGTCGCAATTTCAAACACAGATATATGATTGGACACGACCATCAGTGGACGCGCATCGGATATTTTGCCGTGAACAACAACCTTAATCCCGCCCAGTTTTACCAAAAACCACATAAAGACCGGCATGTATTGAACCGCCCAGCGACGCGGCAACAAGATTAAAATCGGCAACTGGATAACAACCATTACCCAGAACAGCACGAATTTTATTGCGGCTGTGGTTGTGTTAAAAATATTCTGTTTGCGTATTTTTGGTTTTGCCATAGTTATGCCAGCTCTTCTTTATCACTGTCTTCGATATATTCGGCGTCGGCGGCGTCTTCGCGCAACAGGAATTCAACAAAAGCACGCACGACCTTGAACGGGCCAACAACCGGGAAAGTCATGATTTTGCCGACGGTCTTGATAATATTTTCACGATCGTCATCGGGATTGCCCAATGCGTTTTCACGACCCAAGAAATGCTTTTGATATGCTGCGTCCATTTTGCGCGTTTCAATCATTACGAAAACATCGTATGAATTAAATGGTGCGTCAACAAATACCCCCTTGCCAAATGTGGCCCCCAGACGCAGGTACCCCTTAATCAATGGGGTCATTTCAGATTTCGCGTCCGCCGCATCAACAAATTCGCGTGGCAATATATTCATGCGTGACAGTTTTGGATTTACACCATCCGCAAAGTTTTCAGGTATTACCGTCGCACGCAGACGAAGTGGCGTTAAATGGTTATAGTACAGATAGGATATAGCCTGGGCACTGCGCGCAGGTTTTGTCCCAACAAACGACGCAACACCAAACAGCACCCCAATCTTGCGACGGACAATCATTTCGCCCAGTCCCGCCCACAACAGGCGCATAACCAACGCATTTTCACGATATTCAGCCGCGACGCACGCACGCGACATTTCGGCAATATTGCCACGATATTTTTTTATCTTGGTAATATTAAATTCAGATTCTGTATAAAAACCGCCCATTTTTTCCGCAGCGTTTCGGTCAATAATACGATATGTACCAACAACACGGCCATTATGGAAAACCGCCATGTATTCTGCGAAACGATCGTGGGCATCGTATTCTTCGCCCAGGGCACGTTGTTCTTCGGTGGCGGTGGCGCCCTCTTCCAGACAAAAGACCTGGTAGCGCAGTTGACGAACCTGTTTTCGTTCTTCTTTGTTGCGTGTTAATCTTACTTCGAAATCACGGACTTTAATTGCCATAAATATATCCCTTAATACAAATCTATGGGAACAGAATACCAAACAAACGCCCAATATTCAATGTTTTTATTTATACAGAATTTTTGGTGGGCGTGGTGGAATATTGTCCTAGTGCGTAGGGGATAAAAAGTGACTATGCTGAATCAAAAAAGCAGCAAAGGGGCCGGGATAATGCCAACAGTATCGGTATTAACACCAATTTATAATACAAATCATGCGCACCTGCGCCAATGTATTGAATCGATTCTTAATCAGACATATACAGATTTTGAATTTATTATTCTGAACGACAGTCCAGAAAATACAGAACTGGAAAAATTGGTTCTGTCATATAAAGATAAACGCATCCGGTATGAAAAAAACGATGAAAATATCGGGATATCAAAATCGCGAAACAAACTGATTGATTTGGCACGCGGGAAATATATCGCAATATTTGACCACGATGATATTTCACACAAAACACGACTGGAAAAACAGGTAAGGTTTCTGGATGAAAATCCATATGTCGGGGTGGTGGGTGCATGGGCGCACTGGTTCGGGGACAAAGATTTTATTCGCAAAAATCCAGAATATGACACAGATATAAAAATTCGACTGACCGATGTGTGCGCAATTATGCATACCAGTGCGATGATACGGAAATCTGTACTGAGTGATAATAACATACGATACGAAGAACAATATTCGCCCGCCGAAGATTATCGGCTGTGGGGACGATTGATGGACTGTACAGATTTTCACAACATCCAGGAAGTGTTGGTGGAATATCGATGCGACGCGGGAAACACATCCAGTCTGCGACACAATCAGATGGCAATCGCACATGAATCAATAAAAATTCAAATTTGTAATAAGTATCCGATGTATCGATTGGCGTTTGAACGGCAACTGCGGCGGGTGCGGGTGCGACTGTTTGGAAAAATTCCGTTGTTGAAAATTAAAAATAAGTGGGCGTTATTATTTGACTGTATTCCACTGGTTAAATTCAAGGATTAGCGCGCATGAACATAGTTATAAATGTTATGTGTTTTTTAATTCCGGTTGCGTCAATTCGTCGCCCAATGCGGGCGCGTCTGCGGCTGTGGTGGGCGGAATATAAAAACAACCTGAATACATTTTCACGGGGATTTTCGGGCCGCCCTATTATTTTATGGATTGACCATGCGTTGGGTGGCGGAACAGAAGTATATTCAAAGCGACAATTTAAAGTGCTGAGAAAAAAATACGATGTGTTGCGATTACAATATTTTCCAAGGACAGAATTATATCACCTGACATTTGCGCACAATCGACACAGAATATACACCACATATAACTTAGACGAAATCGCGGATTTTTTATGCGGTCTGGGGCTACATGAAATCGTTGTAAATAACTTGGTGGCGTATAAAAACACAACAGATATGCTGAAAATTGTCGCGCGGATTAAACACAGATGCGGCGGGGTGCGCGTGTCATTTCGTGGACACGATTTCCAGGCAATATGCCCCAGTTTTAATTTGATGAACTGTGATGAAAAATACTGCGATTTAATGTATGTGGGTGGGTGCGAAAAATGCTGGGGGCAAAAAAGACTGGCAGATAATCAGATATCACACAATGTACTGAAATCAGGGGCGACGACCATTTGCGCGTGGCGCGGGGCGTGGGGCGATTTTTTTGAAAATACAGTGGACGAAGTTATTTTGTTCGCCGAACCAATTGCTGATATTTTTGTGCGCGCGTACCCAGTGATAAAACCAAAAATAAAAATTATTCCACACACCGTTCAAAATTATCGGCGCGCAAAAATTAAACCACATGACGGGATAAATATTGTTGTGCTGGGGAATATTTCATATCAAAAGGGCGCCGGTGTTATTCGCGACATCGCCACGCAATTACCAGATAACGTTAATATTATTATTGTTGGCGAAATGAAAAATGCCCCCGACAACATTACCGTTCATGGAAAATATCGTGCCAAGCAATTACCAAAACTTATGGAAAAATATAATACAGATATTGTATTTATACCGTCCATTTGGCCGGAAACATTTTCATACACCACGTCAGAGGCGATAAGTATGGGGTTGCCAATCGCGTGCTTTGATATGGGGGCGCCGGCGGGGCGTGTACGCGCGTATGGGCGCGGATTGGTTCTGGGGGAAATCAGGCCACACAAAAACCTGATTCAGATTATTGATTTTATAAAAAACATGCGGGGTGACAAAAAATGACCAAACCAAAAATATCTGTTTTAACGCCGATGTACAACACGCGACCCGATGATTTGCGCGCAATGATTGAAAGTATTTTAAGTCAGACATACGGGGACTTTGAATTTTTATTATTAAACGACAGTCCCGATAACCAAGAACTGAAACAAATTGTGAATTCGTATAAAGATGCACGAATAAAATATATGGAAAATGAAAGAAATTTAGGGATTACAAAATCGCGAAATAAACTGATTGAATTGGCGCGGGGGGAATACCTGGCGGTGGCGGACCATGATGATATTTCAATGCCAAACCGGTTTGAATTAGAAGCAGGATTTTTAGACGCAAATCCACACATCGGTGCGGTGGGCGGAAATGTTATCGAAATTCGTGATGGTGCGGAACACGAAACCGCACGGCGACCAATACACGACCACGATATTAAATTATCGCTGGTCAATGAAACATATGTGTGTAATCCGGTTCATTCGGGATGTATGATACGAAAATCGGTGCTGATAAATTCAGGGGTACGGTATAATGAAAATTGGTCGCCGTGCGAAGACCGTATGCTGTTCATTGATTTGATACCACATACCTGTTTTCATAATTTAACGGATGTGGTTCTGAAATATGTTTGGACGGGTGATAATACAACACTGCGACATTGGCAAAAGATGTATGATATACCGCCGATTATTGTCGCAAACGCACGCGCACAATATCCAATTTATTATGACGAGTGGAAATGGCAACAACGCCATAAACCAATGCGTCAGACACGGTGGATTAAACTGTTTGGGTTTATACCATTTATCAAAATCAAGCACAAGCATGGACAGACAAAAATATATCTGTTCGATTTTATCCAATTGGCGCGGATTAAACATGACTGAGATTAAAAAAGTAATTTACACGTGTATTACTGGCGAATACGACGATGCGTGTGCACATGTGTATGTAGATGACACATGGCAATATGTGATGTTCACAGACAATCAATATCTGTTAAGCATGGATAAATACACGCATTGGACGATACGGCCGTTACAGTACAACGAATCTAGCAATGTCAAGAACGCACGGTGGCACAAAATTAACGCCGATTTATTGTTTCCAGAATATGACATCAGTTTGTGGATTGATGGAAATATTGTGATTATGCGGCCTGAATTTTTTGAACGGTTGGAAAAATTTATTCGGCGGGGGGATAAAATATGTATTCCGCCCCACCCCGAACGCAGATGCATCTTTGACGAAGCGGAAAAGATAAAAGAACTGAAAATTGATAACAAAAACACTGTGAATCAAGAAATGCGACGATTGAAATTTTCAGGATATCCGCGCGGAAACGGACTAAACGAAACATGTGTTATGTTGCGTCGGCATAACGACAAGCAGATAAAACGCGTCCAGCGCAGATGGTGGCGCATGGTTCGGGATTATTCCAAGCGCGACCAATTGTCATACAACTGGGCCGCATGGAAATGCGGGGTTCAGACGACGCCAATGTTTGACACGCCGGGCGAACACAGACAATGCGATGAACTGTTGTTTGTACACAAGCGCAGCCACAATCAAAACCCATCACACAATTTTGAGGCATGGGTTGGACCACGATGGTTGGTGTGTGGGTTGGCGTTCTGGATTCCACACAGCGCAGACAAAAAAGAGTTTATAAAAAAACATTTAAGATAAACCGAGGGAGAAGATATATGCACAACAAATATGATATCGTTTATTCAATTGGGCACGACTGCGCGTGCAGCATGTATCTGAGCAAACATCGGCTGCGGGTTGTGTCGGGGCCGCTGGATTGGCTGACCAGTGTGCCGGCGCATATGCGGTTTGATATGATATTAAATGATTTTGATGGGTTTATGAATTTTGATGATTTTGAATTTGTCGAAAAAGACCCAAGTATTTTTAACGACGAAAAATGCGATTACTATAAAAACAAACGAACGGGATTATATTTTTATCATGACTTTGTGGCGGGCGCGCCATTGGAAAAATCATTTGATGCGGTCGCTGAAAAATATCAACGGCGTATAAACAGATTTTATCAAAATATTCGCGACAAAGAACGCGTGTTGTTGGTGTGGTTTTCACACTATCACGACACAACAAATGAACAATGGGCGGGGTTCGCCAAAAAGTTATGTGACAAGATGGGCAAGAATATTGATTTTTTAATTATTCAACATATGGAAAATCAGCACACCCCAATCAAGACCATCGTCGCGCCAAATATTGTTCGATATGATTTACATACCGCAGAAAAAGACGCACAGGGCAACAACACAACCGTTGGTAATGAAAAGTTATGCGGCACGATATTTTCACAATATGCGCTGCGCGTGCCACGCGAACGATGGGTCAAGTATGCGTGGAAATGCGGTCTGTTAAACGGGGTGTGCCGGTTTGTGCCGTTTCACAACGTGCGACACGCATGGCGAAAAAAATTAAAAGGTGATATTGACACACTGATATACAATCGCAGAAACTAGTGTAATTTATCCGCCAATTCCGCAATCGCAATCGCATACCAGTTGGAATTATTCCACCGCTTTATACGATAAAAATTTGGATAAGTCAGATAAGCTGTTATCACAGGCATTGGGGCAACGTCTGTGTCCATGGCGGCAGTGGCGATGGCGTCGGCACGCGCAGATTCAATTGCGGCAACATCTGCGACCAGACCCGCCGTCATATCGTTTTGTGGGATTGGGGTGCCGTCTGGATTCATCACACCCAGATTCGCCCATTGGGGCAGTGTTAACTTGGTTTTGCCATCCAGCAATGATATATCAAAATCGCCCGGCAGTATAACACGACGAACAATGCGTTCGTTTTTATTCCACCCCAGTTTGTTCAGATAATTTCCCGCACTGAACATCGCATCGGATATGTTGTTGATTATGTCAATGCGACCATCGGCGTTGCCGTCGGCACCGTACTGGGTAAGTGTCGTTGGGATAAACTGAAAATGTCCCATCGCGCCCGCCCAGGAACCAGATATGGAATTTATATCCAGTTTGTTTTTGTCTGCGATTTTCATCAGGGCGATTAACTGGTTCGTAAAAAATGTTTCACGACGCCCGTCGTACATCAGGGTAAAGAACGCATCGGTCAATTTATGACGGGACTTAACCGCGCCATAATTCGATTCCATACCCCAAAATGCCAACATTATGTGTGGTGGCACACCGTATTTAGTTTCCACACGCGACAATAATGTTGGATAGCGACGACGCATTTTTTGACCATCAGACACACGGGTTTGATTTACCGTGCGTGCCAGATAGCCGTCCAGCGTTAATTTGAATTCAGACTGGTTTGTGTCACTGCGCACAATTGACGGGATAAAAGACGGGTATTTTAATGTTTCGTTTATCACGTTTTCAGATATATTTTCAGACGCGGCGCGCGTGCGTACAACATCCAGCATTTCATACCAGCGCGTCGTATCAAACGCGCCACGGTCCGCAAACGCAGTTAACGGCAAACAAAACACAGCAGCGCACAGCCACCCTGTGATTCTTTTCATCTATTGTACCCCCGTATGATTAAAATGCGTATTTTACACCCAGATGGATTCCAAAAGATTGCCATGTGGCGTGCTTTAATGAATCAGAAACTTTTTCGGTATGTGCCGGAACGGTTTCCAGTAATGGTACATAGTACACGTTGCCCTGGTCATCATAAACATCGGTCATTACATACTGGCCTTCTTCGTCGATGACGTATTGGCTGTATTCTGCGACATACAATTCACCACCGATTTTGCCAACATGGAACAAATTTGTATCAACCTTTAACGACAACTGTACACGGTCGGACAGTTTGTAATTGTATTCCATTTCCGCGGCATAAGAGTATGCGCCATTGCTGCCTTCGTCCAGGAAACTGGGGTTCTGTTGCCAGTCGGTACGATTTGGCCAGATACCTTCGGATGAATATTTGGGCAGCCCAACCTGCATATACAGGCGCAATTTGTCGCGCAGGGTCATTTGTTTTTCAACCTCTAGCCCGACATAAAAACCAGACCAGGTGGTGTTGTAGATGTGGGTGGTACCTTCGATAACGATGGGACCGTCACCACCAATAATAACACATTCGCCCGATGTGACACCCCATGGAATCGTACCCATGCTTATGTTATAATCGCCCGTCGCCAAAGAATCACCCAGATACGGGAAACCATTGACCGAACCAGACGCACTGATTGAATTTGTCACGACCTTGATATCTTCGGGGGACATACAAACCTGGTACCAGTCTTCGGGGGGCGTGGCCTCAATCGGTACCGCAAAATATTCGCCCAGTTCATTACCGAACACATAGAAACCATCCTGGGTCATCAATGGCAGATATACCCCGGGATTTGGATAATAATGATTGGACATTTCCAGGTTATGCTTAAAGATTTCATAACCAAATGTTGGTGACAATTTCCAGCCACCAATGTCCCAAATATGATGCGCCGATATGCCAAAGCGGAAATAATTACTGCGCCCAGATTGGTCACCCATAGAAATTGTAAAGATGCCGTATTCTGGATAGCGCGCTTCGAACGGTTTCAGGTCATAGTCCATGGACAGACCGCCATGCGACATATCACCATACGCATATTCACCATAAACAGATAAATCAAAATCGCGCAGACTGAAATTATGACGGGCACCAACGCGGATTTCGTTCCAAATCATGTCATCCCATTCCAAAATGGAATTTACGCCCGTTTCAAATTCAAAGTCTGAAAAACGACGGGAATAGCCCGCATAGATTGATGTTGCCGGTTCGGACTGCGCCGGCACCGCAATACCGTTTGTCGTCATAGTGCCGGTAAATGTGGGCATTTCCTGGGGGCGCGGAACCTGGTACGAATAGGTACGGGAACCGACAACCTGTTTATTGCCAGATTTGCCAACGTATTTTGTATAACCCTGGTCCGCATAGCGACCGTATGATGCCTGATTCGCGGTTTGGGCAGACTGGGTCTGATAGTACGACGGCACACCTTCGTTCGCGGCGAACGCGACGAAAGGCGCAAAAATCAGCGATAAAAATGAAACCTTCCCTGCCTTCATATGAATATCGTTGCGTTTATTATAACATAAATTTTGACCGTGTGAAAGTATTTTCATTTCCCCCTTGCGTATAAGTTTGGGGGGTGTACAATGTGGTCAATATGAAAAATTTGCCACATAATCTTTATATTCATGTTCCGTACTGTATGTCCAAGTGTAATTACTGTGCATTTATGTCGGTGGCGTGCGCGGCACCAGACTGGGGCAAATACGCCGATGATATTTGTGGCGAAATTATGGTCTGGGCGCAAAAGTTAGGCAAAATTGATATTCCAACGATATTTTTTGGTGGGGGAACGCCGTCGCTGATGCCGGTTGGATGTTTTGAAAAAATCATAAATACAATTCGCGAAAATTTTAATCTGTTGTCAGACGCCGAAATCACAATTGAATCAAACCCAGGTACATTGGACGCAGAAAAACTGCGCGCGTTTTGCGTGGCGGGGGTGAACCGGCTGTCGATTGGGGTACAAAGTTTGGATGATGAAAAATTAAAATTCCTGGGGCGGCGACACAATGTGGCAGACGCGTTGAGATTGGTTGATATTGCGCAAAATATGGGCTTGCGAGTATCGGCGGACTTTATTTATGGACTGCCAGGCGACACGGTGGACGATGTAATAAAAATGTGTACGCAGATAAACAGATTGGGGCTGCGACATTGTTCAATGTACGAATTGACGATTGAACCAGGTACGCCATTTGACAAAATGAATTTACAAATGCCGGACAACGACACAATGGCACAGATGTATTTGGCAATCGGCGAAACATTGATGTTGCCGCGGTACGAAGTATCAAACTATGCCGCGCCTGGGGACGAATGTCGGCACAATCAAAATGTTTGGGATGGGCAACCATACATCGGGATTGGTCGCGGGGCGGCGGGACGCGTTTTTATGGACGGCGTGTGGTACGAACAGTCGGGAAACAACGGTCAGTTTGACGCAATAAGCGACGATATGCGCGCGGTGGAAATGGTTCTGACGGGGTTGCGTACGTTGCGCGGTTGTCAGTTGACAGATACAATAAAAAACGGTATTGATATGGACTGGGCGCGCGACAATCCGGCGTACGTTCAAATAAACAATAATCGAATTTCAGCAACACCCCAAGGGATGCTGATTCTGGATGAAGTAACAGTAAATTTGGTGAAATAAGATGGACAGTAAATTCTGGAATATTATCGGGATTATCGCAGTTGTTGCGACAATCGTGTGGGCACATTTTTACACAAAGGAGAAGGCAGTAATGGCAGGTATAAAATTAGAAAACATGGATATGACAGTAAAGCCAGGTAATGATTTTTATACATACGCAAATGGCGGATGGCAAAAAAACAATCCGATTCCAGACGACTATTCCAGATATGGTGCGTTCGAAGTTTTGCGCAATACGAACCTGGAACGGACACGTGAAATTGCCGAAAATGATGACGGCAAAATTGGGATGCTGTATAAGATTGCGATGGATGAAAAAAAGTTAAATGCCGATGGCGTGCGACCGGTTCAGCCACAGTTGGATGAAATTGATAAACTGACCCGCAAAGACTTGGAATCATATATGGGTAAATCATTTACTTTTTCGTCGGCGTTCTGGGGCGACGGGGTGGCATTGGATGAAAAAGACAGCGAACATTTCCTGTATAATATTGGCCAGGGCGGATTGGGTCTGTCGCGCGATTACTATTTTGATACAGATGCCAAGTCTGTTGAAATTCGCAAAAAGTATAAAGAGTTTATAAAAAAACAGATGGCAAATTTTGGTATCGCGGTCGATGTGGATAAACTGTATGCGTTGGAAGAACGCATGGCAAAGTCGTTCTATCCCAAGGAAAAGTTGCGCGACCCACATGCGAACTATCACAAGATGAGTATTGAACAAATCAAAGAACAATTTACTGGATTTGACTGGGATTCATTTTTATCGGCGCGTGGTGCGACGGCGGCACAGTTTATCAATGTTGCCCAGCCAGAAGCAATCGCAGAATCAATCGCAATTATGAACGATACTGATTTTGAATTGATTAAAACATATTTGAAATATCGTATTGTTAGTGCGGCGGATACTGTGCTGGATGACAAAACATATGATATTTCGTTCGATTTCTATAACCGCACAATGGCCGGTCAAAAGGAACCAAAACCACGTTGGAAACGCGCAGTCAGTATGATTGACGGTTCCATGGGCGAAGGGGTCGGACAGTTGTATGTCGAAAAATATTTTTCGGCGGATGCCAAGGCACGCATGTTGACACTGGTCAAGAATTTACAGCGGGCGTATGCGGCGCGCATCGAAAACCTGGGATGGATGTCAGATGAAACAAAACAACGGGCGTTGGAAAAACTGTCAACGTTCCGCGCAAAAATCGGATATCCAGATAAATGGCGCAATTATTCCAAATTGGAAATCAAAAACGATTCGCTGTGGGAAAATATGATTCGTGTTGCGCAATTCGAAGATGCGTTCTGGATTGAAAAAATCGGTCAAGAAAAAGACCCGTCAATCTGGTATATGAACGCGCACGAAGTGAACGCATATTACGACCCATCCACTAATGAAATTTGTTTCCCAGCCGGAATCTTACAATATCCATTTTTTGATATGGCGGCCGATGATGCGTTTAACTATGGCGCAATTGGTGCAGTTATCGGGCACGAAATGACACACGGATTTGATGATTCAGGCCGTCATTTTGACAAAGACGGAAATATGACCGATTGGTGGACAGAATTAGATTCATCGCGTTTTGATATGCGCGCAAATGTGATGAAGGAATTTTTTAACAAAATTAAAATCAACGAAGAAATAAATGCCAACGGTGAATTTACACTGGGTGAAAATTTGGCAGACTATGGTGGCGTGTCAATCGCGTTTGACGCATATAAAAAGTTTGGTACCCAAACAGGTGACGCAGAAAACATCAGTGCGGACCAGCGATTCTTTATCGCGTATGCCGGCGCATGGGCCCAGAACATTCGTCCGGACGAAGAAATTCGCCTGACCAAGGTGGACGAACATTCGCTGGGTAAAAATCGCGTTAATGGGATTCTGCCACATATTGACGCGTGGTACAAAGCGTTCAATATCACACCGGTGGATGCGATGTATATCCTGCCGGGGGAACGTGTGAAGTTGTGGTAAATTTTAATCCCCCAATCGGGGGATTTTTTATTTCTTGCCGGTGCGGATGATTTTCCACCAATCTTTGGCGGTGCCGTATGTTTTGTTCCACAGCGTTGTCACATCACCGCGCATCTGGTCGCCAACCGTAGTCGTGATACTGCCCCCCAGTTTGCCTGCGATTTCGGTGCCACGGCTGGCGAACCACCAGGTCAGCGCCACCACCAATAATGTTTCAATGAATCCACCAGGGTTTAAATTCGGGACACGCGACGCCAGGTCTGTATCAATCACACCGGACATCATTGCCGCACAGAAAGCAACAACAATTGACAGCGATACAAAATATAACGCCGACTGAACAAAACGTTCAATCTGTTTATCCAACGATTCCGCAGAAAATATCCCCAAAAACTGGTTAAATATATTGCCGGCGATACCTTTGTACGATGTACTGCCTATGGTTTGCGTCAGGGCGGTGAACGGCAACATCATAACACCCAAGAACAGGTCCGCAATTACGCCCAATGCCATAAACGCAAATTTCCACGCCAGTCCAATAAAGGAAACAATAAATACAATCCCGCCAACGACAGAAAACGCACTGGTTCCGATGCCGGACGCAATCCATTTCCAACCCGCCGCAATTGCTGTATAGCAGAATCCAGACATACGCGTCGGAACACACAACATATCCGCCGCCGCAGTCGCATCAACGATATTGTTTGCCGATGTGTGCGCAACCGCATATTCGCGAATTGCCGCACATGTGTTTGGCAGGTCGGCACCGGCACTTTCGGCGACAGCACCCAAAATTAAATCCGAAACATATGTACCAACACTGACAATCGGACCCATCACCCACATAAACAATTTAGCCGGCCCAAAACGCAATATTATAACCCAGACGGCAATTACGGTGCCCTTTTTAACAATTTCCAGCAACAGTTTTGGTATGTCGCCTTTGCCACTTTTCATTGTGTTATAGGTTTCAAACGCAATCCAAAACGCAAACGCAATAAACATAAACAATATCACAAAGCGCACCAGCGATGAATCCAAGATGTCCGAAATAAACGACAGCGCATTCATAAAGGCCAGACCAATTTTTGCCTCTAAGGGGACATAATCACGAACCAACTGGTTTTGAAAATCGCCACTGAACTGTTCGACATCATGGGTGATGTTCGTCAGAAGTTTTTCGCGATTGTTTTCCGTCGCCCATGTGCCGTGATCACCAATATCACCCATCGGCAAATTTGCCGTGGCACCAAACGCAGATGTCACCAATACGGTCGCCAAGACCGCAACAAATATTTTGGACAAAATTTTACGCAACGATTTCATTATTCCTTGGTTCCCATCGCTTTGGTGATTTTTTCGGTTATCTGGACCGGGACCGCCCAAATCTTTTGCCCCAGGTCGTGTATCCACGCGCCATAGTCAAACTGTTCCCCGGTGGATACATTGGCACCTGCGCCAGGGATTGGCAGTTTTACAGAACCCTTGGGCAATAAACTGTCGATTTTCGGGCTGACCGCGTAATAGTACAAGAAGAACAAGAACACCATCATCAACAAGAAATCCCAACCATCGGACAGAAAATCAAATGCCCCAGGATATTCGCGTTCGACTTCGGCGCGACGGGCGGTAAAGCAATTTTTGAATTTATCTTTGTCCATTTCGCCGTCAACCAATGCGACAGATTCGCAGGTGGCAAAAACATTCATTACGGACAATGTTTGGACATCTGGATTTTCAGCAGTCATCCCCATCATAGGTGGTAAAATCGATGTATATCCATCACGGGGACCAGGGAAATACATGTCGGCCGTGAACGACACAGTCGCATAGATAACCAGAACCTTTAATGTAATCGCAACAATTCGTATGGCCGACGATACCAGTGTACCAATCGCATTGCTAAGCAGTTTGTTCGCCTTGGACCAGGTGCCTTCGAATGCGGTTGCCGCCAGCAATAATGGCAAGAATATTATTATGAACACCAATTTGAATACAATGGACAATATCTGGAAAAACAGGTCAAATCCAATTATCAAGAACATCAGCACCAATGTTAACCCAGCCAGCCATGTGAACGCGCCGCCCCCCATATCCAACCAGGCATAATTCATCAGCGCAAAACCACCGGCCGCGCCCGCCAACATGACACTGTTGATATTGCCCATAACGCACATGAAAGGTTGCATAATTGGGTTCAATATGTCGCCAGTGTCGCCGGTGTCGTGATTTTCCAGCGCGCCACATTGCGCCGCATTGGACACACCGGTCGCCATCATCCCCAATTCAGAGCCAACATACAGCACAGGCGTTATTGTTATTTGCGACACACTGCGCAATGCTGTGGTGCCACCCATCCCCAGCGCCCCCATCAGAACACCAACCACCACCAGGCGGATGCCCAGTTTCCAAACCTTGTCCCACCAGGCCTTTAATTCAATCTTGTGTTCGGTGGGTTTTTCATAGTTGATAGTTTTCTTGGCGTGGTCAAATATATACTGGGCCGTGTGGATAAACAGAAAAATTCCAAAACCAATTACCATCAAAACCCACAGGTTGTCCACCATCAATGTCCAGAAGCGTTCGGTCGCATCACCAATAACGGAAAACAGGTCTGCGATATAGCGACACATAAAGCATCCGTTGGCACCAGCGATATCACCATTTTCAACGCCCGCCGCCGTCAGAAAGTTCCCCATACTGGTATATGTCAATGCCGCGCCGCCAAGCGATGACGACAAATACCAAATGCCCAGCCCCAGCGCAATCGCACCCATCAGAAAACGAACCGCAATCAAAATCAATTTCGATTTTAGCATTATTTTTTATCTTTGTCCTTGTCTTCGCCACCGCTGATTATTTTTTCACCGATTTTTTTAGTTGTATCGACAACGTTCTGGGTTAATTGCATCATATCATTTGCCAGCGTTTCACTTAACTGTTTTTCTTCGCTGACACCGAATACGGACAGAACCATTTTTGTGACCTGGGGGATTTGCCCCTGAAGAAAGTTCAGCACATACACCAATACGACACAACTGGTCAGGGTCATCGCTTCGACGTTCGTCATGTCCAGGTCTGCGTCAAAGATTTCGCCCGTCGTGATTGCGTTCATTAAATCAGCACTGGATACATCGGGGTTGGCAAAGAACTTCGCAATAATCGCCATGATAACTGTATAGGTAATAACCGCGGACGCCAATGTAATAATCGCGTTTATCAAATTCTTGAACTGGTTAACACCAACCGTTTTGCCCAGGCCACCAAACCATTTCGGAACATTGTCGGCACCGTTAAACGCAAACAGCATCAATGACAACGGAAAGAAAAACGCAAAGTATGCCATCGCAATGATAATATCTGCGAAATAACAACAATAGCGAAAGAAAAGTTTGAAAAAACTCCACGTCAGATATAGACCTATTACAAATAAAATAATATGCTTAATCAAACTGCCCACGCCCAACAGTGCACGCCATGTGAACGCAGAATCCATAACCGCGATTCCCAGTTTCATATAAGATTGAAATTGGGTGATTGTGGTCTTCATCAGCATAATGATTTTGTCACGCAACTCTTGGCGATAAAAACCATTGTCCGACATAGGCTGGGGTTGATAGGTCACTTTTTCTGCGATTGTTTCGTTATCCAGATTCACCATCGCGGCGGTGTATGTCTGGGCAACCTGGGCGACGGGTTCAAATGTGACCGTTGATATAAACCGGGGCAACGCAACCCCCATACCCAACAGACCAATACAGATAATCGCGTTGATAAATACACGCTGAATCGATTTTTCGTACAGTGGGTCAGATACATTGCCACGAACAGTTTTCCAAACCGCGTTAATCACAAAAAACGAAAACATTACGCAGAACAAAATAACACAGAAAAACGCAAATTTGTCATAGACCAACGCCGCCGCATCAGACACAATTTGGAACAGGCGATCAAACACGCCACAGCCCCAACACTGAACCGTTGAATCCACCAAAGATGACAACCATTTGTCCATTGTTATTTTTTACCTTTAATCCAGCCGACCGCTTTGCCGACAGATGTGCCCCATTTTTTGACATTACCCACCATTGTGCTGGCGTCGGATGTGACCTGTTTATACAGGCCGTCCATGCCACTGCCGATGTATTTTTTCAATTGTTCTTGGGTTTTATCAAAAATCCGTAACATCAGATAGAAAGTCAATATAGCAGACAGCCACATAATCGAATGTTCGCCAAAACCCATGGCAGAATTCGCAACCGTGGGGATGTTGCTGTACGCACTGCCCCCGGCGGTGGCAACAAATACGGACGAATTCCATTGAAACAAAGCACGAATAATCGCCAGGTTGATACACAGCATGAACGAACACGCAATCATAGTGACAATCAATTGTTGTAAAGCCTTGGTCAGGCCGCCAAACGCCGGCCACATGTCCAACCATTTATCACTGGATTTGAAAACATAGGTCAGGACATAGAACGGATACAAAATCAACTGCATGCCAAAATTAAATATGCCCTGAATAATCAATAACGCCATAAAGACATTACTGGACACAAATGTGAATATCAGCAAGATACCTGTTATTAAATTCAAGAAATCTTCGCCGCCGTGCGGAACCAATGTAATCAAACCACGCAGGCCCGTCGTCAGAAAATCAAAACCACGTTTGATAATCTGGTTGTTCGCATGCGACAGGTCGGATACAGGCTGAACCAGAAATTCACATGATTTTTCGGAAATCCAGGCCTTGGCAACAATGTCTGGGGGACATTCAACATCGGGGGCGGACATGCCGGTCGCGTTTATCTGGGCGGTTATCGCATTGGTATAGACCGCGCCCAACTGTAAAAAGGGATTGACCAACCATTCGGTCATAAATACAGGCTTTATCTGAAGCAGAAAAATCGACGCAACCAAGGCACGAAAACATGGTTTTGCGACGTTTTCAACGACCTTAATCCCGGTGATTTTGCCGTCCGCCAATTCGCCACCGCCCGAAATCCCAATGAAGCCCAACCACTTTTTAGGTATGTACATTTTCGCCAGACTGACCATCAATGTAAAACCCAAGAACAACCAAATCAAAACCTGGATAATACCGGGGCGCAACAATGTGCCGACAAAAAATTCGTATGTGCCCGTCGCCACCATCATCAGCGCGTCCAGCACCATCGGAACAAATGGTGATAAATTTAATGCGTCAACAATACTGGCGTGCGCAGGAACCGGCGCGCAAAATATCGCCATAAACATCAGCACTAAAAGAGTTTTTTTGAAAAAATACATTCTCTGATTTATATTTATCTTTTCAATTATATCACATTTGGGACAAAATATGATATAATTAAAAACAATGAATCGTCTAAAAAAATTTTGGATTACGTTTTTATCGTTCCTGCCGTTCACGGCGGGGGCGGCGGCACCACTGGTAATCGGGGGAATCGCAACCGTTGGGGTTATTGCCGGTTTTTCAATATATCGGTCCAGTGTGCCGGTGAATATGAGTGACGCGTATTCGTTCCTGTCCAGTTGTTGGTCGTGCCAGATGTTTTCGGATATTATGGCAACAGTGTCAAATATACTGCCACGAATTTACAGCGCACTGGGGCATGTAATCATACCGTTCGCGGTTATTTTATCCGCAATATGGTTCGCATGGCGGTTGGTTGACAATTTCATGAATCAAAAGGTGGAACAACCATGGTCTGTGGCGAATACGTTCACAACACATTTGATGAAGTTGGCGTTTATTTCGGTGATGTTGGTTGCGCCGTTGCCACGATTGGTGTCTGAAATCGCGATTGAGCCAATTTTTAATGTCGGATTGTCGCTGAATCGGGCGGTTGTTCATGACGATAATTTTAACGCCTGTGTCGTTGCGACCGCAATCGCCGACCCAGTATCAATTGACGCAGACGCGGCGAATCGCGGGGCATTTTCGCCCAAACTGCGCCACAATTTAGCGTGCGAATTGGCCGGCGTTCACCAGATGACAGGCCTGGGGATGACGGTCGGATGGACAATGATGAATATGGCATTCGATTCGGATTATATGCATGACATCATGTGGGGGATTCCGATTTTTCCAAATGTGATTTTGCTGTTTGGGGGACTGGCGATATTAGTGTTGTTCTTTATGGCGTTGTTGCCAATACCGCTGTATTTCCTGGAAATCTTTATAACATTGGCGTTGGATTTGATAATGTTGCCGTTGATGCTGTTGGCATGGCTGTTCAAGGGGTGGAAAATATCACTGGCGGGGGCCGGGAATACGATTCGCGGAATTATCGATAATGTGATTTCAGGGACGCTGGGGTTGGCGGTGACAGGCGTATTTGTGTCGTTTGCGATAATGTTTCTGAACGCAATATTTGGCGATTGGGGCGGCGCGACGGCATTAGGGGCGGCACTAAGCAATAACGATTCGAAATTCTTGATGGATGCGCTGATGTTGCGCAACGACAGTTTGGTGACAATCGTGCTGATGGGGATATTCATCGCGATGTTTATGACCATGATTCCTGCGCTGTCCAAGACTTTGTTCAGCGTTCAGATATCAACCAGTTTCTATGACACAACAAAAAAGAACATCGAAATTGTGTGGAAAAACCTGAAAAATTGGTACGACACAATGAAAAAATAAAAAATCAAGTGCTTTATTTAACCTGGCCCCCTTTTTTGTGGGTTCCGAATCTGATATAATTCATACCAATGACAGCAAAGTTTCCGATTCTTTATTGGCCACGCAGAACGACTGGGGATAATGAATACCAGTTGGCGCGCAAGGTAATCAATAATGCCACCGGCATTATGCCCGATGTGTGTACGGACGATATGGATATTGCCGCGGTTTTGAACGAAAACCCAAATGCGGCGATTTATTATCCTGTATTCTGTGGTTCGACCGGTTGGTGGGGCGAATTGTTGGGCGGGGACGCAGTCGTCAGTGACAAGTTAATTATATCGCCAGAATGCCAACTGATGGTGATTGAATCGAACAAAAATACCAAACCACGCGGTCAAACCCAGTTGTTGGCGGCGGAAATTTACCCAACCAGTGGATTTTTCAAAAAGATGAATTCCAGTATCGCAACAGTCGCAGATATGCTGGCGACCGATGCGGGGACGATTTTGGCGTTGTTTTCAGGGCGAAACCCGGGCCAGTTTATAAATGTACTGGAATCAACCGGAAATTCGTATCTGGGGTGTATTGGTCGATATTAAAATGCTATTATTGCTTGATTTCTGTAAAAATACTTGTATAATTTGCGGGCTAAAATTCAAACAAAGGTAAATACTATGAAACAAGGAATTCATCCAGAATACCACGAAATCAACGTCACACGCACAGATGGCAAGACGGTGAAAATGTATTCTTCTGTTAAAAAAGACTTGATTTTGTCGACAGATAACTTGAACCATTCCGCATGGACCGGCCAGCGTTCAAACGCAGGTGAAAAGGGTCAGCGCGCAGCAGAATTTAAATCAAAATTCGCTGGGTTCAATTTCTAATTCGATACTAAAAAATACTGCTTTACGGGGGGCGGCGACATGGAACTGTTGATAAAAGGTTCAACTGAATTAAATAAAATGTTTATGGCGCTGCAGCGTACGGGCGCGTCGTTGCGTCGCGATTTCGGCGAAGTGGAAAGCCTGCAACAATCCCTGCGTGGTGCGCATGACTTTGTACAAAAGGCCGCAAACCGTATCGAAGAAAGTATATTAAGCGACCTGTTGCTGGTTCGGCCGGCGGCAGGTCTTTTGACACCAAATGTTTCGCGCACAGGTGATGGACGCGATGAATTCGTGTTGGCGTTGTCGGGCGCGGCAAATTTCGTTCGTGGTAATCCACACTTTGCGATTTCTTTGGCGTTGCGTTCAAATGACGAAACGAAAATCGCATTGATTTATTCCCCAATTGATGAACGTCTGTACTATGCCGAAGCGGGCAATGGCGCATATGTATTTTCGGCGTTCCATTCAGCGCGCATCAAGACATCGAACCAGACCGAAGAATCTGAGTTAACAGTTGGATATAACACATCAGACGCGCGCCCATTGATTGGCGATGTACGTCGCACGGGGTGCCCTGCCCTGGATTTGGCATGGGTTGCGGCGGGCAAGTTTGACGCATATGTGTCCGACCCGTTGGACTATGCGGAAATCGCAGCGGGCGATTTGATTGTACGCGAAGCGGGTGGCACAATTGAAATGATGGCTGATTTGGTCGCAACAAACGGAAAAATTGAATTTTAAATAAAAAAGTCCCCCAACCGGGGATTTTTTTTAGAACAAAGCCGAACGGGTTGAAATAATAACCAAGATTTGTTGAAATACAGTCAATGGAACCTGGCCTGTTATTATTTTATGATATTCCCGTTCTGAACATACGGCCAGGTTATCGCACATTTGATGAACGGGGATTCCGCGTTCTTGCCTGATTTGTTCAATTCTTAATCCGATGTCCATATTCTGTCCCCCATAAATTAAAACAAAAACCGCAATTGAAAAGCAAAAGCGGTTGGAGGTTAGAAGCTATATAAAGGTATAGTGTGGCGTATTTGGTATTCCGCCACCCTCCAACCAAGGTTGGAGATTTCATCTGTTTTTTAGATGCCTTTAATGAGCTTCTACACCCCGCACAGGCTTTCCCCATGCCATTAAATTATATGTTATATGAAATAAAAATTCAATCGCTATCATCAAACAAAAAAACACCGTCAGAAATGACGGTGTAAATACTGGCGGGACCCCGGGGTTGTATATTCCCATTTGTGCCGCGTCGGCACAATGGGCCCCTTTCACTACGTAAGACTCGAACTGCGTTGACACTTGTTCTCGTCAACTGGCGTTCCGAACCCGTGCGGGTTCTTCGCCCCGTCTAAACAAAAGAAAAACACCGTCTGACGACGGTGTAAATACTGGCGGGATTGACGGGGCTCGAACCCGCGACCTTCTGCGTGACAGGCAGACGCTCTAACCAGCTGAGCTACAACCCCTAAAGCGTTATGAATATTATACTGTTCCAATCACAAATGCAAGTGTTTTTTTATTTTGTTTGCTTTTTTATTATCTGCATTTGGATGATGCCAAATATGTTCGATATCGTCCAATACAGAACCAAACCAGCCGGCATCCACGCAAACATTATCGTGAATAATATCGGCATCCAACGCATCATACGCTGGGTCTGGGCGGCAACATCGTTGCCAGATGTGTTTGCGTTGCGGGGCGACTGCAGACGCTGTTGTAAATACATGGTTGCGCCCATCAATATTGGTAATATAAAGTATGGATCCATCGCCGACAAATCAGATATCCACAGGAAATGCGCATTACGCATCTGAACAGATACCAGCAACGCCTTGTACAAAGCAAAGAATATTGGAATCTGAATCAGCATTGGCAGGCACCCCGACATCGGTGATGTTTTGTGCGTCTGGTACAGTTTCATCATTTCCATCTGCAGACGCATTTTATCATTTGCGTACAGTTTCTGAATCCGCTGCATTTCAGGCTGCATCTTCTGCATCGCCGCCATTGAAACATAGGATTTACGCGTTAATGGCCACATCAGCAGACGCAACAAAATTGTCATGATAATAATCGCAACACCATAATTCATTACAACATGGTGTATGCCGTTCAGTACCCACAACATTGGGCGTGCCAAGAACCAAAACCAACCATAATCGATTGTTTCGGCAATGCCCGGGATTTTAGATTCAACCGCATCAAGCACACTTTGATCGCGTGGGCCGGTAAATACATTTGTTGTGATTGTGGCGGTTGCCCCGTTCGCAACAGCAACCGCGCCGGCGGCGGTGTCGGTTGTGTATTTATCGCCAACCTTTTTCATGCGAATCGTTTGGTCGGGCGCATCAATTGATACGATTGTTTCCCAATACTGGTCCGCAAAGCCCGCAAAACCATTTGTGGTGGAATATGCGTATGACTTTTTATCCAGTTTTTGCCACACGACATCTTCGACATCGGAATTGATATAGGCAACCGCACCATTTGTGACACCAGACGCAGATTTCATATCATTATCACGCACAACGCGCGCATACGGCGCAAACGCAACATCACGCCCAGATTTATTTGTTATTGTATCGGTAATTGTAATCGTATATCCGTCGGGCGTAAATGTACGGGTAAATTCAACACCGTCGGAATTACGCCATGTGTATGTGTTGTCGTTTTGTTTCCAAATCGTTGTCGCAACCGGCGCAGTGGTGCCGGTGGACAGCAAGCCCACCTCTATAAAATTATCATCTGAACCCAACAGAACAACATTTTCAGATGCGTCGGGGGCGACCGTATAATCCACCAGATTCACATCAGATATGCGCAGCCCCTGGACCGTGGCGGTGATTTTATCAGACGATACATTGGTCACAGGAACCGCCGACAAATCAACAACATTTGTCACCGCGTCGTTGGCGGGTGTGGTTTGCTGGGGCGACATAAATACGCCAACCATCCACCACGCGGCAATAAAGATTAACGTCCACCACAGAAAGCTGGAAAAAGGCGACTTCTTTTGGGTCGCGTTTTTGTTTGCGTTCCACATATTAAAACCAGAATTTTTATCCATGTACTGAACCATGATTATTCACCATCCTTTATTGAATCAAGACATTTGCGGCGCGCGATGTACAAACACAACAAATACAATCCAACACCAATAACAATACACATGTCTGCGATATTAAATGCCGGCCAATGCCAACCGCCAACATGAAAATCCAAGAAGTCAATTACCGCGCCAAAACGAATGCGGTCAATCAAGTTGCCAAGCGCACCACCCGCAATTAAGGCCAGGGGCACAACCTCGTACGATTTGGCACGACGAAACAAGTAATACAAAATAAAACCTGTGATAAAACCGGTCGCAACAATCAAAATCATTGGGGCGGATTCACCCATCGCGCGGAACAGCGAAAACGATGTGCCAGGATTCCATGTGAATACGATGTTAAAGAAATCAAAAACATGCGTCATCAAATATGGCACAGGTACAACGTCCCATGCCGCACCCGACAACGGAACCGTGCCCGTGATTAAATACAACAATACCCCCTTGGACAATTGGTCCAGGAATATCGAGCCAAAAATAATAGATAAAATTATTGTTATTTTTTTCATGTGCGCCTTTCCTATATAGGTTGAAATATAACAATATACAAGTATAAAAGCAAATAAAATGTCCCCAAAATTATGGGGACAAATTGTTAATCGCGCTTGTCAGATATTACCGTGGATAATTCAGAATAATTATCACTGCGCATGTCACAGACCAGGTCGTTTATTTTATCATCTGATACACCAACATGCGACAATACATTATAACCCAACATAAATGATGATTCAATCGTTTCAGGCAGGGCCGTCGCAACCCCTTCGCGCATTAACATTTGCGAATCCGCCAGGTTTCGCGCACGCGCAAAAATCTTGATACGCGGGGCAATCGATTTGATTGTCAATATACATTTGCGCGCGGTGTTCGCATTGTCCAGTGCGACAACGACCGCTTTGACCCGGCGTGGCTTTAACCCAAAGTCGGCTAAAACATCGCGATTTGTTGTGTCGCCATACGCAACGTTAAAGCCCATTTCACGTCCCATCATAACCGCGTTCACATCCAAATCAATCGCCAAATATGGCACATTATTCGCATCCAACATTTGGCACACAATTTGACCAACACGACCAAATCCACATACGATTACATCAGGCCGAATATTTTCATCGGCGTCATCCAATGTGCGCGGAAAACGCTGGGGGAATAATTTGCCGCGACGCTGAAGATAATCGTGCAGGCACAGCAACAACGGCGTCATCATAATAGACAAGATAATTATCGCAGTCAGGATTTCTTCGTGCCCAGATGGAATTGCGTTAATGCCAGACGTCTTCATCGTTTGTAACATCAACAGCGCAAATTCACCGCCCTGGGCCAGCAGCAAGGCAACCATCATTGAATCATAGATATTTACGCCGCGAACACGCGCAACGATGTATATCGCAAAAAACTTTATCACCATAAACCCAACCAGACCAAATAAAACCACGTACCAATATTCACCCAACAACGGTAAATTCAACCCCATCCCCAGCGATATAAAGAAGAACGCCAAGAATAATGTCGCATATGGCGATATTTCTGCGGTTATCTGGTGACGATATACGGTTTCAGACATCAGCATACCCGCCATAAATGCCCCCAGTCCCGCCGGCATACCCATAAAGTCAACCAACACCGCCCAGATTACAATGTTCAGCATGACGGCCAGTAAAAATGCCTCTTTGGATTTTAGTTTGCCAACCTGACGCAGGATTGGGTTCATTATAAATCGACCGATTACAATAACCGATAAAATCAATACAACAGATATTACCAAAACATCAATCGCGGTTGCGCCCAGGCTGAAACTTTTGCCCGATAGCGCAGGCAACATTGCCAACAATGGAATCGACAGCAAATCCTGGAACAGCAAAATTGAAAATGTCTGGCGACCCATTTCGGTATTCAACTGGTTCCGGTCGGTTAACAACTGTAAATCCGCAGATGTGCTGGACATTGCCAACATCAACGACACCATCACACACCCCATAATTGTCCATGATGTCACCCCAAACAACAGCGGGAACAGCATAACGGCAACCATTAAAACCTGGGCGGCACCAAATCCAAAAATCGTGCGACGCATACGCCACAAGCGGCGCATATTTATTTCCAACCCAATGTTAAACCACAAAAACATAATGCCCATATCACCCAAGAACGTCCATGTTTCAGATAATTCAAACAAATTAAAAACATATGGACCGGACAGCACACCCGCCAACAAAAATGCGACCAAGGCACCAATGCGCGCAACACGCAGTGTGTACACCAACGCAAATACTATCGCAAAAAACGCAAGTAATGATAAAGACATTTAACTCTCTCCCATGTCCTGATAAAAAAACTATAGCAAATTATTTGCCAGTGACGCAAATGTTTCTGGCGATAAATTTTCTGCGCGTTCGGTGCCCGTTAACCCAAATGCCGACCAATCAATATTTGGAATAATCGCACGTATCATTTTGCGACGCTGGCCAAATAATTTTGCGGTTATCTGTTCGATTTTTCCCAGGTCTGTAATCTTCTTTATCTTGTCGGGGTTCGGAATAATTTGAACCACCGCAGATTGAACCCGTGGACGCGGAACAAACGCAGTGTTTGGAACATCAAACAAAATGCGCGCGTCCGCAATCAATGATGTCAGCACCGCCAAACGACCATAATGTTCGTCGCCAGGACGCGATGTGATGCGCAGGGCAACTTCGCGTTGAAACATCAATGTCAACGACTGAATTGGTTCGCCATGCGCGATTTTCTGTAACCAGCCAATCAATAATTCTGTGCCCACATTGTACGGTAAGTTCGCACACACCGCATATTTATCCAGCCCCAAATCAGAAAAATTTACACGCAATGCGTCATCATAAATAACACTTAAACGGCCCGATGACGCGTCGATAACCTGGGACAAAATTGGTTGTGTGGTTTTGTCTTTTTCAATCGCAATCAAGCGCGGCGCGCCCGCCATCAAAATCGCACGCGTCAGTCCCGCGGGCCCCGGCCCAACTTCGACCACAGGGATTGATTCAATGTTCGGCACACTGCGCGCGATACGACCCGTTAAATTCAAATCGAATAAAAAGTTTTGCCCAAATTGCTTTTTCGGTTCCAGACCGCATTCGCGCATCATTTCAGATACAGGTGGCAAATTCGCAATCCTATTCGTCATAATGATTTACGCCCCCCAAACGCCAATGTTAATGTGCCGTCATCCAGATAATCTAAATCACCCCCCAATGGTACACCAGACGCAAGTTCAGAAAACACAACACCCGATACATCACCGATGGTTGACATAATATAGTGCTGGGTCGTTTTACCTTCGACCGTGTTGGGTAACGCAAAAATAATTTCGGTTATTTTTTCATCGGATATGCGGGTGGGTAATGTTGAAATATTTAAATCCTGGGGCAATATGCCGGACGCGCCCGACAACAATCCACCAATAATATGATAACGGCCATGGAACACAGATGATTTTTCCAATGTCCAAACATCAGACAGGTCACGAACAATACACAACTGGCCATTGGCGCGCGATGCATCACGACAAAATTCACATGTCGCCACGCCACGGTCGGTCAGTACACCACAGCGCGGACATGGCGCAATATTTTGCGAAGCATCCAGTATGGCCGCCGCCAATGCGTCGGCACGGCCAGTTTTGTCCTGTAATAAACACAGGGCGATACGTTGACCACCGCGCGAACCAACACGCGGCAGTTTGGCAAACAACTTAATCAACTTTTCAATTTTTGGATTCATAGCGTATATAAAATACTAATGAAAAACATAACTGTCAATCCCGTTTGCGGTTGCCTGGGATTTTAATTGGCCCGCCGCAGCGTCCGTCAAACCATAAACGCGGACACGATACAGCCCCGTCCCCGTCGGTTCAACAACAGCGTTGGCCCCAAGTTTATTTTTAACATTTGCGACCTGGGCCTGGGCGGTAGATTCAGACGAAAACGCACCAAACTGAACACCCGTGCCACCAGACGCAGTCGATGCTATCGCCGCACCAGTGTATTTTGGCATTGCCTGGGTTGTGGCGGCGTTATATGCGGATGAAAATGTTGTTGGCGCAGATGGCGCGGTCGCCACAGGTTGCGGCTGGGGCGCGATTGTTTTTTGTACCGGCGGAACATAAGTATTTTTGACAACCGGTTGGGCGCCGGTGCCCAACATAGAAAAGCCACGGTTTAACATTTGTGCCGCGATATTGGCACGAACATCTTTGTTTTCTGCGCCCAGCACGACCGACATCAGGTGCGTGTTTCCACGATGCGCCGTCGCAACAAGCGAATACTTGGATTTTTTTGTGTATCCGGTTTTCATACCATCACACCCATTAAACGATGTCAACAAACGATTACCATTTGTGTATGTTTTGCCGTTGTACGTCCAGGACTTAATCCCAAAGAAATGCCAATACTGGGGAAAGTGTTTATACACCGCCATCGACAGCAACGCAATATCGCGCGCCGTTGACATATGGTCGTCATTTGGCAGACCAGACGAATTTTCAAAATTTGTATTATTCAGCCCAATTTCCCGCGCGACACGCGTCATTAAATCAGCAAAGGATTCTTCCTGGCCGCCTTTTAAATTTTCCGCCAATACGCGCGCAACATCGTTCGCGCTGTACACGGCGACCGCCTTAATCGCGTCTTCGACACGGATTTTCGAACCCGCCGCCAATCCCAATTTTACCGGTTCCGCATTTGCCGCAGATTGCGATACAATCAGATAATCATCCAGACTTAAACGGCCGTGTTCCAGCGCATCAAAGGTCAGATACAATGTCATTATTTTTGTAAGACTGGCTGGATAATTTAATTCATTTGCGTTTTCTTGGTATAAAACGCGACCGGTGTCCATATCTGCGACCAAGGCGGCACGATATTGCGCACCAAAAGATGGCAGGCACAAGACAAGCGACAGCAAAGGAATTAACATTCTTCTCATACAAATCATGTTAGTAAAAAATAAATATCTGGGTCAACAAATAAAAAACGCCCATGCGGGCGTTATATTATTCATCCAATGCCAATATGAATATCCCCAGTTCGTTGGCACGCGAAATTACGGCAGGCTTGTTCACAACAAAGCATGTTTTAGTATTTACAACAATCCCGCGCAGGTGTGCCGCCGCAACAGCGTTAACGGTATCAACACCAATGGCCGGGATATCAATACGCAAATCCTGGCCAGGTTTGGTCATTTTGGCAAAAACGCCGCTGGATTTACGTTTTGATTTGCGCATTTCAACCACACGCGCCAGCATGCGGGCGGTGCCTTCGGCCGCTTCGACGGCGATAACCTGTTTATCAACAACAACAGACGCACCAATGTCCGCACGACCGATGGTGTGCGAAACCTCAATCGCGCGTTCGATATTCTTGGCATCTGACTTGGATGGTTTGGCACGGGTCTGGACGCCCGCAGTTTCAAATGCCAATTCAGGTGCCAAATCCTGGGCCGCGACAATTTCAAAGCCCTGCCCTTCTAAAACTTTATTAAACGCAACCGCCATAGAATCATACCCCCGTTGATGTTTTAATAACTTAATCAATGTCATCAATGACCACAGGTCAGGACGAACATCTGAAAAATTTGGATGCCCCAACGCGCCAACAAATGTGACATAGCGAATACCACGACGACGACATTCACGTATCGCGCGACCGCCACCCCCCAGACGAATTACCATATCAGGCTGTAATCGCATATCAACAAACCCGCGCAGACCAATCACAAACACATCCCAGCCCGCACGACGCAACGCATCGCGTGTAAAGAAGGGCAAATCCAACGCCCCCGCAACCAATGCTATTTTTTTATCTGTATTTTTTTTACGCATGGTTATATCGTACGAATAAATCAGACTGGAATCAAGTCGCAATTTATGATAACATTTTATCTGATAATATAATAACAGGTAAAAACAGATGAAGAAAATATCCGTTCTGGCAATATTGATGGCAACTTTTGGCGCAAATGCCGCCACATACGACGCAGATAAATTCCGCAGCGAAATCCTGACGGGGGTTGATATGATTGGCGCACGCACAACAGTCAATGATACACCAATCGCAGCACCCGGTGAACTGGGGCGTGAAGTCTATGAAATCGCAGGTGCGATAAACCCAGACGACATCCAAATGTACATCCCAACATCGATGTATGTGCGTATGGGTGGCGGGCTGAACCTGGGGTTCGCAACGGACAAGGCTACATTTGGTGGCACCGAATTTGAGAGTTCAGGCAGTTATACAACCCAGATTGGTTTGGGATGGAATTTATCGTCGTATGTTCGTACAGAAATCGATTTCCAGGAATCTACGTTCAAGTTTTCAGACCTGGATGCACGCCAGGCAACATATCAGACCGTGGGCGGCATGTTATACTTTGATTTTGCACGCCGATATGTTCAAACCGGTGACATTACCCGCCGTCGTACATTTGTGCCGTTTATGGGTATTGGCGCAGGATTGGGGGTCTATGATTTCGAAGGGATGGGGGGCGCAGACGGATTTGTTATCGCCGCACCGCGCGCCACACTGGGGTTCAACATTATGTTCACAGACCTGATTGGGATTGATGTCGCATACCAATACCAGATGATGATTGGCAACGGATTTGGTTGGGATGTGCGCGCGGGTGGCGTGGACAACATCAGCAACATCATGGCATCAATTCGTGTGAATTTCTAAAAAAAGAATACAGGGAATAAAAAAAATGAAAGCGAAGTTTATTTTACCATTTCTGTGCGCATTGCCAATGGTGGCAAATGCGGCGATTCCATACCGTGTTGAACAAATAAAAACCCCGGCGGCCGAGATACCATCAGGCCTGGATAACGAGGCATACGCACGCACACGCCGTTTCTATGTTGGTGGCATGTACAACTTTGCCATGTGGCAGAACTTTACAGACGATAATGATATCACAATCAGCGGCAAAAACAGCAGCAGTTTCGAAGGCGTCGCCGGTCTGCGTATTTATGACACATTTCGTATGGAATTAAACTATCTGCGAACAAATGCGGAATACAACGCACTGTCACTGACGGGGGATACATTTTTT
Organism: Candidatus Enterousia sp.; assembly: GCA_045546195.1. Classification (GTDB taxonomy): domain Bacteria; phylum Pseudomonadota; class Alphaproteobacteria; order Rs-D84; family Rs-D84; genus Enterousia. The sequence goes on from JAZQCH010000010.1 coordinate 141,972, forward strand.
GTGAACGCAATTTGGGATGCGCGTATTGATAACATCTATCGCATTTTCCGTTCGCAAATGATTGTACCATATGTTGGGGCGGGCGCCGGTTTGTCATGGAATTCAGCCGACGACGGCGTGTCATTAGACAAAAAGATTTCGCCGGTGGCGGCGGCACTGGCCGGGATTAGCGTGGAATTCAGTTCGATATTCGCACTGGATTTCGGATACAGATATTTCTATATGTTTGAACCAGGCACAGATGTGATTGAAAAATTAAACCCATCGTCGCACCAGTTCCGCGTCGGGGCGCGCGTCAGTTTCTGATGAGCAAGATATGTCCATTTTTTGGCAAATGCGGTGGCTGTAAATTCGATTTTACAGCCACTGATTACAAACAACAAAAATCCGGGGAACTGGCCCGCATACCAACAACAGACGACGCAATTTGGATTGACGCAAGCGCACGACGACGCGCAGACTTTGCGTTCGCAGGCGGGGATTTCGGATTGTTTGAACAGGGGACCAAAAACATTATTCCCGTGCGACATTGCCCGAACGTTGTGGACGAAATAAATAATATTTTGCCGGCGTTGGCGGATTTGCCGTGGGGTGGCGCGGGGGCATGCCTGGTGACACAATGTGACAATGGGATTGATATCGCAATCACATCGTCTGTGCCATACTTTACGCCCGAATTTCGCGACGCGGCGATGAAATTGCCCGCGATTCGCATTACCTGGAACGATAAAGTAATAAAACAAACACAGCAGCCGACCGTGACATTTTCAGGCACAACCGTACCATACCCTGCGGGCGCATTTTTACAACCCAGCGTCGCAGGGGCCGACGCATTGCGCGAATTGGTCGTGGCGCGGGCGGCGGGCGCACGGCGCGTGGCAGATTTGTTCTGTGGGTTGGGGAATTTTACATTTGCGCTGAACGCGGACGGGTTCGACATTGTCGGCACAGGTAGCAGGCGCGACCTGTTCACACACCCGGTGACGGTGGGGATGCTGAAAAACTATGATACGGTGGTTATGGACCCACCACGCGCCGGCGCGCAGGCACAGTGTAAAGAATTGGTCAAAAGCGATGTCAGACGCATAATCTATGTTTCATGTAATCCGGCGACATTTATGCGTGACGCAAAAATACTGACCCATGGGGGCTATGAAATGGTCGAACTGATACCAGTCGACCAGTTCGTGGGCAGCGCGCACTGGGAACTGTTTGCCGTTTTTGATAAAAAAGACCAATAAAATATGCGTTTTGTATAATTTTTTCGACAAAACACTTGACTTTCCATATATAAAATATAGAATTTGTATAAACTTTTCGCCAAAACGGCAAAAATAACACTAAAAGAAACAAAACAAACACAAGAGAAAGAAAATGAGCGAATATGCAATCTTTCAAACCGGCGGCAAACAGTATCGCGTCGCAAATGGCGATATTGTAAAGGTTGAAAAACTGAATGCCGAAGGTACGGTCGAATTCGACCAGGTATTGATGGTTGGTGATAAAGTTGGCACACCATTTGTAGAAGGCGCCAAAGTTATCGCAGAAGTAATTGAACAGAAACGCGCTGACAAAATTTTGGTATTCAAGAAAAAACGTCGCCAGAATTATCGCCGCACAGCCGGTCATCGTCAGTTCATTACTGTTTTGAAAATCAAAGAAATCAAGGCATAAGGGGGCAGAACTATGGCACATAAGAAAGCGGGTTCCGCATCAATGAACGGACGCGACTCGGAAGGGCGCAGATTAGGTATTAAAAAATCTGGTGGCAGTCGCGTAATCCCAGGCAACATCATCATTCGCCAGCGTGGTACATCTGTACACCCAGGGCTGAACGTTGGTATGGGTAAAGACCACACAATCTTTGCGAAAATCGCAGGTATTGTGAAATTCAAAAAGGGCAACGGCGACCGCAGAACGGTTTCAGTTGTTCCAGAAGAAGAAGCAAAATAATAAAATCCCCCAGTTGGGGGATTTTTATTTTCGTCGCTTACACAAAATCATCGCCATACCGTTTGTCATAACTTTTTGAATTATTTTGTCGGGCATTAACATTTTGCCATTTTCTATCTTTATCATTTCAGAATGCGACACCCCCAATAATTTCGCACATTCAAAACGCGTGATATTCATTGAATTTCGCGCCATGCGCAGATAATTACCAAAATACCGCGCATCTACTAAAACAACTGCCATTTAAATTCCCCCTTGTTTTATTTTGTTAAATAAAAAACCGCACATTAAAGGGCGGTTGGAGGTTAAGAACTACTGAATCAATAGCGTCGTTTATTTGATATTCACGACCCTCCAACCACAGTTGGAGTATATATTCACGAGGTTCTTAAGCCCCACACCGGTTTCCCAATGCCTATATATTATAACTGATATTTTTGATATATTCAATTACTTAGATAAATAAAAGTTTATCTTAGTGATAAGTGGTTAGTGTAAGTGGTAAGTGATGGCACTATAATGTGCGGCTTTCGCCGCACACATCCACTAACCACTAACTACTTGCACTAACCACTAAACTTTTATTTAGCGGGGGGATTTTTTGTGTTTTGTATTGGTAAATATGATATAATTCATGATGTGTAAAGAAAGGAGAAACACACAATGAGTCAATTCAAAAACACATTAAGCGACGCGCTGCGCGAATATTGGGTTAACTTTGCCGGATGGGGACGCGCAACACGCACAGAATACTGGTTCGCAACTTTTATATACGGCTGCGTAATCGGCACCATTTTGAGCCCATCAGACCTGGCACTGTTGTGGACGGCGGTGACACTGGTGCCGAGTTTCTGCGTGGCGGCGCGCCGTCTGCATGACACAGGACGTTCAAACTGGAATATTTGCTGGGCATTTTTGCCAATTATTGGTTGGATTATTCTGTTGGTGTTTATGTGCCAGAAAGGCAGCACATCCGCGAATAAGTACGGCCCAGCCAGATTGAAATAACGATCAAACAAATAAAAAAACCGCCGATTGGCGGTTTTTTAATAACATCAACAATTATTATTTAACTGTTGTTGTGGCGTTACGATTCCATTTCCAGACTTCTTCGCCAGAACCCTGAACCAATGGGCGTTCTTTGCCATAAGAAATGGTCGAGATACGCGCCGCATCAATACCATCGTTTACCAGAACACTTTTCGCAGCGTTCGCACGACGTGCGCCCAATGCCAAGTTGTATTCTGTGGAACCACGTTCGTCGCAGTTACCCGCAATCTGGATTTTTACATCTTCGTGGTTTTTCATGTACAAAGACTGACCCAACAGGTTGTTCATAGCATCTTCGGAAATTTCAGAAGAATTGAAGCCGAAGAATACGCGCTGTTCGTTCAAATCAGCAGGTTCAACAATCGAAGAACCGCCACACGCAGCCAACAAGCCTGCAACGCCTGCTAACAAAGCAAAGTTTTTTAATTTCATGAAATTACTCCCTTGAGTTTCTGTTGCTCGTGGTATATTGTACTATAAAATATACCAATTATCAAGGGGGAAACAAAAAAAAATGTCTGATTACAATTTAAATGACCTGAATTTGGCCGGGGTACGGTGGGAAATTTCAGATACCCCCATTATGGCACCACGCGCAAAAAGTACCCCAGATGTTGCCGATACACCAAAACGCCAAACCGCCGCAACAATCGTCGCAGAAATCGGGCGCGCCGCCGCGTCGGTCGTCCCCGCCGTCGCACCAACACAGACAATGTCAATCGATACCGTGCGCGCAATGGCGGCACGCCCGAACGATATGGACACACTGAAACGCATGATTGGGGAATTTAATCACCCGCTGCGCGTGACGGCAACAAATACCGTTTTGCCGCATGTTGGGGATGGAAAATTACTGATTGTGACCGACATGCCCAGCGCGGACGATGACGAATCGGGGAACATATTATCTGGGGCGACGGGGGAACTGATGGATAAAATGCTGAACGCAATTGGCGAAAGCAGAAAGTCTGTGTCCATTGTGCCGTTGGTGTTTTGGCGCACACCCGGTGGACGTACGCCGTCACAGACAGAACTGGATATGGCACGACCATTTGTGGACAAGACAATCGAACTGATACAGCCACGCGTGATTTTAACACTGGGGACGTTGCCGGCGACGCATATCGCGGATGTTAACCTGGCCAAATCACACGGGGTGCCAGTACAAATGGACAACGGGGCGACATGCGTGCCGATTTTCCATCCGAACTATTTGATATTAAAGCCGGCGGCAAAACGCGATGTCTGGAACGCATTACAAATTGCGCAAAATATCTTGAAAAGTGGCGAATAATAGTTAATAATTTACCCATGTTTAATAAAGGAGCATACAATTAAACCTGTAAATAATCGTGATAATCGTCGTGACAATGCGCCACGTATGAACAATAAAATTTTTGCTAAATCTGTTCAGGTTATTAGCAACGACGGACAGAATTTGGGCATTATGCCAACGTCACAGGCATTACAGATGGCGATGGATTTGGGACTGGATTTGGTCGAAATCAACGCAAATAACGCCACACCAATCACAAAAATTATGGACTATGGCAAGTTCAAGTATGAACAGAAAAAGCGCGCGTCTGAGGCACGCAAAAACCAAAAAACAATCGAAATGAAGGAAGTTTGGGTTAAGCCTTTTATCGAGGAAAACGACCTGAACATCAAGATGAAAAAAGTTTTTGAATTTCTGGGGACTGGGAACAAAGTAAAAATCGCAGTTATGACGCGCGGTTCAAAAAAAGTTTTGGCACGCGGTAAAGATGCCGTTCCAGAATTGTTCGCACGTATCCTGGAAATTATTGGCGACAAAGGAACACTGGAATCAAAATCAAAACCAGACGAACGAACAAAATCGATTATTGTCGCACCTGCGAAATAAAAAATCCCCCGGATGGGGGATTTTTAATTATGCTTACACGCCGCAACAAAGGCATTAAACATTGGGTGGCCGGTGTAGGGACTGGACTGAAATTCCGGGTGGAATTGCCCCGCAATAAAGAAGGGATGATTTTTTAATTCAATCATTTCAGGCAGACGGCCATCGGGACTGCGCCCCGATATTATCATGCCGGCGGACGCAAATTTTTGTTCCAGACCGATATCCATTTCATAGCGGTGACGATGGCGTTCGGATATTGATGTCGCGCCATATATTTTATGCGCCAATGTATCGGGCGTCACATCACACGGATATGCCCCCAGCCGCAATGTACCACCCATATTTTCAGCGTCGCACGCCGCCATTATGCCGATAACAGGCGTACAATCAGATGAAAATTCGGACGAGCCTGCGTTTTCAATCCCCAGTACATTGCGCGCGAATTCTATGACCGCGACCTGCATCCCCAGGCAAATCCCCATATAGGGCACTTTGTTTTCACGCGCGTATTGGGCGGCCGCAATTTTACCATCAACACCGCGCGCACCAAATCCGCCCGGCACCAAAATCCCCGCGACATCACGACAATCGTCGGGCGTGAATTTTTCAGCATCTATCTTTTTTATATTCACATGTACATTGTTTTGGATGCCGGCGTGGAACAATGCTTCGTTCAATGATTTGTAAGCGTCGGGAACATTAAAGTATTTTCCAACAATGCCAATGTTCACCGTTGGCAGGTCTGCCGACAGATAATTTTCAATGCGTTCGAATCGCGTCATATCGCCGCGCGCATGCGGCAAATCAAAATGGTCGGCAATTATGTCAAATACATGTTGCGATTCGTATGCCAATGGAATTTTATAGATATTATCGACATCAATTCCACTGATTACACTTTTCGCCGGGATATTACAGAACATGCCGATTTTATCACGTTCGGATGCGGTCAACATGCGCGGTGTGCGCACGATTAACATATCGGCCTGAATCCCGTTTTCCAGTAATTCGCGCGCAGACATCTGGGTCGGCTTGGTTTTAAGTTCGCCGGACTTTTCCAAATATGGCGCAAGCGTCAAATGTACAAACATCACATTTTTGCGACCGACATCGTTCGCAAACTGGCGGATGGATTCCAGGAAGATTTTGCCTTCGATATCACCGACGGTGCCGCCGATTTCGCAGACAACAAAGTCTGTGTCAGTGGGGGCAGATATGTATTCTTTGATTTTATTAGACACATGCGGAATCATCTGGACCGTCGCCCCCAGATAATCGCCGTGTCGTTCCGCGTTCAAAACATCCCAATATATGCGACCACCCGACACCGAATCGTTTCGCGACAGGCGCGCCCCCAGAAAACGTTCATAATACCCCAAATCCAAGTCTGTTTCATAACCGTCGTTTGTCACATAGACTTCGCCATGTTGGAACGGTGACATGGTGCCCGGATCAACATTTAAGTATGGGTCAAATTTCCGCGCATGGACGGTATAGCCCCGCGATTGAAGAAGGGCGCCACAACCTGCTGCTGCGACGCCCTTGCCAAGACTTGAAACAACCCCACCAGTAATAAATATATATTTTGCCATAAGTGCCCCCTTATGGAATTTCATCATAAGACAGAATCGGAATACAGGCAACAAGACATATGGGAATTTATGCGATTTTTTGTATTGCCAAAAACCACTGAACGCGGTATAATACAAGGCACACAGACAAAAAAACACCGCCTAATTTAAACGGTGGTTTAGATTAGGCACAAAAATCGGATTGACAACCCGCGGAAAAACGGCAAAAATACAACCAAAAAGAACGCAAAAAAAACCACCGTTTTTTTGCGTCATACCACAAAGGAGAGAACGAAATGGCCAAGGTGAACAGATTTTATTTATTGATAGCTGCGTTGATTTGTTCAAAATCTTATATGATTAGTGACGCAAGCGCGGGTCATTTCGGAGAAATGAACGACGCAGAATGCTATATCGCAGAAAAACTGTGGCAGTTTATGATTGATAATAACTATGATGACGCTAATGGCATTCAAAACTATAACCGCGAACTTGCGATTAAGACTTATTGTGGAAACACTGAGGTTTCAGAAGTCGAAGTAAATGGTGACAAAGCATGGTGTGGCGAACTGTTTGAAGCCGCATATTTGGATTTTGACGACTGTCTGACCGCACCTGTATCTTCGTTCCAGGAATGCTCGTATGCCGCCGAGTGGGGATGCGGAACTTATAAGTGTGATGCTGGGATGGGATACGACGAGACAGACGACAAATGCGTCCCATGTGGATATGGCACATATCAATCATTTGGTGATTTTTATTCAGCAAGTACTGGGAATTATCTTTATGGGCATTTTTGTGCCGGTTGCCCAGATGCGCCAAGTCCACTGACCGAAACATCTAAAAACTATGCCGCCAGCAAGAACGACTGTTATATCGCCAAGAACTCAATCTGGAGTTTTTCGGATTCGACCGGCAGTGGTTCTGCGTTCTTTGGGTACGCAAGTGGTTCACAAGATTGTTATTATGATGGGTCACTGGGCAGTTAAACACAAGAGTGATTTTATTGACAACTGATGAATTTCAAAATTTTGTTATATCTGAAATTGAAAAAATTGTATGGCGACAGAATCTGATTGTGCGTCGTTTGGACGCGTTAGGTCGGCACACATCACAACTGATTGGTGTCACACACAACACCACAGATATTCCACAGGCAACCGGGCATTTGCGATTACAGCAACGGGCGTTAACAAAACTGGCCACGATGATTGACGCGGATTTTCGTGCGGCGGGAATCAATTATTTTCTGTGCGCGGGGAATTTGTTGGGGGCGATGCGACACGGTGGATTTATTCCATGGGATGACGATATTGATATGGATTTAATGCGGCCAGACTTTGAACGCGCAGTCGATTTATTATCAAAAAAATATAACCACGGGCCGTTCAGGACAGACTGGGCAAAGTCGGGGCATATTTTCAAAATTTTCTTTATCGATAAAATGTGTGTTGATTTGTTCCCGTGTGATTTCTATACAAAACGCATGACATCAGACAATGATGTGGCGGAATTTCAAACAAACTATATCGCCGCCATGGAAGAGGCACGTCGCATGGAAGATGGCCAGTCAAAATACAATGATTATCCCAGCATTATGCGCGATTTGCTGTTCCAGAATAAACCACAGGACCCAAATGGTGACATTATCGACGGAATCGATTATCAGACGTTCCCGGACAGAATCAACAGAAACTGGCACATGTACACATGGCGCAAAGAATATGTTTTCCCACTGGGTGAAATTGAATTCGAAGGTCACAAATTTATGGCACCAAACAATCCAGACGCATGGTTGACACAACGATATGGGGACTGGCACGCATTCAGTCCCGATTTCACGACACACAGAACACCACATTTTTCATACGAAGAATTACAACAAATCAAAGATTTCCTGGGTGATAAATAAAATGAATTTGGCACTGATTATCGCAGGCGGTTCTGGCGAACGGTGTGGTGGCGACACACCAAAACAATTTATTCCAATTTGTGGACATCCGGTTATCGCATATACACTGAAAAAATACCAAGTTCACCCACGAATTGACGCAATTTGCGTGGTCGCGTTGGCGGGTTGGGAATCATATGTGCGCAACATCGCAGAAAAATATAATATTTCAAAACTAAAACATATCACAACGGGTGGCGCGTCGGGGCAAGAATCTATCTATAACGGATTGCGCGAACTGGCAAAGCACTATGCGGGGGACTGTATGGTACTGGTTCACGACGCGGTGCGCCCTGTTATCCCAGACGGAATTATCGACAATGCAATTGATGTCGCAACAAAATTTGGAAACGCTGTGTCTGGCACCCCGTGTTACGAGGCGATAATTCACACCGCAAAAAATACAGTTGTTGAACACCATGAACTGAATCGCGCCCAGGCACCACAATGTATGCGGTTGGGGGAACTGGTGGATGCGCATAAAATGGCGTTGGCGCGTGGAATAAAAAATTCGACAACCAGTGCAACGCTGATGATTGCACTGGGGCGACAAATCTTTTGGTCCAAGGGCAGCAACCAAAACATAAAACTGACCACGGCGGACGATTTAGAAACTTTACGCGCGATAATAGGTTGGAACGCAGATGAATACAATCTTGATAAATGAATACGAACAAATTTACCGTATGCTGGGGGCGCGCGTTCGGAAAATCGAAAACCAATCAATACTGGTGACTGGGGCAACAGGGCTGATTGGCGGGTACTTGGTGGAATTTTTAGTGTGGATGAACGAACAGCACAACGCAAATATAAAAATATGCGCGGTCGCAACATCGCCATATAATCGTACAGGCGTCGAATATATACAATGCGATTTAAGCGCGCATGACAGTTTCCAGACCAATCGCAAATTTAATTATATTATTCATGCCGCCGGCCCAACAGACCCAACCATTTACGCAACAAACCCAATTGGGGTGATGAAAACAAACATTGTTGGAACCACACAAATACTGGATGTTGCGGCGCGGTCAAATGCCCAGGTTTTGTTCCTGTCCAGCGGGGAAGTATATGGGCACAACCGCGACCACGACTTTACAGAACATGACCCATGTATGGTTGATACACATACGGCACGCGCGTGCTATCCTGCGGCAAAAATCGCAGCCGAAGCACTGTGCCAATCGTACGCCCAAACGCACAATTTACATATAAACATCGTGCGACCGGGATTTGTGTATGGGCCAAATATTTCCGATAAATCTATGCGCGTTAATGCCCAGTTTCTGCGCCAGGCGATGGCAAGGAAAAACATCCTGTTAAATTCCCAGGGAAATCAAAGACGGTCGTGGATTTATGTCGCGGATGTTGTGTCTGGGATTTTGTTCGTGTTGCTGGGGGCGCAACGGGGCGATGTTTTCAATATCGCTGCGCCACAGGCAGTGGCGACAATTTACGAATATGCCAAGGCATTGGCACAAATCACAGGGGTAAATGTCGAAATCGCAGATGGCGCACGGGACGCAATCATGGCGGATTCGGTACTGAACGCGGATGGGTTGATGACCCTGGGGTGGCGGGCGCAATACAGCCTGGAATCGGGGTTGCGCCAGACGGTTGAAATTAAATCTTTGGCTTGTATTGATACGGAATAAAATCCTATACTTTTCCTATGCGGGATTGGTTGGATAATCAGTATCAAAATCTGTTTTTATATGTGCCGTTTTTATTGGCCGGTGGCGCAGCATTGTATTTTATGTTGGCACAGGAACCAGAACTGATTTTGGCGTATATTGGTTTGTTGCTGTCCGCGGTTGCGATTTTGATAAAACATGTGCCAAATATTCTGCGCGCGGTGTTAATTTTTATTTTTGGGTTTTGCTATGCGTGCGTGTTCACTGATTTAATCGACACACCAAAACTGACACACGGTAAGCATGGCCTGAATATTATTGGAACGGTTCAAAACATAGATTATACAGATGACAAATCACGAATATATTTATCTGTGTCGGCGGACGATATTGGCGCAGGTGATGGTCAGGCAACCGTGCGTGTGTCGATTGACAAAGATAGCGCGACACCAAATATCGGCGATGTGATAAATGCGAACATAGGTTTGTTCAAACCAGCAACGGCGTACGCGCCCGAAACATTTGATTATGCGCGTTGGGCGTACTTTAATGGTTTAACCGCAACCGGATACATGAACGAATTTCAAGTTATCGAATCTGGTGGCACAGGTGGCACAAACAGACTGCGCAATTTTATCCATAGACGCGCAGATTCCTTCTTGGTTGACAGTTTGGTGTTAGGATATAAAAATGCCGTTCCCGCCGACGACAATCCAATATGGACAGCGACCGGTATCGGGCATGTGTGGTCTATTAGCGGATTTCATATGACATTAGTCGGTGGTTGGATATTTTTGATTTTCTGGTTCATATTTCGGGCAATCCCATACATAACACGACGTGTGCCGGCAAAAATCCCCGCAATGGGATGCTCATGGATTGGATTGCTGGGGTATTTATTTGTGTCGGGCGTGGATATCGCGACGGTGCGCGCGTTTATTATGACAACGTTGGTGTTTCTGGCATTTGCATTTGGACGCAGCGCGATTTCGTTGCGCAATATTGCGTTGGCGTTTTGTATCTTATTTATGATGAATCCGCACTATGTGATGCAGGCGGGATTTCAATTATCCTTTGCGGCGGTGTTCGGTTTAGTTTGGGTGTATTCGGATATAAAACCACAGATGCCCCACAATAAATTGTTCAAAGCAATTTGGGCATGCGTGATAACATCCGTGGTGGCAACAATCTTTACCGCGCCATTTGTTGCGATACACTTTGGTGCGATTCCGATTTATGGACTGATTGGCAATTTGATACTGTTGCCGATATTTTCGTTTGCGATTATGCCGCTGATTTTAATTGGTGCGTTATGTGGCAGTGGGGCGCCGATTGAACTGGCGCATGCGCTGTATGATTTTGCGCTGAATATCGCGCGGCATATTTCCAGTATTCCATTTGCCACAGTGACCGTGCCACATATTTCGAATATGGCGGTGGTGTGCTTTGTTATCGCGTTTATGTGTTTGATTTTAATACGACCAATTCGGATACGGGTGAACTATATTTTATTCGCAGTGTTTTGCGTAATTGGCGTTGGGATTGTCTGTATGACGCCACGGCCGATGTTTTACGCGACGCACGATAACGAATTAGTCGCATTTGTTCGGGCTGATGGAAAACTGGAATTCAACAAGTCACGCGCATCAAACCACTATTTCGCGTTCGACACGTGGAAACAAATCAATGGCGAAGAAACTGGTACACCAAACCCACGACGCAAGCATGACAAAGGCGTGTACAGGTATGGTGATATTGTTTATATACAAAAGTTTGTACCGCTGATGAATAACATTAGCGCGATGTGCGCGGATGACAGCGTTCGATATATCGTTTCTTATTTTGATATCAGGTCGAACAGTTGCGCGCACAAAATCCTGGGCGGCGGATTTGTTATTTACCCAGGTGGGCGCGTAAAGTATATTCAGAAAAACCGACGGTGGCATTAGTAATCTGCGCGGATAAAGTACAGGCCGGACGCCGGCGCGGTTGGCCCCGCCGCAGCACGATTTTTTGCCGCCAAGATTTCATCAATGTCATATGGTTTGCCGTGGCCAATTTCAACAATCGTGCCAACAATGTTGCGCACCATGTGATGTAAAAATGAACGCGCGGAAAATTCAAAAATAATTTCATCACCGTTTTGCGTTATTTCAATTTTATCCAATGTTTTTATTGGGGACTTGGCCTGGCATTCAGATGCGCGGAAACTGGTAAAATCGTGGTTGCCAATCAATTTATTCGCCGCCGCGCGCATTGATTCAATATCTAAATGGCGTGGCACCCAGTACACGCGATTTTTCTGTAATACAGGCGCGGCACCACGATTTAACACAATATACTTGTAATGACGCGCAACACAATTGAAGCGCGCATTAAAATCATCGGGCGCAATTTCACATGCCAACACGGATACAGGCGCACCAGTCAGATAAAAATTCAACGCACGCATAACAGTTTGGGCATCATAATCGCCATCAATATCGGTGTGTGCCGTCATCGCGATGGCATGAACCCCAGAATCTGTGCGGCCCGCACCAACAACATCCGCGCGCGTGCCACAGAATTTTTCAATCGCGTCTTTGACAAGCGATTGTACAGATGGACCCTGGCGATTTTCTTGCCATCCGATTAGGTCGGTACCATCATATTCAAGGGTCAATTTGTAGCGCGTCATCAGATTAACGACCGTTCCATTTACGTTGTTGATAACATTTTTTTAATGCGAAATCCGCACACTTGTCCGTTGGCATAACAATGTATGGCCCACGAACAATCAAGTCGCCCAGCCCCATGTTATAACACGATGTCATTTCATGATGAATACCATAGTGTTCACAATAACGGCATTGTTTCGCAATCGGTGATGGGATTGGTTCGAACTTATTACAGTTGGCGACATTTGGGCGTTCAATCTGGCGCAGGCCCAGAAACAAACGCAAAAACCACCCGCGATCACCACAGGCAATACCATCACGACGTTCAACGCTGTGAATACAATTTAGGCAACAATTATCCTTTATAATTGGTCCATCGGATATTTCCATTTCTTATTCCCCATATTTAATTTCTGCACCCCGCAGACCGTTAACAAAACTGCGCCAATCCATCGGATTTTTTCCCGCCGGCTGGACACGCAGGATGCGTAAATTATCACCATCAAGATTAGTTTTCAATATTTTTATATCAATCCCATTGATTTTTGTACGACCACAGCCCAGCGCACGAATCTGGTTGTGGATTTCACGCGCACTGCGTGACCAATCAATGATTTCATCTGCCCCCGTCCATTTGCGCGTGTATGTCGGTGTACCCGTTTGCGGAATTGGCGCATAATTGGATGGATTCGACAAATAGTCAATCAACATTTCAGAACCAATTTCAGACACACGACTTTCAATCGTTTCGTTCGTGTCATCAATACTAATTTCAAATTCACGACGCATAAAAACATCGCCTGCATCCAATTCAGGTGTCACCGCCATTAAACACACAGCTGATTTTTCATCGCCGTTATAAATCGCAGTACGAATTGGGGACGCGCCACGGTATTGTGGCAGGCAACTTGGGTGAATATTGATGACCGGCGCAGATGACAGTACATTATCACGCAATATTACCCCATACGAAATCACCACAACCATATCAGGCGAATAATTATATTCGTTTATATTGGTATGAACCGTCAATCCGTTATTTTCAGCCCATGTGTGTACCGGCGACGGGGTCAATATTTTCCTGCGCCCAATTGGTTTCGGGGCGCGCGTGAACACCGCCACGATTTCATGGCCGGCATTTTTTATCGCATCAAAAATTGGGACAACAAATGCGTTGGTGCCCATTAAGACCAGTTTCATTTTTTGAACTTTTTAACCTTTCTCATTAACATTTCGCGACGAAGTGGCGACAGGTAATCAATAAACAATTTGCCGTCCAAGTGATCGGTTTCATGCTGGACAATACGCGCAGGCGTGCCAGACATCTGGGCCATTTTTTTCGTTCCCTTTTCATCAGTCCATTCAACAACAACTGAATCCGGACGCGTGACATTCGCAAATACTGGCAAACCGTCGTTGCCCAGAACGGACAGGCAGCCCTCTTCCAATGTGCAGGTGTCGGTGCCATATGACACAATACGCGGATTTATCATGCGATATACCGTTTCGGAATCCGGATCCATCATAACCAAGAATCGCGATAAAATCCCAACCTGGGGCGCGGCCAGGCCAACACCATTTTGTTCGCGCATCATTTCAACCATTTCATCCATGGTCGATAACAGTTCCGGCGAAATCGAATCCACCGGCGCACATTGTGTACGCAAAACTAAATCACCACAAAGTTTCATTTGCAACATGTATTTAACCCTTTATAATAAATGATAGCAAAGGATTGGAAAATGACAACTTATATTTTTGTGTTATTGGGGATTATTATTGTTTTACTGGTCGCGGTTTTAATGAAACGGCCAACGATTGATATATCGGCACTGCGCGAAGATAATGCGCGTCTGCGCGAACGTTTGGCAGAACGGTTGGGGGCGTTAAGCCAGAACGCAATCGAACTGAAAAATATCAGTGGCGATATCGCAAATTTCAAAAATATTTTAATGGGCAATAAACAGGCGCGCGGAACATTTGGTGAACGCCAACTGGAAGATTTGGTGCGTGACATTATGCCGCCGGAAACATACGCATTTCAATGCGTGTTGGAAACGGGTGTACGCCCGGACTGTGTAATCAGATTGCCATACCCGCCGGGCGATATGATTATCGACAGTAAATTTCCGCTGGAAAGTTATAACCGTATGTTGATGGACGCAAATGACGGCATGGCACGCAAACAATTTGAACTGGATGTGCGCAAGCATATCGATGCGATTGGCGAAAAATATATCATCCCAGGCGTGACGGCAGAATCTGCGATGATGTTTATTGCGTCTGAATCGATTTTTGAAACACTGCATCGCGAATTCCCAGGCGCAGTGGAATATGCCGCACGCAGAAAAGTGTTTATTGTGTCGCCATCAACACTGTGGGCAACACTGAATACGATTCGTGCCGTTCTGTCCGACATAAAAATCAAACGCGTCGCCGCCAAGATTCGCAAAGAACTGGATGCGTTGTTGACTGATTTGGGTCGATTAAATGACCGCGCGACAAATGTTGAAAAACATTTTCGTATGACGCAAACAGATATCGAACAATTACAGATTTCAATCGGCAAAATCGCACCACGCGCAGAAAAGTTGCGTGATATGGATTTCGGCGAAGAATAATTGGCACAATTATTCCTGTGGTATAAACCATACAAAATATGATACTGTTTTTATTATGACACGAAGACTGAAAACAGCAGCGGCAGTCGTACTGGGGATGCATGATGCGTTGGTTTCCCTGACGGGGATGATTGGGGGATTGACGTTCGCATTGGCAGAACGACGCATGATTATTTTATCGGCAATTATCGCGTCGGTGGCGGCGGGACTGTCGATGGGGGCGTCATGCTATCTGGCGGAAAAGACGAACGATAATCCACACGCACTGCGCGCAGGGACGATGACGGGGGTCGCCTATCTGGGGACGTGCGCATTTTTGATATTGCCGTTCCTGGTTGTTCCAAACACACACACTGCGTTAATTATGTCGTTTATAATGGCGGTGGTTGTTATATTCGCGTGTAATTGGTGTATTGGGCATGTGCGGGGGCGGTGGTGGCGGCATGCGTTTGAAATGCTGGTGATATGCGCAGGGGTGTCGATTATATCGTTCGCAATTGGCGAAGTCGCAAAGTATTTCCTGGGGGTTGCGATATAAAAAAACACGCCACACAGATAACAACAATGTGGCGCGTCAATTTCTCCTTTCTGGACTCTGGTCCAAGACAACTTTAACAAAGTATGCGCATTTAATGCAATCGAAAAATTTTATATTTATCGTATAAATTCTGGCGATGCTTTGCCCGCATGATACACGGTATCAATTACCCGTTCGAATTTACGCAGACGATTGATAAATTTATTATCTGATGATGACCAAGCCATAGTTGGTCGGCCGAGTTTCATTGCTAAAAACATATAATTTATAACCGCGGGATTCTTGGTGCGCGCCGCGGCAACCAACCGGGCAAAGGTGTCAATATCATTTGTCTTGATACAGTACGCCAATCGTTGGACGATGTTTTGTTCGACGCGGGTCAGTTTCCTGATGTCGTCCGCGCGATTATATCGTGGGGTTAAGGACGGTGTGTCAATTAATTTGCCGTCCTTGAAATTATTTGGGTGCGAATCTGTGACAGTCAGCCCCTTGGTCAAATACATATGATACATTTTTTCCTGGGCGGCTTCGAAACTATCTGCGCGGTCGTGCGAAATATAATCCGACAGAACCCATGAATATTTGCGCCCACCGTATTCAAAGACCGCACCAATGTGTACTGGATTTACCAAACCACGCGCGCGCTGCTGTAACGGCATAACGTACAGTTCGCCGTGCGCAGAATTGCGATTTATCTTGAACGCAAATTCATGCCCGTTGATTTCCATTTTATAAACAGACCCCATAGAACCAGACGCAACATAATCCAGTTTAACATCGTGACCAAACAATTTGCCGGGTGCGGTCAAAACAATATCATTTTTGTCCGCGCCATCCGCCAGTTGCCGATGAAAATCAGTCGCCAATGCCGTCATATACGCATTAAATTCATTGGTCGCCGCGGCGATGTCACGCCCCGCCACCAATGTACGAATCTGTGGGGGCAAGGATCCTTTGGTTGTATCAACATATCGGTCGAATCTTTTCATGTCGTAAATTATAGCATATTTTCGCCCAAAACAAAACCGCCCAGGCGGGCGGTTAACGTGTGTGCGTTTTGCGAAATGGACAGGCACCACCAAAAATCATCCTGTAGTCTGTGCCACCCAGTTTTTTAGGACAGTTTTTATCGGTGCAGACGCGTGATTTTTTCGGTTCATATGTACAGGTGAATTTTCGTACTGGTTCGGCCCACTTGATTTCATTACGAAGATAGCGACACGCTATATCAAAAAATTCGTTCACAGCAATCACATCCATACGACCGCGCGATATATATTCTTCGCTGTTTGCGGACATTTGCTTGATAATATGCACCGCATAAAATTCATCGTCGCGCGTAATGTACACATTGCCATTTTCGTGATTATATACTTTAATCGAATTTGGCACATTGTAGTATCTGGCCAATGGTGTGACTGGCATATAAAATCCTTTTTTCTTATTCGTGATAATAACAAATCACAGACCGCACGCAACAAAAAACCGCCCAGTGGGCGGTAGGGGTTATTTATTTAAGGCGCGTTGTATCATACCTGCAACATCTGATGTGGTATTTATTGTACTTATTTTTATTTCAGGGTGGTATGATGGGAACACACGAAAGATCTCGTCTGCGAACGCCTGTCCAATCTCTGATACCCCCTTGAAATCAAGAACAACATTCTTAAAATTTTCAAGTCTGCTTAACAAACGCCGGGCCTGGGAACGAGATACCAACCCCATACTGTTAGAATCCATAAGAACAACAGGAATAACCGTGCTATCAAAATCAGGATTTCCAAATTTATTAAATATCTCTTTCGTTGTTCTATCCACTTTATTAGCCAATTTCAAAGATACAGAAGTCCCCTTGTACTCGCTTTCTGTATTTTCATCAAAAACCCAATCTGCTTTATCAAAAAAATGCATCCAAGAAATTTTATACGACCATATAAAAAACACATCGACCATCCGTGACGTAAAAAATATTCCTTCGCCAGTATGATTTTGTTTATCGGTTGTAAATTTACCCTTGGCTATTTCTGTAACCACTTCTCGTAAATCATCTATTCCAAGATAGGCAGATACCTTGTTAAAAATCCCAACACCGTCATCCTGAATAATAATTTGGGTATTCAGGACATCTTGCGATACTTTGACCGTGATATTGGAACCGCCAGAATGATCTATTGCATTATTAAACATTTCTGAGAAGCAATACATCCATATGCGCTGGACATTATCAGCAAACGAAGCCACAAAAGGTTCTATATCTGAACGCCATACCCTATCCTCACTTAAATCTGGGGTAATTTGATAGTTAAAAATACTTGTCTTGTTAAATAATTTATATACTCTGGCTTTGGTTTTTCCTTCTGCTACCAGAATATTTGACTGAACCAATGACTTTAAATGGGAATTTATGGCCTGAACCGACACACCAAAATTTGTGGCGGCAAAACGTGCTATATCAGTTGGATGCTCTGTAACATTATTGATAATAAACTCTCTTATTTGTTCCGTATTGGTTCTCATTATCTACCTCATAGTATTTTAAAGATTAGTATAGATTATTTTAAACTTTTTTGCAAATTATTTTAAACTTTACAACAAGTTATTTTAAAGAAAACTATACAGGATTTTAAACTTTATAACAAAAACCGCCCGGATGGGCGGTAGGGGTTAACGTTGCTTTTGTTTTATTTTTTGATTTCTGTTCAGATATTGCAAACGTTCATTTAGTCGCTTTTCTTCAGCCTTTATTTCTTCCAGACGCCAACGAATTCTTGTTGCCTCGTCTGGCACATAGGCCCCAGAATCAGGATGATGATCAGGGTTAAAGAAATAGCGTATATTGCGTGGTATTCTGTTTACCATAATTTATGTCCTTTGCTTTGTGTTTATATAAATTGAGATATAATAAAAAATATGTATGTAAAAATATGCCCCGTCCTTACAGGGCAAAAAATAAACCAAAGAAATTGTATCTTGTGGATTTTACCATGGTTTTATTATTTATCACCATGCAAGCAAAGTCAAACAAAAAACCGCCCAGATGGGCGGTGGGGGTTAACGGTCGTCGTTTTGATGCACTATTTGCGAAACATTCCAAATTTGTCTGTAAGCAGACTGTAATTTTTCGGGCGTGTTTATCGCTTCATATTCCTTGGGCGGCATAATGTTTGTTATAATATAATTATCGTCTGAAAAATCATATTGAAATTGTCGACCAACAGAAACATCACCATCAATCAATTCCAGTTTTTTCTTGCCTGGGTCAAACATACGCAATCTGCCATCTATTTCAACCGCAATAATCTGATGTCCATTTATTATATTCGGCTTCTTGCCTTGCTGAATATCGTTGCGTGCTCTATTTAAGTCATCTACAACCGCTGTTAAAATCACCTTGTGCGGAATCATCCTTTGTTGCAACAATTTGGAAAAGACTGCCGCACGACCGCTGCATCCCACAACATTCGCAGGTATATGTTCGTTTATTATATCCTGGGCAGTAAGGGCAAACTTCCAATCCTCGGCCTGATTCATTGTCATACCTTTTGAACCGGCATAATCACGCAAGTTTCTGGGGCCAAATGCATTTTGAAAAATCTTGTGAAATTCTGCGTGGGTTTCTTCTAGTTTCTGCATGGTCGATTTGTCTTTTTCACTCTCAAACAACCACTCAATTAGTTTCTTTTTCATTTATTTACCTTTCACGACCTAGCAATGATAGCAAATACAAATAAACAGGCAAACAAAAAAACCGCCCGGATGGGCGGTGAAATTCGGTTTTTATATCGAAACTGGATTTATTCTGGCGACGACCTACTCTTCCGTGGCTTAAGCCAAAGTACCATCGGCGATACGGGGTTTCCCTGTCTGGTTCGGGATGGAACAGAGGGTGGCTCCCGCTCAATAATCACCAGAATAAATCCAGCGAACATCATAATTCCTAAGAATCATACTTAACGTTCTCTTCAAGCATACCGTCAAGACTTATAAAAGTCAAGACGATAAGATAAAAAGTCAATGGTTCGATTAGTACTGTTAAGCTAAATCCGTCACCGGACTTACACACACAGCCTATCAATGTCCTAGTCTAGAACTGAACTCATGGGGATATCTTATCTTGTGACCAGCTTCCCGCTTAGATGCTTTCAGCGGTTATCTGTTCCGAACATAGCTACCCTGCGGTGCCGCTGGCGCGACAACAGGTACACCAGAGGTTCGTTCGACCCGGTCCTCTCGTACTAAGGTCAAGTTCACTCAAATATCCAACGCCCACAGTAGATAGGGACCTAACTGTCTCACGACGTTATTAA
>JAZQCH010000011.1:0-29978 GCA_045546195.1 Candidatus Enterousia sp.
TTTACATATTCAGAATACAAGCCAATCAATTCGTTGCCACCCGGCAATTCGATATCGCGTTCGCCACCCTTGATATTTTTGCCGTCGCCATAATTACAATGGAACGTTGCCAGGTATGCGCGCATGGATTCTTCGGCGTCGGCGTCGGCATTATCTTCGGCCATGGCCGATGCCAATTGCATGCCACCAATACCGGTCGCGCCAATCGCCAAACCGCCCAGCATACGATTAGCAAACGATTGTTCTTTTTCTTTGGCCGCTTCGTATGCTTCATAAAATTCCGCCAGAAATTTTTCTTTTTCCTGTTCGGTTGGATATGTAGCGTTTTTTTCTAGTTCTTGTAATTCTTGGACCAGTTGAGAATCAACAACAGACATATTCGCCATTGTCGCAAGCGGGAAAATTATAAAAATTAAAAGGATAAACCGCACAAGCCCCCCCCACACAAAAAACAGAACCGCCCAAATAAGAGCGGTCGAGGAGTTCGTAAATCAGTTCAAATCAAATGATTCTGTTAATCTTTCGGTTGGACCGTATTATATAACTAACAGCTCCCCGACCGGAGTCAGGGAAGGTTTTGATGCAATATGCACCAGATTTGAACTAGGCTTACGACAGCCCCGAACCCATACCCTTATGAGTTCTGTTGTTAGTATAGGAAATTTTTGATAGTCAACACAAGAGTTTTTTATACTTCGAAATTGTAGTTTTTGACCGATTTGACAATGGCGTTCACCAGTTTGTCTTGGTGCGCAGATGTCTTTAACAACTTCTCTTCGGCGGCGTTGGACAGGTGCCCCAATTCCAACAGCGCACCCGGAACCGTGGAACGCAAAACCGCAAATGGCGCATGACGAACATCAGGGCCCGGTTGCTGTTCAATAGATGCACGCTTGAACGATTTGGCACAGCCGTTGGCGTATTCTTCACTCATTTCCGCGACCGCATGCTGTTGTAATGATGACAAGGCAATACGGATGTTTTCTTCGAATTCGGTGAATCCAGATACCCCGATTTTGTCGGCGGCGTTTTCAGCCTCGGCCAGTTTTTTTGCTTCTTCGTCAGATGCCTTTTCCGACAAAGTATAAATCGAAAAGCCCTTCATCTTGCGACTGGGGTTCGCGTTTGCGTGCAGCGATATGAACAGGTCAGCCTTGCGCTTCTCGGCGATATTGGCACGTTCCGCCAGTTTCAGATATGTGTCACCACTGCGCGTCAGGTGCGTTTTAAACCCGTTTGCGTCCAGTTTGGTTTTTAATTTTTTCGCGACTGATAAAACAATGTCTTTTTCACGGGTGCCACCCTTGCCGATGCAGCCAGGATCCTTGCCCCCGTGGCCAGCATCAATAACAATTACATATTTGCGCGACGCAGTTATCGCAGTGGTTGTTGCCGCAGACGATGTTGTGTACTGGGGCGTTTCGGACGGCGCGTTCGTTGCCCCCGCAACAAAATCCAACACCAGACGATAATCGTTGTCGCCGTTCGGTTCCAGAATCATAATCGATGATTTTGGAATCTGGGCAATTGATTTATTTAACGACGCGATGATTTGAAGGCTGTCGCCATTTTGTGCCTGGGAAATAGATTTTACCAGACCACCCGACGCCAATTTCGCCGACACAGACGTGTTCGCGGATGTGTTCGCGATATTAACAACCAACTGGCCCGCAGGATACGATAACGAATACGATGGGCGCGCAGATGTTTCAATCACCAGACGTGTTTTGTTGCCTGGCTGAATCCCGGTGCGCAACGAACGCAAAGAATTGCGCGCGGCAAATGCCATGCGTGGCAACAATGCCGTCGCCATAATTGAAAAACCAGTTATTTGTAATAGATTTCTGCGCGTAATTTTCATGGCATTTATTATATCAAAAATCACACTATTCTTCAAGCGCATAGATAGGAATAAATAAAAAATCCCGCGATTGCGGGATTTTTTATTTTATAAATCAAACGATTTAGTTCAAAGCTTCTTTCAATGCTTTACCTGGTTTGAATTTAGGCTGAGTAGAAGCTGGGATTTTGATAGCAGCACCTGTCTGAGGGTTGCGGCCTGTTGTTGCCTTGCGTTTTGCAGTCGCAAATGTACCAAAACCAACCAAGCGAACTTCGCCTTTCTTTTTCAGAACTTTTGTAACTGTGTTGATAAATGCATCCAAGCAAGCAGCGGCTGTTGCCTTGGTAACGTCAACTTCGTTTGCGATTGCTTCAATCAATTGCTGTTTGTTCATAATGTTTCTCCTTTCATAGAATTTATTATAAGGTGTCCCGCAGTTCCAATGGACATTCCCTGTACTGCTTGTCCGAATCGTAGAGAATTCCGCGCTTTAAGTCAAGTCAATAATTAAAAAATCCCAGTTTTTTGCTTTTCTTGACAAATTCTAAATTTAAAAACCGCCGATTGGCGGTCTTTTTTTATTTACTTAGGCAATTCGCAAAGGATTGTGACACCAACGATTCTTCGGCAGGCGTCATCTGCGCCACAGGAACAACAAAGCAACGCGCACTGTCACGCAGGATGAACACTTTGGTTCCACGGGTGTATGCCGTTTTCATATTGTCAATTTGCGCACTGGTTAAAAACGCGTTCTGGGTTGTTGATGGCAACGACATCGCCGCATTTATAATCTGAAACGCGCGGTCAAATGTATAGATTTCATCGCTGAGGGACCGAACCTCCATCCAGATGGATTGATTTTCATATGGATTGTCGATTTTCTGGTCTGTGGTTGGGAACGCAGCATTCACCGCCAATGCCGCCACGGTTTGTAGGGCGGTCGGCTGGGACGAATCTGTGCCATGTGATACAGTGTTTAATTGCATATTATCGCCACACGCCAGGTTCATGCGGTTGGTATAGCCCGCCAAGACAGCGTCAACGGCGGCCTGCCAATCTTCGCCTTTCTTGTTCAAGTCCAGGCTGACAATCTTTTCAGCCCACCCCCAAATGTTCGCACCAACATTACCCGCGTTGGCAAAGCGCGTGACCATTTCCGCACTGCCCCCCGGGACGCCGGCACCACAGTAATCGGTTAACTGGGTGGTCAGCATACTGGATGTTTCGTTGCCATAGGCAAGCGCGACAGAATGACAAGACATCGCAGCCTCAAGTTCCTGGCGACGTTGGATACACAGGTCGGAATTAGACTTTGACAACTGGGTCGCCATGTTGGACATTGATAAATACGACATCAATTCCTGTTGTACATATGATGGACATAGGCGCGCCGCAGTATTCATGCCACCCGTATAATTCGCAGTGTTCGCGCCATACTGGGGCAACAGGATTTCTGTGTCGCGTTGCAGGCATAATAACGCATAGTTGTACAGTTCACTTTCCGTTGCGTATTGGCATTTTGATTCACGTTGGCCTGGGACGACGGTCACATCGCCACAATAATCCGACAGGCATTTGAAAATCTTTTCCCGACAGGCCGTGTCAACATCAGGCTGGGTCACCATGAAATAGTTATTACGTTGGTTCATTTTATAGGTATTCGCAATACCAGCATTGCCACGCAAACCACCCGATGTTGTTGGCGTCTGTATCGCCAGACCACGATTACGATCAGTCGCACCAAGCGCACTGTCCGCCAGCAAACACGCACCAATCAATCCAAAAACACACAGAAAATGTTTCATTGTATATTCCCTCTCGTTGCGTTAATTTTATCACAACTGTTCGCAAAAGGCAAACATTCATTTGATTTAGAAAAATAAACTGATATGATGAAGTATTATGATTATAGCAACAGAAGTTTTATCACAAATATCAGACGACATTTCCGCCGTCAGGGGGTTTCTTTGACCCCGAAAAATTACAGTCACAGATTGATGAACTGAATACCCAAGCAAATAACCCAGAACTGTGGAATAACCCAGATAACGCACGGGCGATTTTACAAAAAAAATCCAGCCTGGAAAAGACGCTGGGGGAATTGGTTCATATGGAATCAGAATATGCGACACTGCGCGAACTGTATGAAATGGCACCAGATGACGCGGATGTGTTGGCGGCAATTGAAAAACTGGGCGATATGGCACACCGGGCAAAGTTTATCACACTGTTTCGTGAACCAGCCGATGGAAACGGGGCGTTTCTGTTTATTCAGGCCGGCGCCGGCGGGACCGAGGCACAAGACTGGGCCCAGATGATGTCGCGCATGTATGCGCGGTGGGCCGAACGACACGGATTTACAACCGAAGTTATCGAAGAACACGAAGGCGATACAGCCGGAATTAAAAATATCACTTATCGTATATCTGGCGAACGGGCGTATGGATGGTTAAAGAACGAGATTGGCGTACATAGACTGGTACGTATTTCCCCGTTTAACGCGAACGGAAAGCGTCAAACCAGTTTCGCGTCTGTTGATGTTTGGCCGGATATTGACGATACAATCGAAATCGAAATTAACGACAAAGATTTGCGCATCGACACATATCGCGCATCGGGCGCAGGTGGTCAGCACGTTAACAAAACCGACAGCGCGGTTCGTATTACCCACATACCAACAAATACTGTTGTCACATGTCAAAATGAACGCAGCCAGATTCAGAACAAAGAAATGGCGATGAAGATGCTGCGCAGTAAGTTGTATGAACTGGAAATGCAAAAACGTGCCGAGGCCGAAGATGCCGCCAAGGCCGCCCAGAAAAAAATTGAGTGGGGCAGCCAGATTCGAAACTATGTCCTGTATCCGTATCAGTTGGTCAAGGATGTGCGGACAGGCGTTGAAAAGACTGATTCCGATGCCGTTCTGGATGGCGATTTGGACGATTTTATGTTGGCAAGCCTACAACAATAAAAATCCCGCGTTTCGCGGGATTCTTTATTCCTGGATAAAGCCACCGGATTGCATTTTCCACAGGCGGGCATATTCACCGCCACGACGAAGAAGCGTTGAGTGTGCGCCCTGCTCGATTACATGACCGTCTTTTAGCACAACAATTCGGTCCATGTTGCGCAATGTTGACAGACGATGCGCAATCGCCAATGTGGTGCGACCGTCCGCCAATTCATCGAACGATTGCTGAATACATACCTCGGTTTCTGAATCCAGGGCGGATGTCGCTTCGTCCAGGACCAGGATTGGAGCATCTTTTAGAAACGCACGCGCAATTGCGATACGTTGACGCTGGCCACCCGATAATTTTATACCGCGGTCGCCGACCATAGAATCGTATTTTTTATCCGTACCCATAATGAAATCGTGCGCCATGGCGCGTTTTGACGCGCGACGAATTTCGACATCCGTTGCACCTGGTTTGCCATATTCAATATTTTCACGCAGGGTGCGGTTGAACATTGTCGGTTCCTGGGGGATAAATGCGATTGATTCACGCAGGGAATCCTGGGTGACATTTTTGATATTTTGCCCGTCAATCAAAATTTCACCGTGCGTTGGGTCATAGAATCGCATTAACAGGTTCACTAATGTGGTCTTGCCCGCACCAGACGGCCCAACCAACCCCACGCGTTCACCAAAATTGAAGTTCCGCAACACCCATTTGCGTTTATATTTAAATGACACATTGCGAAATTCGATTTCACCACAGGACACACACAATTCGGGCGCATTTGGCGCATCCATAACATCCACAGGAACAACCAATTCCGAGTATGCCTTGGTCGCCGCCCCCAAACGTTCGGTAATTGTCGGAATCTGATTCACGATTGCGCCGATTGTGCCCATGGTGCTGAAATATATAGACACTGTGAACACGATTTCAGAAACCGTTATTTGCCCATTCATATACAGATAGGCGCAGAACAACAATGTTGCCCCATAACTGATGTCCCAGACCAACGAAGGAACACCCCAGAACAAACGCTGGACAAAAAATGACTTAACACGGGCCGCAATGTGCTTATTGCGCGTCGGTTCCAGGTGTTCGCGTTCACGCGACGCGCCCGCGAACAGTTTCACAACCGAAAAGTTCGCAATGCTGTCCACGATTTTGCCAGATAATTTACTGGAAATGCTGCTGGCATCTTTGGATGCGCGGTTCATCGGTTTAATCAATGCCCAACTGTACGCGGCGCGAAACGCGAAAACAACCGCAAAGATTATCGCAACATAGCTGTTTATCTGGAAAATCAAGCCCACATTTACCGCCATTGTCAACAGCAATCCGATAATGCGCCAGAATTCTTCGACAACCCAGAATCCGTCAGCGACATAGTTGATTTGACTGTTGACCTGGCCCGCCATGCGACCGGTCCAGAACGACATAGACTGGGAATGTACATAGTCATTTAAAACAACCGATGTGCGATTGCGAATTTGTGGCGCCCAACGCGCGTGGAACATGCCACGCAAAATTGCGCTGATTGAAATCATCATGTTCAATCCAACAATCAGTAATATTGTTGGTAACGCATATTGTACAAAGTTCATGCCCGCCGGCACAGGCTTTTCAAATAACGCGATAAACCACCGTTCACAATATGGGAACAGAACCTGATTTGATGTTGTGACCAAAAAGAAAAACGCATACAGCAACAATGGTGCCCACGAACCCGGCACCGTATATTTGAAATAAAATTTCCATAAAGATTTTGGTAAAACCGCATTTGTGTTAATAAACTTAGGCATAGAACACTTCCCCCACTTAGAGCAGTATCATTTATTTTAATAAATTTTTCAACTTATTTTCCAACTATAATTTCACGGAAGATTTCGGCGGGTATTGTGCCGCCTGTGATAGATGAATCCATGGGGCTAAAATCGTCGTTGCCCATCCAGACGCCAACAATCAAATCGCGCGTTGCGCCAACAAACCATGCGTCACGGTTTTCATTACTGGTGCCGGTTTTACCGCCCAGGACACCATCAACCCGGGCACGGCCGCCCGTACCACCCGGCGCGATAACGTCCGCCAATAATGCCGTCATTGATTCAACCGTTTGGGGCTGTAATACAGGAATTGGGTCGGACGGATTGCGTTCATAAAGTACTTTGCCCGACATATCCGTGATTTTAGTGATTGAATAAGGACGCACAGATTGTCCGTTGTTCCAGATAACCGCATAGATGTTTGTTAAATCCAACAGACTCATTTCCGACGCGCCCAGAACAGTCGAATATTCACGACGCAATTTCGTACCAACACCCAATCGCCCCGCCATAGATAACACAGAATCGATACCGTATAACTCGGTCAACTTTAAGGGAACGGAATTAACACTTTTCGCAAATGCGGTCGCCAATGTGATATCGCCATAATATCGTTCGTTATAATTTTTTGGGTTGTAATCCCCAATCGCAAACGGAGAATCATTGACATAGGTGTCAGGCAACATGTCGTTTTCAAGCGCAACCAGATAAACAACAGGCTTGAACGCACTGCCCGGTTGGCGGGGGGATGTGGCGCGGTTAAATTGACTGAGTTGATAATCGGTTCCACCAGACATAGCACGGATTGCCCCATCGGGCTGCAGCGCGACAACGGCGGCCTGGTGCGGGGTGACGCGGGCGGGCAAAATCGCGGCAATATGGTCTTGTAAATCCATGTCCAGAGTGGTGTGAACATACATGTCTGAATCAAATGTGCCGATTGTTGATTTTAATTCGTCCATTACAAAATCTGTCCAATACCGATACAGGTTTGTATCAATCGTGCCAGTCGCAGGTTTTAATGACTGGGCGGCGGCGCGGGCCTGGTTTATTGTGATATAGCCCTGGTGTACCATTTGGGTCAGAACAGTGCGGGCGCGCGCGATGTTTTTATCGGGATTGCGCAGGGGGCTGTATGTCGTGGGTGCCTTTAACATGGCGGCAATCTGCGCAGATTGTCCGATTGATAACCCAGTTGCCGGCACACCAAACATGGCGCGCGCCGCAGCATCAATGCCGCGCAGACCACCGACCAGCGACACACGGTTCATGTATAAATCCAAAATTTGATTCTTATTAAATCGATTTTCCAGCCAGTATGATAAAATTAGTTCTTGGACCTTGCGCGAAATCTTTTTTTCGCGCGATAAAAATATATTTTTTGCCGTTTGTTGGGTGATGGTCGAACCGCCAGACGCCATGCGACCAGATGCCAGATTCCCAAACACCGCGCGTGTTATGCCGCGGATATCAATTGGACCGTGTTGAAAAAATCGTTTGTCTTCGATTGAAACAATCGCCTGCCATACATGTGGTGGCAGGGTTTCAACCGATACAGGCGTACCCATTATGCGATTAGCACTGCGTATTTCATGACCGTCTTTGTCCAGAAACACAACCGCCGCGTCGCGCGTTTCGTGCAGTATCGCATCCAATGACGGCATACGCAGGTAAATCACCGCAACATAGCCCGCAACCGCAACACATCCCAACAAAAATAAATTCAGGCACCACACCAACAGTCGTCGTTTTAGCGACGGCTTTGGTTTTTCTGTGTCTGTGTTCGTTTCGTTTTTGCGTGACACACCCACCCCCATTGTTCGATACAGGAATATTAGCATAAACAACTTGCGTTTTGCAAAAGTTTATATTTATAATCTTAGCACAGAAGAAAAGGATTGGGGAATATGAAAAAATTAGCATTTGTTTTAGCAATTTTAACAACCATGCCGGCATTTGCCGAAGAATACTGGGATGACGGGTACAATTACGAAACAGCGGCGCGTCGTGACAACTATGTCGGAATCAGATTACACAAAAACGAAAGCATCGCATTTAAGTACGATATTCACGATGATGGCAACACAACTATTCGCAAAGACAACTGGGGTTTTGGCGCAGTTGTTGGCAATCGGCTAAGCGACCATGTAAAAGTTGAATTTGAAACAATGTACACAGGCGCAAGTCAAATGAAACGCAGTAACGATTTTGACTTTGATGTATGGGCGAATATGTTTAATGTATATTTGTTCCAGGAATACGCAGGCGCAATCGCACCATACGCAGGACTGGGGATTGGGTTTGCCAGCATCTGGGGCGATATTGATACACCATTTGGGAACATGTCGGATTCTGTGTTTGATTTGTCGTACAGCGCGATGATTGGCGTGAACTTCGCCTTGAATGACCGTGTGGATTTGAACCTGGGGATTAAATATCAATACTATGGCGAAGTAGAACATGAATTGGGTGACGAAGAATACGCCGTCACAGATGTTGACGCAACGGAATTTTATTTCGGGGCAGTCTATAAATTTGGGATGTAAGAATCGGATTCTTTTTCCGTTGTATTAGAAATACAAATTTTCTATAATTCGGGTATGAAAAACATACCCGATTTATTTATTTTATCTGAACACGCAGAACTGCTGAAAAAGTTGCGTGATTGGGATATCGCATATCACCAGAACGACGCGCCGGTTGTTGATGACGCAACGTATGACGCGGCAAAAAAACGCGCATTGGAAATAGAAGAAATGTATCCTGAACTGGCGGTGGGGGGTGCGTCAACACATGTGGGGGCGGCAGTATCAGATAAATTCAAATCACATCGACATAGTGTGCCGATGCTGTCGATTTCAGATGTGTTTAACGAAGGCGAAGTGGCGGACTGGTTTAATAAACTGGGCAGTCGGGATTTATTCATAGAATTGAAAGTTGATGGCGTGTCGTACGCCGCACGATATGAAAATGGTGTATTGGTGCGGGGACTGACACGCGGCAGCGGGGTCGAAGGTGAAGATATCACAGAAAACCTGAAAACCATCCCGGATATTCCACAAAAACTGACCGGGGCGTTCCCAGATGTGGTCGAAGTGCGCGGGGAAGTTTATATGAAGCGCGCAGACTTTATCGCGCTGAACGCGGAATCGGAAAAACAATTCGCAAATCCACGCAACGCGGCGGCGGGGTCACTGCGACAGTTAAACCCAGCAATAACTGCGACACGAAAACTGAGCGCATTTGCGTACACATATGGCGAGATTTCAAGTCGTGATTTCGCAACGCAATCGGAATATTTTGATAAACTGGAATCATGGGGATTCAAAACCACACGCGCGTGGGCGCACCATGCGCGCACGATGGATGAAATTCAAGATGTGTACAACAACACTATGTTAATTCGTCCGGACATCCCGTTTGATATTGATGGATTGGTATTAAAAGTTAATGACATCGCAACACAAGAACGCATGGGCAGTCGCGCAAACAGCCCACGATGGGAAGTGGCATATAAATTCCCAGCAGCACGCGCGATAACCACACTGCGCGACATAACAATTCAGGTTGGACGCACAGGTGTTTTAACGCCAGTCGCGGAATTAGAACCAATCAATATTGGTGGCGTGGTCGTGTCGCGCGCAACACTGCATAACGCAGATGAAATTGCGCGGCTGGGGGTGCGGATTGGCGACAAGGTTATCGTTCAGCGCGCCGGTGATGTTATTCCACAAATTGTTGCTGTGGCAGAATCCGCACCAGATGCGGCGGAATTTAAATTCCCGACGACCTGCCCTGTGTGCGGTGGAAATGTCGTCCAGGAATCTGGGATGGTCGCGCGCAGATGTGTTAATACACTGGGGTGCCCGGCACAGCTGATTGGCGAACTGGAACACTTTGTTGGACGCAAACGGTTTGATATAGATGGTCTGGGGACAAAACAGTTAGAAAACTTTGTGGCGCGCGGATGGATACGCGAACCCGCAGATATTTTCACACTGATTCAAAATCACGGTGATGAAATTAAGCGCATGGATGGTTTTGGGGAAAAGTCTGTTGCCAATTTGAACACATCTATTGAAAATGCGCGCAATATTGATTTACACCGTTTCCTGTTCGCGATTGGCATACCCGAAGTTGGCGAAGTGACCGCCAAGATTTTGGCACATGCGTTTGGTTCGTTGGATGCGGTGCGTTGCGCGCCGGCGTGGAAACTGAAAAACATAGACGGTATCGGCGATGTTATGGCGGACGAAATTGTTTCGTTCTTTGCGGACGAACATAATGCGGGGGCACTGGACCGTTTATTGGAACATATTAGTGTGCGTGACGCAGATGTATCCATGGCGACCACGGACGGGCCATTGGCGGGGAAACGCGTGGTGTTGACGGGAACGCTAGCAAAATACACACGCGATGCGGCGCGCGAAATTCTGGAACGCATGGGCGCAAAAGTATCGGGCAGTGTTTCCGCAAAAACAGATATTGTTTTGGCCGGCGTAGACGCAGGCAGTAAATTACAAAAAGCCCAAGAGTTAGGCATTACAATCTGGGGCGAAGATGATTTTGAAAATGTAATTGAAAAATAAAAAAAATCCCACAAATGTGGGATTATTTTTTATTCGGATACAGGCGCCGCGTCCGGAACCGTATCAGGCGCGACGACCGGTGCGTTTTCCTGGTGTACGATTTCGTTACGCAAATCACTTTGTGGTGCGGCCATGTTGGATTTAGACGCAATCAGCGCCAACGCCGCACACAGCACAAAGAAGATTGTCGCCAACCACGCCGTCGCACGGGTCAAAAAATTGCCCGCCGCCGCGCCGGTCAACGCACCACCAAACATAGATGCCGCAGATGAACCAGACATGCCGGACCCTTCGGATTTTTGTAATAAAATCAGACCAATCATCATAACCGAAACAATGATTAACAATACCAATAAAATTGAAAACATTTTTTACCCTTATTCTGTGTTGTTTGCGTTGATTTTAATTCCCCGTGGCCGAATTTGCAAGCATTTTCAGTAATTCAGCGGCGGCGGCGGTACTGGCCGCCTTTTTAGAATCACCGGATGCGGTTGCCGACACGCCCAACGCCGTGACGCGCGCCTGGAACACAGGGTTGTGTGACGCACCGGTGCCAGAACTGTATTCATATTTTGGCAGTTGTCCCTTGGCGCGTTGCTGGACCAATTCTTGGAGGGCGGTTTTGGCATCCTTGGGCGCGGTGACATCGCGTGATGCCAAATCGCGCCACAAATTTATAATTATGTCGCGCGCCACATCAAAACCACCGTCAATATAGATGGCACCGAACATAGCCTCCATCGTGTTGGCCAGCATGTGTGTGGTGCGACCCGCCGTCATATGGCCGTGGCGGACGCGTTTATCCAACCCCAGTTCGCGCGCCATTGACCCCAATGTTTCGGTCGACACCAAATACGCATGACGACGGGCAAGTTCGCCTTCGCTTTCAGTTGGGTACATTTCCATCAGCAAATCTGCCACAGACAGACCCAAGACGCGATCGCCGATAAATTCCAATCGTTCATTGTTATATGATGAATTAACACCACTTTGCGTAAGTGCCAAATCCAACAATGATTTATCTTTGAATTCATAAGTAAGTTCTGTCATCTTAGTCTATCCCCATACCAAATCTGTCCCAACGCATTTTGTTGCCCCAATTCCAGATAGCCAACATTGGTGCGTAATAATTGTGCGAATACCAGATGAACCAAACACTGCCCAGGACATTGTCACGCGGAACAAAGCCAACTTCGCCGCGGCTGTCGCCACTGTTGTCGCGGTTGTCGCCCATAAAGAAATAATGGTTTTCAGGAACTGTGAACAGTTCCGTGTTGTCAAAGTGCGCGTTGTCCGCCATTTCAATTATGCTGTGCGATACGCCGTTCGGTAATATTTCGGTATATTCAGTTGCGTTAAACACACCGCATGCCCCGTTGTACATGTGGCAAAAATCGTCCGGTTTGTATTCAATGGTGTAATTAAATTCTGCGGGTTTGTTGTCAACCCAGATTTTATTGCCCTTAATCGACATGTTGTCGCGATAATAGCCGACCGAACGCATCGATTTTGGCAACATGGCAACAATGTATGGGCGCGGGTTTTCACGCGGAACCATCGTGCCATTGATGTGTAAGCGCCCGTCAATCATTTGAATTGTGTCGCCGGGTTTGCCAATCAGGCGTTTAACATAATCCTGGTGTTCGTTGATTGGGTTGCGGAATACGATAACGTCGCCAACCGCAGGTTCTGTGGCCCAAAAGCGACCGTTCCACATTTTCCACGACCCAAATGGGAACGAATAGCGCGAATAGCCGTATGCCCATTTTTCTACGAATATATGGTCACCCACGTGAAGTGTCGGTATCATCGAACCAGACGGAATATTAAACGGTTCCAGCAAAAAACTGCGGAAAACAATCGCAATCAGTGCCCCATAAAATATTGTGTTGAACCATTCGCGTGCAGTGTTTTTATTCTTGGCAGGCATATAAAATCCTTTTGTTGTTGTGGTTATATTAAAACTTGCGCAAAGTTAATTCAAGTTATAATATGAAACACATGATATCTTTGAATTCAATCATATTTAATGGGATGGATGCGACACCGATTGATGTCCAGGTTCAGTTGTCGTCGGGACTGTCAAAGCCAGAATTTAATATTATCGGGTTGGCAGACCGCGCGGTCAAAGAATCTGCGGAACGGATTCGAAATGTGTTGTCGGCGATGAATTTGTCGTTGCCACCGAAACGGTTGACGGTGAACCTGTCGCCGGCAGATGTGGAAAAAAGTGGTTCGCACTTTGATTTGCCGATACTGTGTGGGATTTTGTGCGCGATTGGTGTTTTGCCCGAAGGGGAATTGGAAAAATATGTTATTCTGGGCGAAGTTGGCCTGAACGGCGCAATCGTAAAAACGGACGCAGTATTGCCGGCGTCTGTGTGGGCGAATTCGCGCGGACTGGGGATTATTTGCCCCGGCGACCAGGGCGCACAGGCACGATGGGCGGGACATGAAAATATTTTGGCACCGTTCCATGTTGTACAATTGATTAACCATTTCAAAGGAACCCAAATTTTGCCCGTGCCGGAATTGACCGCACCCGCGGGTGCTACAAATTCGGCATTGGATATGGCGGATGTTCATGGCCAAGCGGCGGCGAAACGCGCACTGGAAATCGCGGCGGCCGGTGGGCATGCGATGCTGATGGTTGGGCCGCCGGGGTCAGGCAAAACAATGTTGGCATCACGATTGCCGACGATTATGCCCGAAATGACCGCGCATGAAATTTTGGAAACATCTACGATTTATTCAATCGCAGGGGAACTGGGGACACATGGGTTGATGTCAACGCGCCCATTTCGCAGCGTTCACCATACATCCAGTCCCGTCGCGTTGGCGGGTGGCGGTTCAGACGCACGACCAGGTGAAATTTCGTTGGCACACAATGGGGTGCTGTTCCTGGATGAATTACCAGAATTTAATCGCGCGACGCTGGAAATCCTGCGCCAGCCGATGGAATCAGGCCGGATTCTGATTTCACGCGCAAAACGCAACGCGACATATCCGGCGCGATTTCAATTGATTGCCGCGATGAATCCATGTCCATGCGGACATCTGGGGAACGCTGCGATGTCGTGTTCGCGCGCACCGCGATGTGCCGAAGCGTACCAGAATAAAATATCAGGGCCTTTATTAGACCGTATTGATTTACATGTTGATGTTGACGCGGTCAAGCCATGGGAAATGACAAACGATGACAGCCCACGCGAATCCAGCGCAGAAATTCGCAAACGCGTTGTTGCCGCACGCGAACGCCAGATTTTACGCCAGGGTTGTGTGAACGCCCATCTGGACGGGCCAGCTTTGGAACAGTTTGCCGCATTATCACCAGAACTGACAACGTTTTTGAATACGGCGGCCGAGAAAATGGGAATGTCTGCGCGTGGATACAATCGTATCAAACGGTTGGCGCGCACAATCGCGGATTTGCGCGGGGCAACCAACATTGAACTGAACGATATTGCCGAAGCGTTATCATATCGCCCAATCAATCGCGGTAAATATGGCGTGAAGTTATAGGGCTATTTCTGGTTTTCTTTGGTAATCCAATCTTGAATTTGGCAACTGGTGACATTAAACTGTCGTGCGGCGTGGGCAATGCCATCTTTTGACGCAACCGCAATAATTGCCGCGCGTTGTTCGGGCGAAAATGTGCGATGTTTGCGCGGGGTGTACACATGATATTCGTTGTTCCACAGGCGTATGGTTGATGCCGCAATACCATATTCACGCGATGCCGCAGACGGCCCAAAATCACGCGCGTATTCCAGAACCGATATTTTATATTCCGCAGTTTCGCGATTTGGCAATTTGTTCGTAGTGCCAACGCGACGCGATGAATTTTTCTGGTAAATGTGTAATTTTTCGTTCCACTTTTGTAATGTCGCGACATCAATGGCATAGTGATTCATGGCGTTGGTCAGGCCGTGCGCATTTGCGTACTGTAATATTGCGATTTTTTGTTCCACAGAAAATGTACGCATCGTTTGCGTTTCGTAAATCTGGTATTTGCGATTCCAGCGCACAACCGTAGATGACGCGATACCAAAATGCTGGGCGGCGGCAATTGTACCGTTGTCGCGGGCGTATTCCAAGATGGCGATTTTTTCTGTGTATGTGTATGCCATTGTGTATCCATTTAGCGACTTAGAAATAACGAACGACTTTTTTCCAGATAACTGCGTTGGTTTGGCATCGCGTGAATAAAGCGCGACAGATATCGCAACGAATTCTGAATCATCGTGGTTTCAAGTGTCTGGGTGTTGTTAACCAACAGACGCAAAGACTGTAATTGCGTCAGGTCGAACGAGTGTTCGTCTTTGACTTTGCCGGTGTTATATTTGATTTCCAGCAGAAAGTTCGGAACATGCGAATTTATAAACTGCATACGTTCAATCTGTTCGTCCAGGGGCATATAGTGTAATACGCCCATCGCAACAACTGTGTCCATGGCGTGCGACATAGACATTTCTTTGGCGTCGTTCCAGGTGGTCGGAATTGGTACGCGACCACCAACCAATTCAGCGGTGCGGATATAGGCATCCATAATCACAGGGTCATCAATAATGTACGCACCGGATATGTTGTATTCTGTCTGAATCGCCGCCGCCAATGGTGACAGACCCGCCCCCAAGTCAACAAAACAATGCCCAGAATCACCGGCAATTTTGCCGGACAAGAATCGCGCACTTTCCGAAAAACGCAACGCATAGTGTAACGAATGCATGGGGACATTTGCGCCACCTTCGACACAGCGCGCCAGATAACGGTCACTGCGGATTGAACCATTTAGGATTTTATTCCCAACTTCGCCCAGGTGATTCTTTATACATGGCAATTTCATAATATCCAACAGCGCGATATTCCATTCATGGACATATTCCGCCGTGAACGTCGATATTGGCGACGCGTATTGTTTGTGACGTTCCAACGCAGGTTCCATAAATAAACTGCACGATAGTGGGATGTCCATTAAGCCAAATGATAATTTCTTGGGTGCCATTTTTTGTTCCTGATGATTATTTCGTGCGCGATTCCAACAATTGCGCCAAATTCGCATGATATGTTTTAAAAGCGCGAGTCAGCGATGTGCGCGCCCAATTGTTTGGATGTCTGTCCTGGGTTTCCAGCAGCATTGGGTTGACCGAATTATTTGTACCAAGCAAGATGCCTTCGATATTGCCGTCGGCATTAAAATGCGCGAATAATGGTGCACCAGGGGCAATCAATGTCGACAAGTCCAACCCGCGCGCCAATGGCGTACACATGCGCGCGATACGCGCAGGAAACCCAAACAGTGGCACATCAAAACAATTGGGCGTAGATGTCTTTTTAGTATAAGTGTTCGCGCCATATATGCTGGTGTATTTATGACGCTGATAGAATTTTTCAGCGTGTCCCAATGATGTTAATTCTATGTTTTTATATGCGGGGGCGATGCTGCGTTCAGCCGCCTGTAATAAACGATGCCCGATATGATGACCCTGGTGCGAAGGTAATACGTACAGGCATTTTATTTCCGCTGTGTTGCGTACGCCATTGCCACGCACAAAACCAACCATTTCGCCACCATCATATGCCCCAAACGCAAAATTATAGGCACGACGGCCAAATTCGTCACGATATTCCGCCAAGGCACGCGTTAAATCTGCGGATGTCGGGGCGCAATTATAGTTAAATTCCATTGCCGCGGCACGAATACGCAAAAAGTCGTCCCAGATGCCTGGGGCGGACTGATTAAAAATTGGAATAATCTGTGTATCACTCATACTACTTATATAATACAAAAACGGCAATTTGTCAATATGATTAAAAACTTAATTCTATTTCTGGGATTTTGTCGTGTTTCGCATTTTGAATCACAGCCAGTTTTGATTCATCAACCCATTTTCGCGACAGGCGGTTTGGCACAACACGGTCACCGTCGATTATATAGTGGGTCTGGGAAACAGTGGGCAAGGACGACATGTCAAGCGATTTAGACAATGGCGCATCACCAAAGTATGACGTCCAGTCCGCATGATTCAACACACCCGCAACCGTCACCCATTTGGTCACATTTAATTCTGGGGCGCGGTTGATTACAAGTCCGGAAATCATCGCGCCACCCGAATACCCAATCAATACAACCGGCCGATTTTGGGCAATCGTTTGGATTGCACCGGAAATTGAATCAACAATGCGTTCGGAAAAACGGCCGTCGGTCCAATCTGTGCGGGAACATGTCGGCGACATAATATACTGGCACGGGCGCGCAATGTATGCCACGTTTGGTGACGCATCGCGCGCCGCCATATCGCGCACCAGCGTACCATTTGGCGTCGGGTCAGATGTCGGAATGCCACGCGCATCAAATGAATTGCCGTCGCCTTCGATATAAATATGTATGGGTGATGTAGTATCAGACAAACGCTGGTATGTGGCCAAGGTGTAATCGCCCGACACAAACGGCGCATATATAAAATCAGCCGGCGCATGCCACGCAGACGCACAACCACACAGCAATAAAAATAAAATGCCCTGCTTTCTCATCCAGGCTTGTATTCTACACCATATTCAAAAAAAGGTCAAAAAATAAAAAATTTGACAAAAAGACTTGACAAACATATTGACAAATACTATTTTTAGGGTAAATAATTAAACTATCAGCCAAGGGGGCCGTAAATATGTTTGATAAACTGAAAATGAAACTTGCCGCACGTCGCGTCAAAGCAAATAAAAAAGACACCAAGAAAAAGGCGTCACGCAAAAACGCAAAACGCAAAGGATTCTGGGCGCGTGTGTGGAATATAATTTGTTGGCCATTTCGTATGATTGCCAAACTGTGTGGGCGGTTCTGGAATTGGCTGTGTGGTATCAATTTAGTCGCGATGGTTAATTTGGCGTTGTTGGTGGCAATTATCGTGCTGTTTTCAATGCTGATTATTGATGTGGTCGGTTGTCGCAAGCAGGTTGTGATTGTCGCAAAGCCACAGCCGGTCGCCGAACAGGTTGTTGTGACAGACGCCACCGCACCACGCAGTGTTAAACAACGTCCGGTATTGCCAATCAAGGTTGACGCCAAGACAAATAAAAAATCAGCACCAGTCGTTAATGTCGTGCCGGTAAAGCGCAGCGAAGTAAAAATCGCACAACAGCAGACAGCGAAACAAAACAATACGTTCTGGGGCGATGTTATCATCGACAGTCGTGGGGCGGGCGCGATGCTGAAAAACGGCGCACAGGTTAACGGTAATTTGTATTTACAGGATATGCGCAAATACACATTGCCATGCGATATTCGTATCAATGGGAATTTATTCCTGCGCGATGTGAATATGTTGCAGTTCTGTGGGGACTTTGTCATCACAGGCAACATTTATGTCAGTCCACGTTCGTCGTTTGGGCCAATCCCAAAGACGGCGCGTCTGGGCGGGCATGTGGTGCTGTAAGCCATAAATTACAGAAAAAATTTATTCATATCTCCCCTTGTTTTAATACCACCGGATGCGGTGGTATTTTTTTCGTGGAAATGTGTTAAAAACATTGTATACTGGTGGTGTACAAAAACGAAAGGGAGAAACAAATGTTCGACAAACTGTTAAATGTATTTGCTAAAAATTTGGGTTATACAATCGTGTTGGTTGTGACCATAATTCTGTTCCTGTATTTTTCCGAAGGGTTAATCGAAGGACTGATTGCCGCCGTCGCAGCAGTAATCGCGTTCGCGTGTATTATGGCACTGTACAGGGCGTACAAGGCAACACCAGCCCCAGTGAAAAAGACCGCGCCAGCCAAGAAAACCGCAACAGTCAAGGCAACTAAGAAAACAAGCGCCAAGAAAAAATAAAAATTTCCCCCGCAATATGCGGGGGTTTTAATTAAATTTTTTCTTTACAACGTTTTTTTATTTGAATACAATCAAATCGTCAAACAAATAAAGGAAGGACAAATGGCAGAAAAATCAACAAAAAAAGTAGCAGCAAAAAAACCTGTTGCGAAAAAAACTGTTTCTAAACCAGCAGTGACAAAAAAACCAGTCGCGAAAAAAGCACCTGTGAAAAAAGTAGCAGATGTCAAGAAAGTCGTAGCAGCACCAGTTGTTGAAAAATTACCATGCGGATGTGACAAGGGTTGCGCGTGCGGTGGTGAATGCGGTTGCGCAAAAAAGAAATGTACATTTGGTCGTTTCCTGAAAAAGTTAATCTTGGTTATGGTTATTTTCGCGCTGGGATTTGCAGCGGCGAAAATGTGTTGCTGTGATAAACGCGGGGGCAAGCCACGTCCACAATTTGAAAATGGTTGCCTGGTTGTAAAGTGTGAAAAATTACAGCAAATGGTTCCGATGATGGACACAGACGCAGACGGTTGTGTGACCCGCGAAGAATTTCGCGCAGCGCGCAAAATGATGAAACGCGCACCACAGCCAGAAGCACCAGCAGAAGCGGCACCAGAAATGCCAGCACCTGCGCCACAGATGGCAGAATAATTTATAAAAACCCGCCAAACGGCGGGTTTTATTTTACCTGGCGGATGTTATAATAAATAACTGTATTAGATATGATTTTTCTTGATAAACAATAAACAAACCTAAATACAAAAACTCTATTAAAAATATCCGTTTTTGTAGGTTTGTTAATTGTTCATCTGCGGATTGGTCATGCGTGCCTGTTTTTACGAAAATAAAATTTTCGTGTGGCGCATATTATGCGCCAGGCACTCTGACCCATCCCTCACCATCCTGGGTAAAATAAAAACCGCCAAACGGCGGGTTTTTATTTTACCTGGCGGATGGTGAGGGATTCGAACCCCCGGTGGAGTTGCCCCCACAACGGTTTTCAAGACCGCCGCATTCGACCGCTCTGCCAACCATCCTAAACTTTATCCAAAACTGTCGGTCTTTCAACCTACGGTTTTGTTCGCTGACCGTGCCTGACGGCACTGCTCACCACTCGTTAGCGTTCGGCCGCACTGCGTTTGCCTTACTTACTCGTATGCAAGACCGCCGCATTCGACCGCTCTGCCAACCATCCTAAACTTTATCCAAAACTGTCGGTCTCTCAACCTACGGTTTCGGTCAACGGCGCATATTGTACATTATTTTTTGCGTATTGCAAATATAAAAATCGCCAAACCAGAAAAAAACATTATTAGCGACAATAACTGTCCCATGGTCAGACCCCACGATGTCAAGAATCCAATGTGCGCATCGGGGGCACGGAATAATTCGCAAAACATACGAAACACCGCATAACCCATGCCCATTATCCCACCCAAAGCACCTGGGTGACGACGCAGGGACGTGTACCGATACAGACAATACATTATAACGAATAACAATATGCCTTCGGTGGCGGCTTCGTACAAGGGGCTGGGGTGGCGCGGAATTGGGGTGTCGCCATTGAACACAACCGCCCAAGGCACATCTGTGGGGCGACCCATAACTTCGCGATTTATAAAGTTCGCAATACGGCCAAAGAACAATCCAATCGGCGCAACAACCGCCAGCAAATCAAGAATTTTCCAGGCATTTACCTGTTGACGGCGTCCGTACACAAATGTCGCAATAATAACCCCCAGCAGACCACCATGAAAGCTCATACCGCCATGCCAAACCGCCAAGATTTGTAAAGGATGCGATAAAAAATACCCCAGGTCATAAAACAGAACATAGCCCAGACGACCGCCCAGGATGACACCGATAATTATCGCAGTCAACAGGTCGTCCATCTGTTTCTTGGACAAAGACAAGTCGCCATCAGGACGACGCATCAAACGGCAAAACAACCAATACCCAACGACAAATGCCGCAACATATGCCAGCGCATACCACCGAATATCAAGCCCGAATACTGAAAACGCGACCGGTGAAATTGTATCGATTGTTATTGCCATTGTTCCCCCCACTGATAGCGATTAACGATAACGCGACAATGTACCACGCAGACAGTCACGGATTGAATACAGACGTTTCAGGTACACCTGATCGGGATTGTCA
Organism: Candidatus Enterousia sp.; assembly: GCA_045546195.1. Lineage (GTDB taxonomy): Bacteria > Pseudomonadota > Alphaproteobacteria > Rs-D84 > Rs-D84 > Enterousia. The sequence goes on from JAZQCH010000011.1 coordinate 21,195, forward strand.
CGCGATTCTTCGACACGGATTTTATTTTCGATTTCCTGCTCTTTGTTGGCCAGACCTGAAAGTGTGCTGTTGTGGTACTGACGTCCCGTCAAGCATTCGTCGTCACGTTTTAATTCACGCAAAGACGCACGCGCGTTCGCATTCATTAAATTTAATCCTTTGGAAACGGCACTCATTTATTTATCCCTTGGTTATTTTTGTTTTTCTGGGGTTGTGGCAATCTGAACACCGGGGTGTGACGCCAGGTATGCCGCAACAATTTTTGGATTCATTTCATCTTGGACGGTAATACCCTGACGCGCCAGGATACCGGCAACTTCGGCGCGTTTACGATATTTTGCTTCGATTGTACTGGCACTTGGCCAACGACTGGTCATTTCCTGTTCAATGGCACGGCCAATTTCACGATATCTGTTAACCAAATATTCCAAAGATTCTCTTTTATGCTGGCGACCGCTTAACCATTCACGGTCCGTCGTCCTTTCTTGGGCGGTCATTTTTTTACATATCCTTATACCGCGCGGCGTATCATGCGAACTCATATTTAATCCTTTTTACTCTTGAATTTGCCAAGGCATTGTATTATATATTTCGTAAATAACAAGGAGAATTATCAAATGACAAGACAAAAAACACCAGTCAAAACCGCAGGTGCAAGCGGCATAGATTTATATCTGAAACGCATCTTTGCGTTGATGTTTGGGGCGGTGGGATTGACCGCGGTTGCCGCATATATGACAATTTGGGGTGGTGGATTACAATATCTGTTTAATTTCCAGACAGGTGGCATGTCGGTTTTGTACTATGTTTTGTTGTTTGGTGGACTGGCATTATCAATCTGGGCACAGGTGCGCGTATTTAGTATGAAACCGGCAACAGGCGCATTGTTGTTGGCACTGTACGCGGTTTTGATTGGCGTGACGATGACACCGTTGATTGCGGTTGCTTTGTCGGTTAACCCATGGTCTATATTGATGGCGTTTATTGTTGCGGCGGTGATGTTTGCGTGTATGGCGATGTTTGGGTATAAAACAGTCAAGAACCTGTCATTTTTGGGAATCTTTTTGATGATGGGGATGATTGGATTGATTGTAATTGGTGTGCTGTCGTTTATTTGGCCGGCAATTTTGGGTGGCACATTTGGTACAATTGTGTGCTTTATCGGGGTGCTGGTATTCGCGCTGTTCACAGCGTATGATATGCAGAACCTGAAACAGGCATATGCCGTTATCGGCGATGGCCGTCAGAAAGACCAGTTGGCAGTGTTGGGGGCATTACATCTGTATATTTCGTTTGTTGCGATGTTCCAATATCTGTTAAGTTTGTTTAATCGTGAATAAGCATAGGGAGAAAAATAAAATGGCTTATAAAATTGACCCAAGTAAATGCATCGGATGTCACACATGTATGGGCGTGTGCCCAGTCGGCGCAATTTCCACAGCCCCGGACGGCAAATGTGTAATTGACCCAGCAAAATGTATTTCATGCGGGACATGCGCCGCGATTTGCCCAGTTGGCGCAATCGCACCAGATGTTCAGTAAAAAACCGCCAAATGGCGGTTTCTTTTTTTTATAACAAATCAAAATTTTTTCGAATGATGCGACCACTGCGACGAAGGGCGGCGGATTCAGACGCATCCATTTTTGGTGTCAGTGTTGCGACAACACCGCCCCGCCCCACAATGCGCGGCAACGACATTGCCAACGTTTTATCGCCCGCACCATCAACCGTGGACACAGTCAAAATTCTGCGTTCATCGTTCGCAATACAGCGTACCAGGTCGGCAACCGCCCCCGCAATACCGTCCCAGGTTGCACCGCGACCCTGGATAATTTCATATGCCGCGTTGTGAACACGATGTTCGATTGTATTTCGTGTGGTCTGGGGCAGACTAAGTTTCGTCTGGCGACAAAATGATGATAAATCAATACCGCCAACGCACGCAGATGACCAGACAATCATGCTGCTGTCGCCGTGTTCGCCCAAGACATAGGCGTTAATGGACTGGGTCGAAACCGATAATTGACGCGATAAAATTGTACGCAGGCGCGCAGAATCCAACATCGTGCCCGTGCCAATGACGCGCGCCGGTGGCAATTTTGAAATTTTCTGGGCCAGCATTACCATCACATCCAACGGATTGGTGACAATCACTAACTTTACATTTTTAGAATCAACATTGGCCATGACACGCGGAACAATGTCTGATATAACATCGGCGTTCGCGTGTAACAGGTCGGTGCGTGTCTGGCCCGGCTTTTGATTTGCACCAGCCGCAATTATCACAATTTCAGAACCGCGAATTGCGCGATATGTATTTACCGCTGTTATTTTTATGTCATATGAAAATGCGGCGGCATGGCCTAAATCTTCGGCGGCGGCACGCGCACGCACCCCGTTGCGGTCAAACAACACGATTTCATGCGCCAATCCAGTATTCGCAACCGCCGTCGCAACCGCAGAACCAACAGACCCAATGCCGATGATTGATATTTTCATATTCCCCCCGTTAATCTTAATCAAGGTTATTCTATCATAAAAAAGCAGATTTATGTACGAGAAAAAAAACATGCACCCGTGGGCGCATGGTGTCAGATGTTCATATAAGCCGGATTCTGTACTGCCGACGGGTCAGTATGTTTCGCATACCACCCCGCGGTAGTGGTCATGATTAATCTGCGTATCGCATTACTGCGAAACGTCAAGCCTTCTACCCGCCCCCGATGTGGGACACATATAGGGGGCCTATTTGAAGTTGCTGCGCGCAGAGATTGCCCGTTTCACTCGAATTTAATCGTTTACGTCACTGTTGCTCTAATCGTCGGGTCGCCCCGCCCGGTATATTAGCCGGTACGCTGTCCCAAGCAGTCCGGACTTTCCTCCACCCGTTGCCGAATGGCCATGCCCCGAACATCTGACAAGGGGTGATTTTATCAGTTTTTTGCGGTTTTTCAACTTTTCTTTTTATTATTGAATATTTGTGTGTTTTTCACTAAATTTATATGTGATGAGACGCGAGATTGTCGATTTTTTAACCACTGACCTGCAATTTATTCGCGGGGTGGGCCCAGCATTGGCCGCACGACTGGAAGAAATTCTGGGCGGCCGACGCGTGATGGATTTTCTGCGGCATCGACCGTCGTATGTGCGGGCGCGCGGAATTACAGATAATGTATTGGACGCAAATCCAGGTGATACTATTACAATTCCACTGTTAATAAAATCACATCGCGTGGGGCGTGCGTTTCGTGGACGACGCAGCCCAACCCAGATTACATGTAATGATAAAATGGGAAACACTGTCATTATCCAATTCTTTCATGCGAAATACTTGGATTATTGGCTGAATAAAATGCCGGTGGGCACATGGCGTATGGTGTCGGGAAAACTGGAAAAAACATCCAAGCCGACAATTAACCATCCGGACTTTATCGAAGAATTACAAAACGCGACAAAAATTCCCGCCGCCCAGGCAATATATCCCGCCGGCGAAGGAATCACCCAGAAAGTATTCGCAAATATTCGTGACCAGATTTTTGGTGTGTTGCCCGATAGACTGCGTGGCGAAAGCGATGAACGCGTATTGGAATTTTTTGACGCGTTGGAACATGTGCACTTTCCCAAATCAGATGCGGATTTGGCACCGAATAATACATATATGGCTAAATTGGCGTACTGTGAATTATTGGCGCACCAGGCGGCGATTGTTATCAGTCGGCGCAATCGGATGGATGCGCGCAATCGGCGCGCGGTGCGACCACAAAAATACAATTTAATGGGAAAATTTTGGGACTCCCTGCCCTTTGAAATGACGGGGGCGCAAAAACGCACCTGTGACGAAATTTTTGACGACATGGCAAAAAATGTGCCGATGATGCGATTGGTTCAGGGCGATGTTGGCAGTGGCAAAACAATTGTTGCGCTGGCCGCCGCCGTGCGCATGGCAGAAATGGGCGGACAGACCGCGATTTTGGCACCGACCGACACATTGGCACAACAGCACTTTGCGAAATTAAAGCCAACGTGCGATAAAATCGGGATTGTATGTGACATATTAACGGGGCGCGACAAAGGCGCGGCGCGACGCGAAAAGTTAACATCGCTGCGATCGGGGCGGACGCGTGTTGTGGTGGGAACGCATGCGCTGTTTTCGGCCGATGTAGAATACAAGGATTTGGGGCTGGTCATCATCGATGAACAGCATCGATTTGGCGTCGCCCAACGCGAAGCGTTACGCAACAAGGGCACAAATCCAGATTTACTAGCATTGTCGGCAACACCAATTCCACGGACGCTGTCTATGACGATTTATGGTGATATGGATGTGTCGATTATCAATGAAAAACCCGCTGGACGCAAACCGATTAAAACAACCAAATTATCGTGCGGGCGAATTATGGATTTGTTAGAACGCATTGATACCCAGGTTAACGCAGGCGCCAAGGTGTTCTGGGTTTGCCCATTGGTCGAAGAATCTGAAAACGATAATGCGATGGGGGCCGCCGAAGAACGCCACAAAATGTTGGCGGAATATTTTCCACAGGCGGGTCTGGTTCATGGCAAGATGGATAAAAAAGAACGCGACGCGGTTATGGCGGATTTTGCCGCCCCAGATTCAGATATGCCAATATTGGTCGCAACAACTGTTATAGAGGTTGGGATTGATGTGCCCCAGGCGTCTATTATTGTGATAGAGAACGCAGAACGGTTCGGGTTGGCGGCACTGCACCAGTTGCGCGGGCGCGTTGGGCGCGGCAATACACAATCGTATTGCGTTTTATTGTTTGGACGAAATGTGTCCGAAGATGGATTAAAGCGATTGGATGTGCTGTGCGAAACAGATGACGGATTTGTTATCGCCGAACAAGATTTAATGATGCGTGGGGTTGGCGAACTGTTGGGAACACGCCAAAGTGGATGGATGCGATATTTCTTTGTGGACTATCGCGAGCATCGTGATTTGTTTAAGTTGGCATCCACCGCCGCACGCGACAATGACATAGATTCATGGGTGCGCGATTTAATGTTTTTCTTTGAACGCGGGGTGGTGCTGGGTGCGTAGGTTAGTTGTATTTTTATTATCGCTTATTATTATGATGCCGGCGTTTGGGGCGTCGCTGATTCACGATACGGAAACAGAACGCGTGATAAGCAAATTGGTGGCACCGTTGGCGCGCGCGGCAAACATCCCTGAAAACCGCATGAAGATTCACATCATAAACGACGAAGATTTTAATGCGTTTGTTATGGGTGGCGAAGATATTTATGTCTATACGGGGTTGCTGAAACAAATTAAAAATCCAAACGCATTACAGGCGGTGGTCGCGCACGAATTGGGGCATACCCTGGGGGGGCACATGGCCCAGATGTCCGACCGGATGGCGGCGGAAATGAAACGCACAATGCTGATTCAGGCGTTGGGTGTGGGGCTGATGGTGGCGGGTGGAAATCCGACACTGGGGGCCGGTGTATTGGCGGGATCGTCGGGGGTGGCGCAACAGTCTATGTTGGCGTTCACGCGCGACGAAGAACGCATCGCGGATAATATGGGTGTGGATTTGATGGTGCGCGCAAAACAAAATCCAAATGGCTTTGTAGATGTGTTCGAACAAATGCGCGAATTGACCGGGGTGATGGAATCGAAAATAAATCCAAACCGGGTGAATCATCCACTGACCACAGAACGGTTAAATAATGTGCGCGAACGAATTTCAAAGATAAAACCGCAAAAATGGGATACGGTTGATATGACGGAATACGAGTTAGTGCGGGCAAAGTTAGTGGGATATCTGGATGACGCCAAACAGGTGCGCGAAAAATATCCATATTCCGACAAATCAGACGCGGCGATTTATGCGCGCGCAATCGCAAATATGCGCGGGGGGAACCTGGACGGGGCGCGGATGGGGACAGAAACACTGATATCGCGCAATCCAGACAATCCATATTTCTATGAATTACTGGGGGATATTGAATATCAGTTTGGGCACTATGACGACAGTGTGGTGGCGTATGAAAAATCAATCGCGTTGGCGGGGGATGCACCACAAATTCAGACGGCATTGGCATTGGTGTTAAGCGAACGCAGAAAAAGTGGCGACACGGCGCGGGCGATTGAAATGTGTAAGCGTGCGATTTTAACCGAACCCGCACCGTTGACGTACTGGGTTCTGGGGCGGGCGTACGGGGATGACGACCCGGGGCGCGCCGCATGGGCATTGGCGGAATACAACAATATGATTGGTAATGAAAGCAAGGCAAAATCATACGCCAAGCGCGCAAAAAAGCACCTGGACAAGACGGACGCAGAATATATTAAATCGGACGATATTTTGAAATAATGGGGCGTGGGGGCGCACGCATTTTATTCCCCTTGCTTTAATTGGTTAAAACTGGCAAAATTGTATTAGGTTCTGAACGTGCTTCGCAGAACCATAACAGCATAAGGAAAGGATAGGATTATGCGTCAAGGAAAAGTAAAATGGTATAACGGTAAAAAATGTTTTGGTTTTATCAGCCCTGATACACCAAACGCAGACGGTAACACAGATGATGTATTTGTTCATTCCAGTTCATTGAAAGCCGCAGGCATCAGATTTTTGAACGAAAACGATATTGTCGAATTCGAAGAAGAAGTTCGCAATGGCAAGTTGTCCGCAACAACAATCGCAGTTGTCCAGCGCGACGAAGAATCCGCACGCAGATTCCAGGAACGACGCGCAGAACGCAGACGCGCAGTCGAAGACCGCAAACAACGCGAAGAAAAATCATCGCGTCGTGGTTTTGCGTTCTGGAAAAAATAAACAAGCGTGCAAAGCAACAACAGTCCCCCAATTGGGGGACTTTTTTTGCCGTTTTCCACCGAAAAACAAAGTTGTTTTTGCGGCAATACGAACCGGGGTTAGGTACAGAATCCCAGGCAGGTACCTTTTCCTAAACACAGTATTGCGATTGCATGAATAATTTAAAGGGGGTATAATATTAGTGTCTTATCGATAAGACATTATGTAAAACCTTGAAAAGGAGAAAAAATAGATGAGAGGACTTACAAACTATGTTCTGATACCATTGACGTTTATCGGCGCCTTGAACTGGGGGCTGATTGGTATCTTTGGTTTCGATTTGGTTGCGTTTTTGTTTGGGCCGGCAACGTTGGCCAGCAATATTGTGTACGCAATCATCGGTATCGCGGCGTTGATATGGTTAATATGGATGTTTATCGACCGTCCAGTGTCACGCAACGATCGTTAACAACACACAAAAGTTTCATGTCCACGCCCCAGATATACGGGGCGTTTTTTATTGTCTGTATGAAAAAATTGTTTTCTGGGAAAAATATCATTGTAAAAACCGGCGCAACGTGGTAAAATATATGGCATAGAGCAGAAAAATCAATGCCGAAAAAAAAGGGACGATTAGATTCGGCATAATTCTACAAAGTAATTTCCCAGATTTTCGCATAATTTGACTCCCCATTGTTTGCCTAAAAAAAACGTCGGTTTGGGTGTGGCAATGCCCGCATTTGCGGACGATTTTCCGTCGGATGGATACATGTTGGAAGATATGGTCTATGAAGAAGCGGCAACACACAGCAATATGGGCGTGTATGACGGCACGGTGACCGCAACCGCGGAATACGAAGATATTTTATATCAAATTGGTGCGGGAACATACCTGCCCGCGGGGGCGACTGTGGCGGAACAATGTCCCGCCAACAGTTATTGCCCGGGGGCGACGGACGCAACATATAACGAAGGCGCATCCCAGGGCGTATCGTCATGCCCGTCGGGCTATCCAAATTCCGCCGCGGGCGCATCGTCAAACACGCAATGTTATACCGCGTGTACGGTAAATTCGGCGAATATTGAACACGCGACGGCGGTGGATGGTAATGATTACTATGGCGATGGCACAGACACATGCGCCGCCACCGCATGTGAAGGTGGGTACCATGTGAACGAGTATGTTCAGATTATTGAAAAAACACCATTGATTGATGTTGATTATACCGTGGCGGGTGAAGGTTATGGGTATATCAGTGCCGACGGTGGCAATACCGAAAATACCGATACATATGGCCTGACTGAAAACAATACATGGGCGACGGAATTTGATTATGGTGTTGTATATGGTCGCGCCAGTTGCCAGGCAACACCACACGACCCCGGTACTGAATACATAGTTACGAATCTGTACGGGTTGTTGGGCGCGACAATGTCGCCGGACCAGGTTCGTTCGGATTTAACGCCAATTGTTGGTGCAGCTAAGGCGAATTATATGGCGGACGTTGTTGCCGGCATGGCGGATGGTACCAAGGGCGAAGAAGATTTATTTGAAGCCATGTACGTTGTATTTGGATTGTCCAAGGATGCATTGTTCAGCACGACGGATACGGGTCAATATTGTTATTGTCAGATGACGGGGTTTAAATCGGGTTCGTCGTATGTTGTTAGCATTGCGTCGGCCCCGTGGGTGTTCTACGGCGACTTCGGTTCGGCGGACGATTGCGCGGACTCTTGTGCGTACAACTGTGCGTACGACCTGCACTACGATGACGCGTATAATCGCGTGTTCCGTGGGGCGGTGTTCGGGTCGCTTGGCGCCGCTGCGTCTGGCACATGCGAGGCGAATGAAATTCGCACCACATGGACAGACGCCGCGGAAGCGGACGTTACCGCGAATAACGCGGGCGTATGTACGTATGGCGGTGATATCCGCACACCGGTACGCGCCGCAACCAAACCGGGCAAAACGTTTGTTGGGTGGAAGTTCGATGTGACGGA
>JAZQCH010000012.1:0-39860 GCA_045546195.1 Candidatus Enterousia sp.
CCCGCGAAGGCGGGAATAGGGACCTGAAATCGCGCACAGCGTGCGCCAAATTAACTTCTTAGACCCTGTCCCCGCCTGCGCGGGGATGACAAAAGTGAAAAATATATATAAAGGTAAAATTGTTTTGGTGCGGTGGCGCGTAATTTTATTATCGGCAATGCCGATTACAATGAACTGTTTCGCGGGGACGGATGTTGTTTTCGCCCCCGGCACGGTCGTACCAAATACTTGTGTGTTTAACAACACCGGCGTGTACGACGGCACGTTTGTTATGGTACCGGTGTACGAGGATACGATATACACATGTGAACGCGGATACTATTTACCAATGGGGTTAGAGGACTGCGCCATATGCCCCGAAAACAGTTATTGCCCCGGTGGGGAATACACATATTCTGAAACCGATGATGTGGGCATTAACCCGTGTCCCGACGGCAGTGTTGCGCCCATTGGCATGTGGGACGCCGCCCAATGTGGGCGCAAATTACACATCAGCGATGTGTACATTTACCTGCGTCGTGTGAAACAATCTGCGCCGTCGTTACACATTGATGTTGATGGTGACGGCACGGCGGATTACTTTGCGAATGCGACGACATACGATGTTGCGATGAACAAAGACACCGACCGCCGTTTGCGGATAAAAATGGGTGATGTTGTGTATTCGGTTCATGACGACACGATTGACGGCACGGCGTCGATGCCACGCGTCACAACCGAATCCAACGCGCCCGTGGACGAACAATCACAATAAAAAATCCCCCAAACGGGGGATTTTTATTCCATATTCGTTGATTAACGAGAATAGAATTCGACGACCAATTCTGGGAACATCTGAACAGGATATGGTACGTCTTCGAACGCAGGTACGCGTACAAATGTCGCTGTGAAGTTCGCACTGTCAACAGATACATAGTCCGCAAAGTTGCGTTCCGCAGATTCCAACGCCAATACGACCAATGGCATCTGTTTGGCTTTTTCACTGACGGTGATGACATCGCCTGGTTTAACCTGGTACGACGCAATCTTTACGCGTTTGCCATTAACATTGATGTGGCCGTGGCTGATTAACTGGCGAGATGAGAATACAGTTGGTGCCAATTTCGCACGATATACAACCGCATCCAAACGACGTTCCAACAAACCAATCAAGTTTTCTGGTGTGTCGCCCTTCATATTATCGGCTTCGATATAATATTTACGGAACTTCTTTTCACCGATGTTGCCATAGTAGCCCTTTAATGTCTGTTTTGCGCGCATCTGTTTTGCGTAATCAGACGAATTGCCACCACGAGATGTTGGACCATGCTGGCCTGGTTTGTACTTACGTTTGTTAAATGGGGATTTTGCCTGGCCCCACAGATTGACACCCAGTGAGCGTCCAATCTTTAACTTGCGTGTGCTGCGCTTTGCGCCTGCTCTTGCCATAGTTTTTTTCCTTTTATTTTTGGTTTTACGGTGCCGGATATTTTACAGATTCCTTATCACGGGCGGGACCAAAACGCACCGCCGTTTAATCAGTTCTGATTACCCAGCGGGGCACAGTTTATACGGTTTTGTCCGAAAAATCAAGTATTTTTATTCACCTTGAAATGTTATTAAAATATATTATATTTATTGGGCTATGAAAAACTATATTTTACCATTTCGTGATTTGGTCGTTTCGCCGGGGCTGACTGTGCCGGTGTTGGTCGACAATCATATGTCTGTTAATTGTATAAAAAGTGCCGCAAATGCCGGCCATCAACAGTTGATTTTGGTGCCACAGCACAGTTGGGCATACCCATCCAGCGTCGATGACATATATACAGTTGGCACAATCGGTGATGTGGTTCAGGTTCTGTCTATGCCGGATGGGGCAATTCACCTGTTGGTGCGGACAACGGACGCGGTCGCAATCAAAGATATTGAAATTAACGAAGGTATCTTTATGGGCGTTGCCGAACCAATTAAGGTCGCCGACGATATGGACGCCGAACAAACAACCGTTCTGCGCGATATTTTGGCGGATAATATGCAGTCGCTGGCCATGTCAACGCGCAAGTTCAAGATGGAAAAACTGCGCAATGTGATTGAAAACTATCCCCTGCCCGCGTTTGTGGATGCCGTTATTCAGACGGCGGATATTGACACAGATGTCGCGATTAAGGTGCTGGGCGCAGGCAGTTGGGCAGAAAAACTGACTGTTTTATTAGAGGCCGTTAAGTTAATGCTGGAAACAGCAAAAATCGAAGAATCGATTAACAAACGGATTCACCAACAAATGGAAAATGGCCGACGCGAGGCGATTTTACAAGAAAAAATGCGCGCACTGCAGAAAGAAATGGGCGAAGATGATGGCGAAATTGACACCGCAAATATTCGCAAGAAAATTCTGAAATCGGCAATGCCCGCCGATGCCAAAGAAAAAGCCATAGCCGAGTGGAAGCGCATGCGGTCGATGTCGCCTATGTCGAACGAAGGCGGTTTGTTAAAGACATATCTGGACGAATTGTTGGCAATGCCATGGGGAAAATCTGATGAATCTGAAATCGATTTGAAGCGCGCACGCGAAGTTCTGGACAGCGAACATTCGGGTATGGATGCAGTCAAAGAACGCATTTTGGAACATATCGCCGTCATGAAAAAAACAAAATCAAATCAGGGGTCGATTTTGTGCTTTGTCGGGGCACCGGGTGTTGGCAAGACTTCGTTGGGAAAATCAATTGCGACGGCGCTGGGGCGCAAGTATCAGCGCATATCGCTGGGCGGAATTTCAGACGAAGCACATTTCCGTGGCCATCGCAAGACATACATCGGCGCGCAGACTGGGCGAATTATGGATGCGCTGAAACGGTGTAAGACGAATAACCCGGTTATCGTGCTGGATGAAATTGATAAAATGGGGCGCGATTGGCGTGGCGACCCGGAATCTGCGTTGTTGGAAATTCTGGACCCAGAACAGAACAAGACATTCCGCGACCATTATTTGGAAGTGGACTTTGACCTGTCAAACGTGATGTTTATTGCGACGGCGAACAGTCTGAATATGTCAAATGCGTTGAAAGACCGTATGGAAATTATCGAAATACCAGGTTATTCAATGGATGACAAGGTCAAAATCGCACGCGAACATTTGATTGGTCGCGCAGCGCGCGACACCGGATGGAAGGTGGACGATATCGTTATGTCAGATGATGCGATACGACACCTGATTCAGAACTATACATCCGAACAGGGTGTACGCCAGGTGCAACGTGAAATTACCGCGGTTCTGCGTCGGTCGTTGCTGGAAAATGACTGTGCGGATATCAAAACGGAATTTACACCGGAAAAAATTGATGAATTATTGTCGTTGCGAAAATCTGCTGGGTTTTCGAAAAAAATTGGATTTGGGGTGCGGTTATGATTTTAGTTATTAACACATCTGGCAAAGATTTAGAATTTGTATTGGGCGATAAATACAAATCTGTTGTGGTGGAAAAACAGTCGGTCGCCCTGTCCGTCGAAACGGAAAAATTTATTGCCGAATGTGGCATCACATGGCGCGACATTAGTGCCATTGGTGTCGTTGTTGGCCCGGGCAGTTTTACAGGAATCCGGCTGGGAATCGCATATGCCAAGGGCGTGGCAATGGGACTGAACATACCAGTTGTTGGGATTAGTGCGTTTGACCTGTATCTGGCGGCAACACCCGATGCGTTTGTCGCAATTGATTCTGGGCGTGGGGATTTCTTTGTCGCGGCGGACGGTCTGGAACCCCAGACAATGAACATTGAAGAATTAGAAACCAAGCAAATGGATTGGCCGCGCACCGTTGGACATAAACCGTTTGACCTGAAGTTAGGTGCACAGATTGTCGCAGAAAAAATCGCACACAATGATTTAACACCGGTGGTGCCGATGTATCTGCGACCCAGTTATGCCGAACAGAATAAAGGTGAAAAATAATGGCTGATTTTATTCAAAAAATTTTTATGACCAAACAACAACGCGCGATGTTTAACGCCACAGATTCTGGGCGCGTTCAAATACAAACTGGTTATACCCAGGATTTATCTAGCACTTTTTCAACAACCAGTTTTTTTATCCCGACGAATTTGGGGATGATTCAGGCAACATATTCAGAACAAGGCGGATATGCGCTGCGTCCGAAAAACACATATACGGTAATACTGAGAGATGAATCAGAAAAAGTGATTATCAATAAATACAACGGCATGTTTGCCAAAGCGTTATACAATAAATTAGAACAGAGATATCGTCGTGTTAGATAATTTGGCAAATCTTCATAAATTGTGCTTTCCACACAAGCCGTGGAGTGCCGATGAATTCGCAGATTTGAAAAAATCGGGCTGTGAAATTATTGCCAGCCAAAATGGCTTTATCGTTTATCGCACAGTATGTGATGAATCTGAAATCATTACAATCGGTGTTCATCCCGACGCACGACGCACGGGTATTGGAATCGCGCTGATTGGGGTGATGGAAGCAGACTTGAAAAAACAGGGTGTTAAACATATATTCTTAGAGGTGGCGGCGGATAACGCGCCCGCACGCGCGCTGTATGAACAGACCGGATTTGTTCAGGTGGGTGTGCGTCCAAAATACTATGATGGCGTTGACGCTATTATGATGAGGAAGGATATATGATAAACTATGTCGGCAGCAGCGCATATTTGATAAAACAAAACCCAGAGGGCACTGGGCGACGATTTTTGTATGCTAATAAAATAGATGTTAGCAAACCCGCGGTTGTGATACTTGGTGGTGCACTGACCACCAGTGAAGACAAAGCAATGGGGTATATTGAACATTTAGCAAACATAATCAAAAATAAATCCAGCGCAGATTTGTATGCCGCTGTTTATAAATTCGGAACCGTTGACCCAATGCTGGTCAAGGCAAATGTGTTTCGACGCGCGGGCCGCAAAATGGCACTGGATATGGACGCCAATATTGCGCGCCGCAAAGAACGCGAACTGGCCGAAATCAATGAACAAGAACCAACCCCTGGGTATATCGAAGACCTGTATGAAACTATAATAGAGGAACGCATAATTCGGGGCAACGCGGAAAAAACGGCACGAAATCTGCGTAATTTGATAATCTATACGCATTGTCATGGGGCGGTGGTTGTAAATCATATGACCGATATGGCGGGACAGCAAATGAAGGACGCTGGATTTGATGACAATACAATAAAACAATGTTTGGCAAATGTAATTGTTATTCAGCACAATCCGACCGCACCGTTGGAACAGGCAAAATTCACAACACTGAACTTTGTGTCCGCGTCGGATGATACATTGAATTATCTTGATGCGTTTTCTAAGACTGTTCTGGGGCGCGATGATATTAAGCCGGCGTTTATGGGCGCAAATTACGCCAATGTCTTTGTCGCAGGAAAGTTGAATAAAACAAACGGGTCTGAACACGGATTCAGTATAGGATATAAAAATAATGGCAACGATTTAACGCCAAATGGTCGGATTATTTTTGACGCAGAACAGAATGCAATCAACAATGCGATAAATTCTGTTAATAATCCAATGCTGCCTGTGGTCGAACAGTTGGTATCTGGCGACGGCGTTGACATCGCGAAAATGCGTGCCAATGGGCATGAAATTTTCAGCAAGTTTAGTCGTTAGACACAAATTCCAAAACACGCGAATCAAAAATCACATCACGTGGACGCAGGGGCGCGGCGACGTGCATATCCGCACTGCGACGGGTGCGCGACAGTGCGACATAAACCTGGCCGTGGGCAAATGCGCCACGCGAAATATCAACCACAACCGCGTCCAATGTTTTGCCCTGGGCACGATGAATTGTCATGGCATAGCCCAGCGTCAGTGGAAACTGTTTATAGGCACCAACCTCGTTTTCAACAAGGCGTTCATTTTCATCGCGGGAATATTCTATTTTCGCCCATTTTTCTGGTTTGACTGACACCAATTCGCGCGAATCAGATAACAACTGAACAACAATTTCACGCGCAGACAAACTGCGCACCAGACCCATCGAACCGTTATGCCATTTGTCGCCATTTTTTACAAAGACAACCAAGGCACCAACCTTTAATTCCAATGCCAGGGGCGCAGGAACATCGCGTTCTGAAAAATTCCCGGTCAACACACCATTATACACAACCGCCGTTTCATTTATCTGGGCCAGACGGGTCGCATTTATCCGTTCGGCAACCGCACGAAATGGCGTAATGATTACCGCGTTCGCACGACGCGCGTCATCATCAATTCTACATGAATTAAAGTATTCTAAACTGCCTGTGTCATTGTTGCGCAACTGAACTAAGTTTTCCAACAATGGCAAATCACTTTGACGATATACAAAATCAAAATTGAATTTTATAAAGTTTGCGCGACCGTACACATGACTGTCAAAAAAATACGCGTTTGGATGCCCGTATTCCGTTTCATAATACTGGGTCGCATCGCGTGTGATTACAGGCGGCAACTGAAACAAATCGCCAATGGCCACGACCTGGATTCCACCAAACGGTTCGTTGTTGCGACGCGCCCATCGCGCCAATATATCAATCGCATCCAGCAAATCGGGCGCAACCATCGATATTTCATCGATAATCAAAACATCGGTCGCCGCCAGGATATTGCGTGGTTTGGCCTTTAATTTCAAAAATTCAGGCATGATGAAATCACGGGGCTGAATCTGGAACAGCGAATGTATCGTTTGTCCACCAACATTTAATGCAGATACGGCTGTTGGACACGCGCAAACAATACGCTTTTTTGAAGCACTTTTCAGATAATTCACAAATGTGGATTTGCCAGTCCCCGCCGGTCCTAATATCAACAGGTTGGAATTTGTACGTTCAATCGCATCAAATGCGGATAACTGGGTTGCGTTCAAGATGGGTTTTACATTTTCCAACATTGACTATTTCACACAATCAGGCGTATAAAAATTCGTTACCCCGCAATCGCGCGCCAATCGTTTGGCAACATCAAAACGACGCCCAATTTGTTCAGAACTGTGCGCGTCATCGGATATTAAAACGGGAATATTGCTTTTGGCGATTGTGCGCAAAATACGCGCCGAAGGGTACGGTTCGGATTCCAGCCCAGTATTGATTTCAATCGCAGTGTTATTCTGCGCCAATACTTCAACAGTCCGCTGTTCAGCATCGGCCCATTTGTGTTCTGTCCCCAACCCAACCTTTTTCGGCAAATCCAAATGCGCCAACCAGTTAAACAACCCAGAAGCAGCCGCATCACCAATGTTTTGCCAATATTGCGCCAACATTTCATTACGCGCGTCTTCGTCTGCGTTTGCCATGTCGTGAACATTACACAGTACACCACCGTATTCTACAAAATGACACGAACCAATTATATAATCAGGCTGTAAAATACGCATGGCGCGTTCAAAATCATGATGCCATGTGGCGGTGTTGAAAAAGTCCACTTCCAACCCACACAGAACGCGTATGTTGGCATTGGCGGCAATCTGGGTCAATTCCGCATAGTGCGGAACGAATAAATCCAGAATATCATTCAACGACGAATTATAGATATTTTTATACCCACGCGCGACCGCAAATGGATAGAATTTCGCATCTTGGATATCGGGGTGTAGAATAAAATGATTTGATATGCCAATCGCGTCCATCCCCAGTTCTGCGGCGCGCGCAACCATGTCGGCGGGGGTATTGCGACCATCAAATCCGATTGTGTGCGTGTGAAGCGTGAATTTTTGCGTCATCAGAACTTAACCCCAGGTGCCACACGTTCTGTGTCGTCAATTTCGAACATCTTTTCTGGCAGAATTCCAAACATGCGCGCAACGATGTTTGATGGGAACTGTTCAATCTGGGTATTCAACGCCATAACAACGGTGTTATAAAACTGACGTGCGGCCTGAATCTTGGTTTCAGTGTCTGTCAATTCGCGCTGTAATTCCAGAAAGTTTTGGTTCGCCTTTAAATCAGGATATGATTCTGCGACCGCGAACAGGCTTTTCAGGGTCTGGGTCAATTTATTCTGGGCATCTGCCGATGTTGGGCCGTTCGCCGCCATCGCCGCATTACGCGCCGCCGTCACCGCAGATAATGTTTCAGATTCATGTTTGGCCGCACCGCGCACGGTTTCAACCAGATTAGGAATTAAATCATATCGGCGCTTTAACTGGGTATCAATCGTTGCCCATGCTTCGCGGGCCTGGTTCCGGCGCGCAATCAGACCGTTGTACACCGCGATAAAATATAATAAGAATAATGTAATTAGTGCGATTGTAGTCCACATGATTTTTTCTCCTTTGATTTATTGATGATTCTATACATTGTTTAATAAAAATGCAACATCGTCCGGTGTTGGCGCATGATTGATGATGAAGTCTGGGGAATACTGGGTACGGAACCAGGTGCGTTGACGCTTGGCATATTGGTTGGTGCGCGTTATCCAGTTTTGAATACATTGGGATTCTGTGACTTCGCCACGGATGAATTTACATAACTGGGATGCGCCGATTGCGCGATTTTCATCCCAACCAGAATCGATTACAGATTGTGCCTCGGCCAGTGCGCCGGCCGACAGCATCAGCGGAATACGCGCGGCAATTCGTTTCCGCAAGATATCAGAATCCGGCATGATTAAAACGCATTTCGCATGTGGGGCGACGGCACCAGTGCGGGGCATATCCTGAAATTCTGTGATGTGGCGCGATGTGGCAAAGAACACTTCCAATGCGCGGGCGACGCGTTGCGGGTCGGTTGCGGTAAATTCAGGTGGCAATAATTTGCGCGCGGCATCAATATCGGTTGCCACCAATTCACGGGCACGGGTGCGCGCCGCGTCTGGGATTTCTGGCATTGGTGAAATGCCATGAATCAGCGCGTTTATGTAATATCCTGTGCCGCCAACAAATATTGGGGTGCGTCCCGATGCGATGGCGGCATCATATTCACGGCGCGCCATGTCCAGGTATTCAGACACCGAAATTTGTTCAGACAACGGCAATATAGAAAACAGGCGATATGGAACGCCGTCAATTTCATCAAATGTGTCACGGTCAACAAATGGACTGGCAGAAATGCTTTCAATACCGCGATAGATTTGAACACTGTCGCAATTTATGATGGTGCCGTTTGTTTGGCGCGCCAATTCGTGGGCAAAATCTGATTTGCCCGATGCGGTCGGTCCGGCGATAATGTATGCGCGCTGTGTCATTTGTATCGATTATAGTCAAGATGTCCCAAATGTAAATAAAATATTGTAATTTTGTTGCGCGGGGGCTATGATAGCCGTGTCCAATTAAATAAACGAAAGGAAATAATTATGTCTAAATTAAGAGTAGCAATTAACGGTTTTGGGCGCATAGGACGCTTGGTATTGCGGGCGGCACTGGAATCAGGGCGCGACGATATAGAATTTGTAGCAGTTAACGATTTGGCACCGGCGGAACAGAACGCGTATCTGTTAAAATATGATTCAGTTCATGGGAATTTGCCGATGGATGTTCAGTTGGATGGTGAATACATCCTGGTCGGAAATCAGAAAATCAAGTGTATCGCAGAACGTGACCCGGCAAAATTGCCATGGGGCGAATTAAATATCGATATCGTTATGGAATGTACGGGTATCTTTACCGCGGCGGACAAGGCACGCGTACATATCGATGCGGGCGCAAAACGTGTGTTGGTATCGGCACCATCGGCTGGGGCGGACAAAACAATCGTATTTGGCGTGAACCAGGATACACTGACATCCGATGATATTATCGTTTCAAATGCGTCATGTACAACGAACTGTTTGGCACCGGTGGTACAGGTTCTGAACGAAAAATTCGGGATTGTATCGGGTTGGATGACGACTGTTCATGCGTACACAGGTGACCAACAGTTGTTGGATAAAAATCACAAAGATTTCCGTCGCGCACGTGCGGCGAACCTGTCGATGATTCCGACCAGCACAGGTGCCGCCAAGGCAATCGGATTGGTGTTACCAGAACTGGCGGGGAAATTGGATGGTATGGCAATCCGCGTCCCAACGCCGGATGTATCGGTTGTAGAATTGGTTGTTAACCTGGAACGTGACGCGACGGTTGATGAAATCAATAACGCGATGCGTGCGGCTGAATCCAAGACATTTGGATATAATGAACTGCCGTTGGTATCGATTGACTTTACACACGATGCGCACAGTTCAATATTTGATGCCGGTCAGACCAAGGTTCTGGGGGACAAATTGGCGCATGTGACCGCATGGTATGATAACGAGTGGGGTTTTTCAAACCGCATGTGTGATACCGCCGTCGCAATGGGCAAATTGATTAAGTAAAAAAATCCCCCGTTTGGGGGATTTTTATTTGTCGTTCATGTGTGGAATTATTACCGTGTCGTTATAGTGCGACAGGAAACGATTGCCGGTGGCACAATAGACTTTCTGTAACGAATCCTTGTATTCACGGACGGCGGTGACCCAACGTTCTTCGATGTCCTGTTGTGCGCCCTGGTACCCGGCAAATGCGCCCATACCGCCACCAACTGCCCCACCGGTCAAGGTTCCCTTGAGGCGCGCCTTGTTCGACAGGTCGATTATGCCGCCATCTGCGGAATCTTGGTATAATGGTGTAAAGTTGCCATCAGATAATTGTTTCTGTTCACCCGTGTTATCCAGGTTTGATGCCACACCATTTCCGGTACGGCCAACGATTTCACGGTTGCCGTACTGGGATACGAAATCCCGCCAATTTGATTTTTTCCAACCCATGCCCCTGTCTTTGACATCAACGACCATGGCGGGGGTACGGTTGGTTACACGCTGAATCGTGCCATCCAGTTTTACCCACGCATCATCACAATCAGATGTCCAGAATTCCATTTTGTTGTATTTATAACAGGCCTTGTCGGTTGCGTCTTTGAACTGGTCCTGGGCAAAGATTGTTTCGATATCCATGCGGCCGCCCGTTGAACGGTTCGATTGGGCAAAGACCTGTCTTTCTTTTTCAGTGCCATCGGCGTCTGTATATTTTTCTGATTCAGTATAGCCGGCGATTGTCGCATTTGTGACGTTCAAATCCATGTATTCACAGGTTGGATTTGTGTCCGACGGATTTTTCTGATAGCAGACTTTGAAATCACGTGGATTTTTCACAGAAATATACGCAACTGCGCCGTCTGGCAATGCGGTGCGGTTTTCATAATATCCCCACAGGCATTTTTGGTCGATGCCGTCGACGGTACATGCCTCGATCCGCAGGACGGAATCACCCGACGCCACAATGTTGCCAACAACCGCACCCGCCGCCGCATTTACACCGGCGGATAAAATCGTATCGCCCGCCACTTTGCCTGTATATAAATTGCCCACCATCAATGCCGCGCCACCCAGTGCACCGATAATTGTACTGTTGGTTTTAGCCTTGCCACCGCCCAGAACGCCATCATGCCCCGGTTCAGGGCGTCCGGCCATATTTCCACCCAGACCACCGATTACCGTGCTGGCCGCGATTTTCAGACCGGCGTTTTGTTTTTGTTCCTGGTTCATAATCTTGATAACATCGTCAATGGTTGGTTCAGAATCAGCCGGAACAGTAATTTCAACATTAAGCGACGACAACGCAGATTTTGGGAATTCGGCGACATTACAACGAATACTGTCGCCCGCCGCCAGATTCGCACGCGCAATAACCAGGTCAGAACCATTTAACCCCGCGCCAATCGCACGCATTTCAACAACCGCTGTGCATGTTGATGCACCGCCGGCACCCGCACCAATCGTCGGACGCGACCAACTGAATTCGCCATCGGGATATATCATAGAACAGTTGGCGTTTTTTGCCATATTATCCGCAGTGTTGGCATCGGTCGCACGAACATCGTTTGGTGCCGCCGCGTTCGCGGTCGCAACAGGCACCGAACCAACCGGAATTGGATTTACAGCCGCGGCCGCCGCAGTATTTGCCGCGGAATTATAGCGCATTTCATTAACCTGTTGATAGCCCTGGGCATTATTGCGTGACAGATTCCCAACGCGGATGCCAGCGGTCGCCATGCCCGGCACCAATGTCGCCAACAATGAATAAAAAAGAACCGAATTTGCGCGCATTATAATTCCCCCCATCATGTCCGCAAAACCAACATAACCGGACGCATGTCCGGCATGTAGAATTTAGACTAGAACTGTAATCTTAGACGTACCCCAAGGTCAACCAGACTAAGCCGTCCACTTTCGTACCAGTTGGTATAGTGGAAAACACTGTCGTATGGGGCCTGGTATTCACCGTTGGGCAAGCCCGAACCGTCGCCCAGCCATTCAATTTGACTTAACACGATACTGCCAGATGTTTTAACCTTGCCCAGGTTGGAGTAACGAACAAAGAAGTCCATTTTTATGCCACCTTCGAGTTCGGTGGTAAGCCCCCCTTCTAGCATAAAGGCAAACTGTTCATTTGTGCCGCCGTTGTGATACGCATAGATATCGGAAATCCCCGTCAACTGGCCCGCATAGGCAAATTGCGGGTCCATAATGGAATAAAATGTATTATCATACACAACATAGTCGGCGATTGTGTTTAACGAAATACCAACACCCGCACCAATATATGGACGCAACGAACCGCCCGCCAAATATCCTGTGAACGAATCAATATTATAATAAACGTTCAACATAGTTGCGTTTGCTGTAACCGCACCACCATCAACCTGGGCCGGGCTATCGGTTGGGGTCAAACTGGCATCAGCGGGGACATCAATCGAATTTGGATACGAGATACCCGAATAACGCAGGTACGAAAAATCAACGCGAATATCGTTGTTAATGGCCGCACCAACAGAAATTTGTAGTGGAATCACACTGTCTGAATCAAAGTCCGCGCCAAAAAAAGCACCAGGTACGGTATAAGAATCTTCTTCGCCGACATAGTCAGCCGACATAGAACCCATAACAGACACACTATACCCCACAGACAGACCAACATACAAACCACTGTCCGCCAGACGATCATAATCCGCAGGCTGGTAATATTGGCGACCCGCCACCGTCTGGGACGAACCAACACGCGGCAACGCGCCAGTGACACGCGTAGGCTGGGCCGCAGCAACCGTATTATAGCCCGCAGGCACATAATTATTTGTTGAAACAACGCGACTGTTCGCCGATGGCAAATACATCGTTTGCCCATTGGTTCCGGATGCTTGGTACGTCGGATACGCAGGATACGCAGCATAGGCACCCAATGGCGCCCCCAACAGAATACCAGCAAACACGGCAGAAATGCTTGTCTTTTTCATGCCTTTCCCATACTTCTTTCGATTTATTATATCATTTTCACGGGTGGCGGGCAAGTACTTATCAATAAAAAAATCCCCCGACCGGGGGATTTTTTATCGGCTAAAACCACTGCCATGGTTGGAACACCTTTAACAAGCCCATAGCGGTGCGTTTGTCGGCATAGGTGTGACCGCAACGTGGACAAACGTTGAAAGGTTTGATGATTGCTTTGACCTTGCCAAAGACCAGATGCCACAGATAGATACCCAACGCCCACGCGGCAACAACCAGCCCCCACGCAACGTAACCAAAATATTTATCAACGGTGTTAGTGATAACTGTGATGGTCGTCACATCGGATTGTGACAGGTCATTGTAAATCTTGGTCGCAACAGGCCAGCTGGATGGACGCCACGGATAAACATGTTCGATACCATAGTTAGTCAGGAACGTTGTCCCCAGACCGCCGGTCTGTTTATCCAATGATTTTTTTATCGCCGCGTCCAGCATATCGTCAACCTGGGTCTGGGCGATGCGCGTCAAATCGTTTTTGATTTTATCCAACTGGGCATTTACCCGGGCGGCAGTGTCGTCAACACGCGCAATTGTTTCGTTTGCCTTATCAATGGCACTGTCCGCTTTGTCCAGACCGCGGTCCACTTCGGCGACAGTTTTATCCACGCCGTCTGTTTTAATGCCAAACTTATTCGCCAGACCGGTCAGTTTTTTAATGCCAGATGTTTTTTCACGCGCATCGGCGGTGGTTGCCGACGCCTTGGCGGTGGTTTCTTTGGCGGTCGCGGTGGTATCGGTGACTTTATCTACGCCCTGTTCGACCAATTTGACGCCATCAATCGCATGGGCGATTGGCTTTTCCAGATTGATAGCATCAGCCACCCCGTCCAGTAATGCTTCGTATTGTTTTACAATTCCTTTTTGTAGGTCAAAAAACATAGACACAACAATCGATTTTTTTATCGGGGCTGAATAGGTGTTTTTAACATGCAGCGGAAACCATATCAGCAACGCAAACCAGATTATCGTAAATACGGTTATAAAGGTTTTGACGCCACGAACCAACGACTTCTTTTTCGCGACAGTTTTTGCGCCACCCATGTCGATGACGGCGACTTCCTTTTTTTTGCGTGCCATAAAAAACTCCTTTGATTTATATCAAGGAGTTTAGACGATTACAGTACAACAATGCAACGATTTATTTTGTCTTGGGTTCGTAATACATACTGTTTATCAAATCGTGAAACTTTGTGATTTCTGGCTGCAACTGATGTTTAATTTCTGGTATTTTTGGATATTTGATTTCTTGAAGACGCATAACCTGCTTCACAGCCATAATATACATATGCCGTTCATTGCCACACATGTCAAACCGAACCATATCAGTACTTGGAAAATAATTCCATTTGTCAGGTCTGTTGATATCAGCGCGACAAACCAGTGTGTAAACATCGGTGTTCGCCAAATGATAGTCCAAAATCAAATCATCTGTATTTATCTTTACAAAAGTCATTCTTGATTACCTCCTGTATAATTTTTTATAAATTCTGATTTGAATTGGGCAAAGCGTCCCTGCTCTATTGATTCGCGGATGTTGCGCATCAAATCTTGATAGAACCACAGGTTGTGCTGGGTCAACAATGTCGCCCCCAAGATTTCATTACACTTAATCAAGTGATGAATATATGCGCGCGACAATTTACATGCCGGACATCCACACTTATCATCCAACGGGCGCGAATCATCGCGGAAACGCGCGTTGCGCATATTCATGGTGCCATGGCGTGTAAAAGCCTGGGCGGTGCGACCGGCGCGCGTCGGCATAACGCAATCAAACATATCAATCCCGCGTTCAACCGCACCCAAAATATCCAGCGGTGTACCAACACCCATTAAATAGCGTGGCTTGTCCGCCGGCAACAGTGGTGTTGTGGTCGCAATCATATCAAACATGACGCTTTGTGGTTCACCCACCGCCAGACCGCCAACCGCATAACCATCAAAGCCGATTTCGGTCAGGGCGCGCGCAGATTTTTCACGCAGGTCTGGGAAATCCGCCCCCTGGACAATACCAAATATGCCATAGCCCGGACGGTCAATAAAGGCATCTTTGCTGCGGCGCGCCCAGCGGGTGACCATATCGACATTTTTTTCAACGCGTTCGCGTGGCGCGGGTAATTTTAAACATTCGTCCAACACCATTGTAATGTTCGAATCCAACTGATGCTGGATATGGACAGAATCTTCGGGGCGCAAGAAATGTTTTTTCCCGCCGTCAAAGTGCGATGTGAATTGGACGCCTTCTTCGCTCATTTTCGTCAGGGTTGACAGGGACATTACCTGGAATCCACCGCTGTCGGTCAAAATCGGGCCGTGCCAGCCACCAAATTTGTGCAGACCGCCCATCTGTTCCACCAAATCGCCACCCGGACGCATCATCAAATGGTATGTATTGCCCAAAATTACTTCGGTGCCGGTTGCGGCAACTTGTTCCATGGTCAGGGCCTTGACCGTGGCGGCCGTGCCGACAGCCATAAAGGTGGGCGTCTGGAAAGTGCCGTGTGCCGTTTCAACCGCACCACGGCGGGCGTTACCATCGGTCGCAATCAAATTAAATTTTAATGCCATTGTCGTTCGTTCCCCTTAGCGCGCGCGGCCATTTGCCATCGCGATTTGCATTTGCTGGATGTTGGCCTGGTACTGGGCCTGCATCTGGGCCAACAAACGCTGCATTTCAACAACGTTGCGTCCCAATGAAAATGTTAATTCAGACATTTTGTCGTTATTGTCATGCGCGCGGTCCAGTTGCGCTTCTAGCTTGGCAACGCGTTTTTGTAAAGCGATGTAATCCTTTTGCTGTCGCTTAAAGACCTTGTCATCTTTCATGGCGTTGCCATTTTTATTCATAAACTTGTCAATCGCGTTTTGCGCCATCTTGGAATTAAGCAACATGTTGCCGTATTTCAACGCCGCCTTTTTCCCGGCCTTGGTGCCCAGGAAACGCTTTAACACCTTTGGGTTTGCCAATACTCTTAGCCACGCCGCCATAGTTTACCGCCCCCCGTTTTTTGTTTTAATATTGTTAATTAGATTAGTTGTTATGTTAGAATTTGGAAAATTCTGTTTCCATATAGCCCCCAGTTCCACATCATAATTTGGTCCCTCGGTTATAATAGAAATCGGCACATCAAAGAAACCACGCGAATATTTCTGAACATCTGCGGATGTGATGCCGTCTGACAATTTTATAACATCAAAAAAGTCATATATACTGCCATTCTTAGCATAGTGCGACACCAACGTGTTTAACCGCGATTTTGGCGTATCAAGCCAATCGGCGTCCCCCAGTCTAAGACTGGCCGAAAAGCGTCGCAACCATTCGTCCCCCGGACAACCAGATTCATACACCCGTTTGCACGTTTGCGCAATTAGTCCCACAACCTGGGGCACATTTGATGGTGCGCATTCAGTTTCAATGTAATGCAAACCACAGTCGTTGCCCAATGCACCAACCGAAACATCATATACCAGTCCGTGTTTTTGACGTATTTCATCGTACAATTCTTCTTGTAAATACACTTTGAAGCGACGTTCAGCACTACGTTCAAAACGCTGGCTGTTATTCATCTTGAAACGTTTTGGTATCGCGATAAATATACTAACATTTTTTTTGCGGTTGGACGAATGGTGCGCAATTGCGGGGCTGTAATTTGGTTCATCTGCATTTTTTACATCGTGCGTCGGCAAAAATGTAAATTTATTTTCTAGCTGTTGCAACACAGTATCTGGATTCATAACCTTGCCCGAAATTACAATGGTACAATTCTTGGTGGACAAACGTTTTGCCAACCAATCCAACATCTGGTCGCGCGTGAACGAGTTTATATTCTGCTCGGTCCCTAGTGTTTGGAATGAATATAAGGGCGACTTAAACAAAGTGCGCGACATAAAGTCTGCTTCTTTATTGCTGTCCTTGGAACGAAACAATTCGTCCAATATAACAATACGTTCCAACTCTATTTTATCTGGCAAGAACAAAGAATTTTGCAATTGTTCCGCCAAGACATCAATTAATTTACCCACATTTTCGCCCAAGATACGACCATGTAATCTTAATTCATTGCGGGATGTAAATGCATTAATTGTACCTGCGTTTTCACTCATGTAATCCGTCATAGCCTTGCGTGTTGGGAAACGTGCGCTACCATTACACAACATGTGCTCACAAAAATGCGTAAGCCCATATTCATTTGGCGCCTCGTCCAGCGATCCGGTCTTGAAACTGACCGCGACATTGGTTGTTTCAATATCCATTGGGTCCAAAATTACTGCAACACCATTTGATAATTTGTGCAAGGTCGGATTATATTTCATTGGGCACATCCTTTTTGAATAACAGACAGCAGTCGCCGTAACTGAAAAAACGATATTTTTCAGATACTGCGTGTGAATAAGCATTTTTCATTTCAGACAATCCCGCAAATGCCGACACCAACATGAATAATGTTGATTTAGGCAGATGAAAATTAGTCAGCAGGACATCCACCGCACGAAACCGATAGCCCGGCGTGATAAAAATATCAGTCGTCGCACAAAATGGCGCAACACGGCGATATTTAGACGGGTCTTGGTTTTGTATCGCGGCACTTTCCAATAAACGCAGGGATGTTGTGCCCACCGCAATTACGCGTTCGGCGTTGTTAATCTGGGTCGCCTGGTCGTCGGTGATGCAACCCCATTCGCTGTGCATTTTATGTTGGGATAAATCTTCGGTTTTGACCGGCAACCATGTGCCCGCCCCAACATGTAAAGTAATGTTCACAATTTGCGCACCACGCGCACGGATTTCATCCAATAATTCAGGCGTAAAGTGCAGGCCCGCCGTCGGTGCCGCCATTGACCCAAGTGGACGGGAATAAACAGTTTGATAACGTTCGCGGTCGGATTCTTCGGCGTCGCGCTTCATATATGGTGGCAGTGGCATTTTGCCAACTGCGTCCAATGTTTCAAACACATTGTCACACAGAAATTCTAGTTTTAGACCACTGTCGTCATCATGCGCCAGGACGCGAATCTGCGCCCCGTTGTCCAATGACAAAATCGCACCGTCTGGGATTTTATTAAATTTTTTACACAATCCCCACCAAACCTTGTCATCAACCGCAGTGTGCAGGGTTATTTCGTGTTTGCCGTCCGCCATAAAACGCGCCGGAATCACACGCGAATTATTAAAAACAACAACATCGCCCGGGCGCAGATAGTCCAGAAAATCGCGCACATGTTTGTCGACAACATTATCGCCATCAACAACCAGCATACGCGACGCATCGCGTTGCGCCAGCGGGCGCGACGCAATCAATTCAGACGGCAATTCAAAATCAAAATCAGATGTAGTCAGCATGTTTTTATTTCTTGAATTCCAAACCTTGGTCGATATAGTTTTCAGCCCGTTCTTCCCAATCTGGCTCTACACGCACAAATAGATGCAGGCGCGCGTTCACACCCCACTGGTCCTGAATATCATGGCGCGCGGCGGTACCAATGCGTTTTAACTGTTCACCGCCCTTGCCCACCACAATTTTCTTGTGCGCGTCACTGCGCACGGCGATTTTCTGATAAATATCCAGAACGCCGTCATCGGCAACATCAACGCGTTCGGTCACAACATTGATATGGTATGGCAATTCCTGGTGAATATATTTATAGATTTTTTCGCGTGTCAATTCCGACAAATACAATTCATCGGGAACATCGGGCGCGTCAACTGTATCGAACAAATACGGTGATTCAGGCATCACATCCGCCAAGGCCACCAGCATTTTTTCAACGCCGTCATTTTTCAGCGCAGAAATCATAAATATTTCCCGCCACGGTGCCATGGTTGATATTTCAGCCACCATTGGCAGTAATTCCAGTTTTGGAACCGCGTCAACCTTGTTCAGGGCAACAAAGATATTTGGACGGTCGGCAATTTTTTCCGCCAGTGCACGAATTGTTTCGGTTATACCCTTTTGCGCGTCAATCAGCAACAGTACCGCATCTGCGTCGGACACCGCGTCCATAGCGGCGGCAACCATCGCCCTGTCCAGGCGACGCGAAGGCTTGAAAACGCCGGGCGTATCAACAAAAATCAACTGTTTATCACCCACCATTTTAACGGCGCGCAGACGGGTGCGTGTGGTCTGAACCTTGTGCGAGACAATGGAAACCTTGCGCCCCATGATTTGATTTAACAATGTACTTTTGCCCGCATTGGTCGGGCCGATAATGGCAACAAAGCCGGAATATGTTTTTTTACTCATACCTGAAAGTGTAGCATACCATTTTCAAAAGTGAATAAAAATCTTGAAAAATTACATAGATATGCTAAGAATAGTGCGTGTGGGCGGGCTAATATAAAAAAGGACATAAAATATGCAACTGACCGGACCCGAAATCCTGCGCCGTATGCAGGAAAAAGAAAATCCAGATATTGTTATAGAACCATTTGATATGCGATGCCTGGGGCCAAACAGTTATGATTTACATTTGGCGGATACACTGCGCGTGTATAAGCACACAATCCCCAAAGGTATGATACCAGCAATCCCATACAAGGGCAGTTTTGGCATGCACAGTATGCGCGACTGGTTCGAATGTCGCGAAAGGGATTCTTTAAGCAAACTGGGGCCGTATTATTATCGTGATTTTTTGGCAAACCCGGAAAAATATGATATTCGCAATCCACGATATCTGATTGACCCAACAAACCCAGCACATCACGAAACGGTTGAATTTAAAATCCCAGAAACAGGATTGGTGCTGCACCCAATGTTTGGATTTTTGGGGTCAACGGTTGAATATACAGAAACACGCAATCTGATTCCGCACATCGATGGCAAATCCAGCGTCGGACGCAATTTTATCAAAAACCACTTTACCGCCGGACGCGGGGATGATGGATTCTGTGGGGATTGGACACTGGAAATAGAAGTGCTGTACCCAACAGTTGTTTATCCATATATGCGCATCGGTCAGATTTACTATGAAGATATTTTGGGCGAACGCATGCCGTATAACAAACTGACATCCAGTCATTATAACGGTC
This sequence comes from Candidatus Enterousia sp., assembly GCA_045546195.1. Classification (GTDB taxonomy): domain Bacteria; phylum Pseudomonadota; class Alphaproteobacteria; order Rs-D84; family Rs-D84; genus Enterousia. Next base: position 20,332 of record JAZQCH010000012.1, read on the forward strand.
AACGCGGGCCGACCGCCGCGGCACCGATTCCAATTGATAGTTTCTTGGAGGATTTATTGGCGGATTTAAAAGAAAAACAAAAATAAAAAAATGGGCAAACATGTGTTTGCCCATAATTGTTTATAGCGATATTTATTTCGGGTCTGTTTCATACGGACAATCTTCGGGATAGATGCCAGACCCCGTGTCATCTGAAAACGGGCTGCCCGCGGCGATATAACAGCTGGTAATCAAGGATGCAGTACCGGCCCCGTCGGTAGTACCCCAAACAAAGTCCCCCGTGAGAATCGACCCCAGCGTAGGACACCGGGTACAGCCAGTTGGCCCGCCCGATGAAAGTTTCGTCGCGTAACCATAGCTGCCCTTGGCACAACGATAGGAACGGGTGGTTTCACATGCACATGTGCTCATGTTACACGATTGGCTGTCACGATATTGATAGCCCGCCGTTGTCGCCGCCATGCCGCCCGTCGGAGTGTATTCCGCCCATTCGCCGACGTATTCATCACAATTGTCGCAGCCAGTACATTCTGCTTCACAATAATAGTAAATTGGCTGACGAGAAGTACAAACTTGGCTTGTACTGAACGATGTGCTTTTTTGTTCAAACCCGGCTTTACATGATGTACAACTTTTGGCGTAAGCGTATTTGTTACTGGATGCATTATAATAACACACATTTTCCCAACTTTCGCACCCGCCATCACCTGTTGTCGTATTCGGATACGGCCAGAATTCAGTGCTGGCGCTGTTTAGAATTGCGGAAGTACATGTGACCTGAGAACAACTCACTATTTGTATCCCTGGGTCTAGTGTCGCAGCCGCATTGGCTGTGCCAACGAAAAACAACGCACACAAACCGACGTTTAGATTAGGCAAAATTCAGGGGGTAAAAATATGCGGAAATCTGGGAATTTATTTAATGGGATTATGCCTAAAATTATCGTCCCTTTGGATTAGGCAGTAATTTTTTCACTCTATGCCGTGTATTATAATGCGTTGCGCCGGTTTTAGCAATATGTTTTTTATATTAAAAAACCCCGCCGGGTGGCGGGGATTTTTTATTTGGCAAAACTGTAATCCATTTCCAGATGATTTGGATTATATGTGCCGTTCATAATCGCCAATGTATCTTCGACAATTACCAATTCTTCGTTCGTGGCAACCATCAAGATTTTTATGCGACTGTCATCTGTGCTGATGACGGCACTGTCCACGCCTTTGCGTGCCAGGGCGGCGGCGTTCTTTTTCTTGTCCAGTTTGATGCCCAATTCTTCTAGGCCAGAACAGAACTTTTCACGCAGATAGTCGTCGTTTTCGCCAACGCCCGCGGTGAACACCAACGCATCAACATGACCCAATTCCGCCATAAACGCACCGATGTATTTTTTTACATTGTGCGCTTCCATATCTATTGCCAGGCGGCACAGGTCGTTTGTGTCTTTGTTGCCTTCGACATCGCGACGGTCGGCAAAACATTCTGTAATACCCATCAGACCAGAATCTTTGTTCAAATGTTTCTGCATCTGTTCCGCGGTCAGGCCCAAACGCTGCATCACATACAGAACAACACCCGGATCCAGGTCGCCTGGGCGTGTGCCCATGGTCAAGCCCGCCAACGGTGTCATCCCCAGGGATGTGTCCACAGAAACACCGTTGCGGATTGCGGTCGCAGATGCCCCAGAACCAATGTGTAATGTAATCAGATTACATTCGTTGGCCGGTTTGCCCAACATTTTTGCCGCAACCTTGGATACATACAGGTGGCTGGTGCCGTGAAAACCATAACGACGAACACCCAATTCAGAATACCATGCGCGTGGCACCGCATAACGGTATGCGTAATCCGGCATTGTCTGGTGGAACGCGGTGTCAAATACAGCAACCTGGGTCGCGTTTGGCAACAACTGTTGCGCGGCAACAATGCCAACCAATGCCGCAGGATTGTGTAATGGCGCAATTTCCGACAATTCGTCAATGGTCTTGATAACTTCGTCTGTGATTTCAACGGATGACGCAAATTTTTCACCACCCAATACAACGCGGTGACCGACACCCTTAATCTCGTTCATATCGACGGACGCTTCGCGCAGCATAAACATAACAACATTTAACGCTTCGTTATGATTTTGCATGCTGCATTCTTTTTTCTGCTTTGTGCCGTCTGGATATTTCTGGGTCACAAAAGAATCAGGCAGACCGATTTTTTCAACGTTGCCGCCAACAATCGCCGTTTTGGAATCTGCGTCAAAAACCTGATACTTCAGGGACGAAGAACCACAATTTAATGCAAGTATGTACATGTTGAATCCTTTTTTCTTCTTCGGCGGTCAGCATAGCAATGTTTTTTATCATTTTCAATAGTAAACATAGAATAAAATGTTCCAGTTTTCATCGGTCAGTTCTGTGCGAACGCCGGTGTCGCGGTGCGCCGTCCAGTACCGCTGGGCACCGACCATCAGACGAACATTTAACCCGTTGTTGTTGATAAAACAATTCGGATGACAGTTTTGATATTCGCCAATACCAAATGACCAGACCTGGTCACCGGTGGAATAGCCGGCTTCGTCATTTTTACAGACCAAAACCGCACGCGCAAATCGTGGCATCGCACCATCGGCAAATGTATAATTCAGGTATGCGGTTTTGCTGTTCATTGGGGCCGGATTGGATTCAACCACTGAAAATGGCGCGGGCGTGTGGCGGGCGACAATATCCGACCAAAAATCATCAGGAACCGCGCTTATATCAAATGTTCCGGTGTTGGTTGCCGCATCGTCTGCGCGCATCATGGCAAATCCACCCAGGGTTTGCCCGTCGTGAACACGCAATGTTTTGGCATCTGTGTCCATTGTGATTTCGCCGGGCATACCGGTGAACCCGTCGTTTTGCGCGGTGGTGCCGCGACGCAATTGTAATACACGTGTCATAAGTAATCCTTTTTTTTCATGAAAATAAAAAGCCCGCCAGTGGGCGGGGCAAAAAAAAACAAACGCCATCGTTCCCGATGACGCATGCGTGCATTATAGCATAATTTAACAAAAAAATCAAGTATTAGCGTATAATTTGCGCTGTCAACAGATTTAGCGCACAACGACCCAGCATCTTAGGCGGCGATAGAATGCGAACTGTTATAGTCGGCAATTAGGGTACTTACCTGGCCATTAAAACGCTTTTGTGCGTTTTTCGCACTAAGATTTCTGAACCAATTGTACATAGGTCCGGTTTTGGTGTTTCGCCCTGTTTCCAACATATTCCAGTATTTAACCAATTCTTCCAAATCATCAACATGGGTGGCATCCCAATTGCGCACTTCGTCGGCGTGTCTGGTTATCTGGTCATTTAACTGCGTCAATAATTCGGTACCATTTACCAGATCATCCAATTCTGATTGTTTTGAATCACGGTTAGATGTTCTGGCCGCCAAAACGCGACGACGCAACAATATCCGATGCATCATATGATTCAGGTCATATGTTGTTGGGCCAACCGTCACAGTTGGTGTATTCAGCACAGGAACAGCAATCGTAGTGGTGCCGGCCAAATCTGAATTTACTTCGTTTAAAAAAGCACTTATCGCATTGATATCATCGCGGTCTGTTATACGGGGCGTTCCCGTAGTATCGTCAACCACGACATTGGTAAAGTCTTGTATCTGTTGCTGTAATGCCGCCTGGGTTGTGGCGACATCCCCGTCCAGGGTTCCAAGTTCTGCTTCGATATCTGTTTTTGCGACATCGTATGTTCGCCCACGTCGTATTCCATCAACGGTGGCTTGGGTTGTGGCTTGTTGTGCGCGTTCACTGGCCAGCAAGCCTTCGAGCGCCACCTTGTCGGCGGCCTGTTTGTCTAAATAGGCGTTGTGTTCGGCCGCGAAATTTCCACTTTTATCAGAATATTGTTTAATCTTGCTGCCCGATAAATTGATTGCGTTGCCAATCATGGTGATACCGTATCCGATACCCATAAATGCCGTTTTGATACCTTTGTCCAACGCCTTGGTGACAAATGCCATCCCCTCGTTTTTATTCCAGGACAATTTTCCATCAGAAAAGATGCTTAGTTTTTCTTTGCCCAGGGCATCCATAATCTTGCTGGTGGTATAGTCGTAATGTAATACGGAAATCAGTTCCAACGCGGTCTTGGCTTCGTCCTTTTTGCCTTCTTTGATTGCGCGTATCATGATTTCTTTGACCAACGCCTGCATATGCGTGCCATTTTTCAAAGCGCCGTCCCAGACCTTGGATAATTTTGGGTCGTTTTTCAATGCGTTCAACGTCTTGTCAAACCATTCAAGATGCTTTTTTGCCTTGAAATCACGTGCGGATTGCAGTTCGTTTTTGGCGGTGCCAATGTTTTTCAATACACCGTCCAACCCGTCCGTCTTTTTTAAATCTTTGCGCAGGTGCTTACATATCGCCTTGGCTTCCAAAGAAAAGAATAGTTCGTCGCCCCTTAGTTTGGCGTATTTTGCCAGGCAATCGGAATATGTATCGCCCCACCATTCAGACAAGCGTTCCGGCAAGGTCAGAGTATCTTCGCGCTTTGGCAGGACATAATCATCGCTTTTGGGGTCGTCGTATGACTGATTCTTTATCGCCTTGTTCAACGGGCCAGAAATTTTACCGTCGTCATATTGCTCAAAAACCTCGCGAATTTTGGATTCGTGACGAAGGGTGTCCAGCAGTGTTCTGTATTCGTGTTTGAATTGTTCCAGACGAAATACCGAGATATTGTCATCGTCAAACCATGCGGATGTATCACTGCAATCTGGGATTTGCGATGGATTTGTAATCCCCAGACGTTGTTGCATGGTTGTGTCGCCTGCGATATAACCGTCAATAACCTGGGCAACTTTTTCCAGATTCTTTCTGAATTTTGGGTTTTTGTTATATTTTTCCGATGCAATTCCACCCAACAAATCATCATATGAAAAATCGTCTGTTAACAATCCCCAGTTTTTCAACTGCAGTTCCAAACGATTTTTATACTTGGTCAAAAAACCATGTAATGTGACAATCTTTGACCCTGCGGGGGCGGGGCCAATTTTTTGTTTGCCGGCGGCGGTCGCCTTGGTGTATTGGAACAAATGGTGGATGGTCGTTGTACCAGATGTATGCGAACCAAAGTATGTGTCCAGGAATTTTGTGGCCTTGTCATTATACTTGAAATCCTTACGGGCCCCATCCATTGACTGAAAGGCGGTCTGAAAGGCCTTGAACAATTTTTTCCATTCTTTGTCGTCGGCCCCCAGATACATTTCATCGGCGGGGTCCGATGGGTCGGGCAAAGCCTTCTGTATATAAATATTCGTTCCAGGAACGGTTTCAAATTCACCGGTTGCGGGGTCTTTTTTTAATAATTCTTCGGCCCAGATTTTTTGATTGTCGGTCGCCTTTTTATCCCGGATATAGCCGCAAAACTGAACAAACTGTTCGTGCGACATTTCACGAAATATCAGCCGATTGTAATATGCGGTTAAAAAATCTTTCATATTGGCCATAATCGCAACCCTTTATCTATCCCACTTATTATAGTTCAAATTTGACAAAAATTCAATATTTTCTGTACTTTTTAGCAAAAAAGTGATTATACTGTCTGCCAAAGGAAAGGGTTATGAACAGATTGTTGATTTCGCTGTATGGATTTGCGTTTTTTAATAAGTTTTTATTGCTGACCCCTGTCTATGCAATTTTTATGCAGAAAAACGGCTTAACCGATCTGCAATTGTCCACAATGTTTATTATTTCGGCATTGGGTACCATTCTGGGTCAGGGACCAATCACGTACATAACAAACCGTGTCGGGCAACGATGGTCTATGATTTGTGGTCAAATTCTGAAAGCAGTCGCGATTTTATTATGGCTGGCGCTGCCAACCTATGTGGGGTTTGTTGTCGGGATGTTTCTGTGGGGCATCCAGGCCGGTTTCCGCAGTGTCGCGTTCGAAGGACTGGTCTATGATTCCGTGGCGGCATATGGTAAAAAACGTGAATATTCGCGTATTTTGGGGCGTAAATCTACGTACGAGTCAGTTGGGGTCGCCCTGTCCGCGTTTGGTTCGCTGCTGATGTTTATGGGATACGCATGGGTGACGTGGGCGTCGGTTGCTGCGATTTTGATTTCTATGGTATGCCTGGTGGCGGTGCCGTACAGCCCAAAAACAAAAGTCAGCAAGGCAAAAGTTGTGCCGATGCGCAAACTGATGCGTACGGGAATCAAGGTATGTATGAAAACGCCGTGCCTGATGTCGGTGATGATGTTGACGCTGTTGGTGATAAACATACCGTTTTTGGATGATTTTTTAAGCCCAATTGGGCTGCAGATTGGAATTCCAACCGAATATGTTGGCATTGTACCATTATTCCTGTTGGGGTGCGCAACAATCGGACAGCGGTTTGCGTATAAATTCACCAAAATATCTGACAAGTTGCTGTACGGATTGATTTGCACGGTTGGTATCACATTTATCATATTTGGCGCAGATTATGATATTGACGCATTGTGGTTAATGGGTGTGGCGTACATGTTATTCTATGGGATTTATACACTGTTATATTCCCGGTTTCAGCATATGATTCCACCACGTCATCGTTCTGTTGTGCTGTCATTATACACAACGGTAAACTATATCCTGTATATGATTGTATGTGGCATTGTTGGATTGGGCGCAACATTGGGCAGTTGGCGATACAGCATATTTATACTGGGTGGCTTGATGATAACCCTGGGGGTGTGGGCGATGGTATTTATGCGCAAACAATGTGTCACACACAGGTAATTTTAGACTGGGCTTTTTCATAAAAAATGATTATAATCCCATAGTGTATGGGTAAGGAATATGAAAAAGAAGTCGTCTTTGCGTCGTTTTCTGACGAATATTTATGCGTTTTCATTTTTTAATAAGCTGATGCTGTTGTCGCCGGTGTATGCAATTTTCATGCAGGAACACGGCATGTCAGACATGCAGTTATCATCGCTGTTTATTATTTTGTCGGTCGGAACGTTTATGACGCAAATACCTGTTACATGGATGACAAATAAACTGGGCCAAAGATACGCTATGGTTTTTGCCCAAGGATTAAAAGCGGTGGCGTTTATATTATGGTTGATATGCCCAACATACCTGGGGTTCGCATTGGGAATGTTTTTATGGGGCATACAAACGGCATTTTGGAATGTCGCGTTTGAAGGCATGCTGTATGACGAATTGCGCGCCCGGCGGCATCATGATATTTATGCACGCGTTCTGGGTGCGCGTTCAAACGTTGTGGCGGCAGGTGGCGCATTGTCTGCGTTTGGTTCATTGCTGATGTTTGTAGGATATGAATGGATTACGTATATTTCCGTTGCGATTTTGATGCTGTCTGTGGTGTTTTTGCTGCGAATTAAACCACGTGCACATCTGCGCAATGGGCGTAAACATGTACAAAAAACACGATTTATGACATTGTTTAAGACGGGCACACGGATTTGTATTCGTACACCATGTATATTTTTAATGATGATGCTAACATTGTTGGTCAGTAATATTTGCTATTTGGATGATTATTTAAGCCCAATTGGGGTGGAAATTGGGTTGCCGGTGGCGTTTGTCGGAATTGTCCAATTCTTTATTTTGGGATGCACTGTGTTGGGACAAACATTCGCATACAGATTCCAAAAAATTCCAGACTGGATTTTGTTTTCCATAATTTGCGTGGCGGGTATGGGATACGTTTTGTTCGGAATATTTTATTCTGTGGCGGGACTGTGGCTGTTGGGCGCATCGTATGTATTGTTCGCAGGATTGTATGTTTTATTGTATTCACGATTTCAGGACTTTTTGCCCCAATCATATCGCGCCGTAATTTTATCGCTGTACAGTATTGGCGATAATATAATCTATGTGTTTACATGCCTGTTGATTGGCCTGGGCGGAACGATGGGCAGTTGGCGATACAGCGTTTTGATACTGGGCGCAATATTGGTTGGCATTGGCTTTTGGGCGTTATTGTTTATTCGTGACCGCTGTGGCATTGCAAACAACCCAAATATCCGTATCAGCAAGACTTTGCGACCCGCAAATGATGACGTAGTTTAGTCGCAGAATTGATTCCTGTGTATATTACGTTATGCATTATGCAATAATATGAACATGAAAATACATGTTCGCACGTTCTTGTTAAAATCGCTGCCGTACCTGATGTCAATCGCAGGCGGAATAATTCTGTACACGGGCGCAATTGATAATGCCCCAAACGCAAATATTCGCGATTTAGTTATAAATGTGTCGGCATCGTTGCTGTCGATTCCGCTGGTGTTTTTGCTGTATGATTACACAAATTCACGTATCGCAAACCAGATGAAGCGAACGATGATTAACAGCATGACGGACAAGTTAAATGTACTGATGCTGAATATCATTGGACTGATGCGGCAATCGATGAACGTGCGTGGCAAGTTAACGACAGAAAGCCTGAACCGGATGCTGATGTGGCGTGCATCTGAAATTGCACAGCGACAAAAAATAACAAAAAATATACTGGATAAATTTCATGAGTATCACGATGATTTAGATACCCTGCTGTATCGCAATGGTCAGAATCCAGTATTGGACAGCGAACAAATCCAGATTTTGACAGGACTGGCGCGTGATATGACGCACTTTATAAACGAAAATAAATTCCGCAAGAATAAACATATGTCCGCAAAATACACGGAATCTATGATGGGGCGGATTTTGGATTGGCTGGATTCGGACAGTGTGGCGGCATTGAATCTGAGCCAACATTTGTCCAGCGATGATGTGGACATACCGAAAAAATAAAATAGAATTTTTGTTATTTTTGCTTGATTTTTATTTTTATATGTGTCAAAATTGCCCCCGTACCTTGGAAACAGAACCTTGTGTTCTCCCTTTCCAGGTCCGGTTTTGGGGACATAGCTCAGTTGGTAGAGCAAATGACTTTTAATCATTGGGTCCAGGGTTCGAGTCCCTGTGTCCCCACCAGAAATTTAACGGTTGCTGTGGCGACCGTTTTATTTTTACATAGCGGGGTCAAACGCTTTGCCAGACTGTGAAAATAGAAAAAATAATTTATTGGCACGCCATTTATTTGTGCCACAGACGCAATCTGTGATTGTTTTATGATTATAATTCTATTTTTCCCTTGATTTTTACGATATTTTAATAAATAATTCAACTATGGTTTGAAAACATTATTAAAAAGGGGAGAATTTTGGAACATCAACTGCTGTGGAACGCAATAGAAAAATTGGCTAAATTGCGCGGATTAACATGTTCAGGATTGGCAAAAATCAGCGGGCTGGACGCGACAACGTTTAATAAAAGCAAGCAATTTTCGCCCGATGGAACACCACGTTGGCCGTCGTGCGGAACAATCGCAAAAATTATCAGAGCAACAAATATTACTATGGTTGAGTTTGCACAACTGTGTATAGAAAATGAATAATAAAAATCCCCCGAACCGGGGGATTTTTATTAACAACCACCTGTGATGTTGCCAACAATTTTTGAAATAGAAATATCTTTGTGCAGCAAGAAATCATATTCGCAATTACCAGATTTGTAATGTCCCATACATGCACTCAATGTCAAAACGGCAAACAATGCCAACAATGCTTTTTTCATAGGTTCTCCTTTTGTGTTAAAGTCAACACAACGATTATACAGGAATCAAATCAAATTTTCAATATTTATATGGCATTTTTTATCCAATTGATACGAAATCCACAAACCGCAATAATATCAAAGCGCGCATCACCACCCCACCCTGTGCGCGTAATATATGTTTCCGCGGCACGGCGCAGACGGGTCGCCTGGGGACCAGTCACCGCCGCACAGGCGATGTGGATAGTGGGACGATTTTTTACCTCGACAAAAATCAGCAAATTGCCACGTCGGGCAATAATATCTATTTCAGCACGATGGGTATTTCGACCAGTAATATAACGAGATGTTACAATACGAAAACCATGTAGGCGCAAATACGCACGCGCCAGAAATTCAGCGAATAATCCACGTTGATATGAGGTTCTAGAACGCATATGGTTTAGCCCGGAAATTTTCGCGCGCAGACTGGATATTTTTTACCAAATCCGACGCATTGCGACCGTTATCAATCAAATCCAACGCACCATAGTACGCAATCAACATCGGGTCGTATGAATTTGTACTGGATATCCAATGGTCGTTGCCAGAATTTGGCGCACCGTATTTATCCAAGATATTTTGCCAAAACACCAGGATTTTGTTTTCGCGCTGCTTGGCAAATTTTTCGGCATCACCTTCGATTTCATTAACATCATTGTTGTACACAACACGATAGACGCGATTGTCGGTTGCGTTGCTAGTAAAATATACAACAATCGTTTCGCCAGTGTTTTCGCGAACCAAGTGTAATTCAGACGCATACAACAGACCACGATTGCGCGCCAGGCTGTGGATACATTTTTCAAGTTCAGCCGGTATAACCGTGCCACCAGACCGACATTCGTAATCCAGGTTATATTTCCAGTCAGGGTGGATGGTGTATATTATGCTGTTCTTTGCGCGTGGCGCGTACAGACCACGTTCGCGGAAAAACAATGTGTACACATCGTCAAACGACATGCCCAACATGATGCCCGCAATATCAAACGATGCGACCGACGCAACAGACGCACCAGAATTCAAATCAACATCGTTCATTGTTATGTCGGCGTCCGCACTGTCCACAATCGCAAAATTATCAAAATCAAACGCATCAGATGCTGCGTACGCAGGAACACTGAATACCATACTTAAAATCACAAAAAATTTCAGTACCTGTTTCATATAATCCTATTATTCCTGTTTTATTCATGCGATGCAACATCAATCACAACAAACTTGAACACGGCCGCAGGGTCACCACCGGATTCCAGATAATCTTCGACCGATTGTTTGCCAACTGTATCACGCATGCCCGGCGCATAATTTACGCCCAGGTACATTGTGCCATGCTTGGTTTCAGGGGTGGCGGCGAAATTGTTGGGGGTGCGCCATGTCCGCAATTCATAATTCACAATCCAATATTTGTTATTGGTATCGGGGGCAACAGAAACCAACGATACCGTGCGCAGGGCACGATTCTTGGTCAGGTCTTCGATTTCAGGGGCAACGTTTTTCAGCCACGAATCGAATACATCGCGCGATGACATGCGACGCAGGGATGTGCGCCCTTCGCGCCGACGGGTCATGTCGGACATATCAGGCGTCACATAAAAATATTCGGTGATATATTTCGCAATCAGGCGTTCACGCATCTTGTCCGCCCCCAGGACAATGTCAGACACAGGCACACCTGGGCGACGAACGGCATTATCATCGGGCTGAAAAAAATATGTGTCGATGGTTGTTTTAGCCCCCGTGTCGTAAATGATGCCCGTCAAAACCAGGGCGCCGCACATCAGTACCATTAACAACAATCCCGATAAAAACATTATCAACTTTTTCATCAGTTCATCCGATATGCGTTAAAGTCCGCCACATAATACCCCAATGTTTGTGGATATGCGTCCATATTGCGCCCAACCGTCGCATATGCCAATATTTCAATCGGGGCGGTTTTATTCGAAATGATTTTGGCGCGAATTTGCCACGCGCCACCATTTGGCAGAACTTCGCCAATAGGCAACATCTGAATTGACGACATATCAACGCGCCATGTTTCGCCGTCATCTATGCGTGACTGATATTCTGGTTTTACGGTTGTGCTAAAACGCGAAAACATGTCATCGCCCGTCAGGCAATATATCCCACACGCACCCGTTTCAACGCCGGTCTTGTTTTCGGGGGCGCAGTCGGCCGTGCGGTCGCATTTGTTCCAGCGCGCGGTGTTCATATCCGCATTTTCCGCAATCCAAAACCAGTTGCGCACAAATTTCCCAAGGACCGATTCCTGTAATGTCTGGGCGGTGGACATTTCACGCATATGACCATGTTGGTGACCGATAATTTCCCATTGACCGGTAATATTGTTAATCGATACTAAAAATGGATGAACCTGGGCGGAACGCTGAACCCACAGCAATAATCCACACGAACATATTATCAGAAAAAACACCGTCATTATCGCAATAGACAACGTGCGGGACGACGCAATTCGCGGTCCCGCGGGAAATGTCGGTGTGTTAAATTCGTCTGGATATCTCAACAAAATCCCCCCCCAGTTCCAGAATCAAGATAACTTGTTTAAGCCTGGTACACCATGATGCAGGCGCATGGGCTTAATTTCAATTCGTTGTTGTCATAGCCAACACCAACCGGTTCGCGGTCATAAACCTGGCCACAGCCGGCCAGCGCAATCGCAACCAAAACACCCAAAAATAATTTTTTCATGTGTATGTCCCCCTTTCCTGAATATTCAAATTATACGCAATTTTTGTAATCGCCGTCAAGACTAAAACTGGGTTTCAAACGATAACAAGAATCGTTGTTCGCGGTCATAGTCGGTCATCTTTAACGGCCACCCCCAACTGAAATTCATTGGGCCCATTGGGGTGTTCCAATAAATACCAACACCAACAGATGTACGCAGACTGTCATCAATATAGTTTGGGATTCCCATAAATGTATCTTCGCGTTTTGGCGGTTTGCCTAGAATACCATAATCAAAGAATACAAAGCCTTTGACCTGGTATTCATCGGGGATGAAAATCGGGAAGTTCAACTGGGTTGAACCGTTCAATTTCCAAAGTCCCCCCAGGGCGTATGTGCTGTAAATTCTGTTGCGCGAACCAACGCCCGCCACGTCAAAACCACGCAGGGATTCGCCACCCAAGAAGTAACGATAAACACGCGATACATAGTCATCATCTAATGGCTGAATATAGCCAAAGTCCAGCGATGAACGCAGTTGCCAACGGTCATCCCAGAATTTAACCATACCAATGATGTCCGCGCTGTATCGCATATAGGATTCTGTGCCGCCAAAGCCCGTGTATGCCACCCCCAGGTTCGCAACAACACCGGTGTGCGTATTCTGGGCAAAGTTTGTGTCCAGGTTATGATAACGGAAATTTGTGCCCAAGGTGAACAGGGTCGCATCCTGCCAGCCATCGTCGGCCTGGATATCATAGTTTTGGTCGAATGCCGCAGACAGGCGCACATTTTGTGTCCAGTGGTCGGTTAAACGCCACCCCATGCGGCCCGCAACCGTCAAAGAATCGCGGTCGTACCCAAAACCACCCAATGATGAATAGTCATACATTGTGTACGATACATCAAATCCCGCCGACAGCGCACGCCCAAACAGGTATGGTTCAGTAAAACTGAACAGAGCCTGTTTCTGATATTCCGCAATCGAGCCACGCAGTTGTACAATTTGACCACGGCCCATAAAGTTGTTTTCGGTTATTCCCGCATCAACCATAAATCCGTTTATGTTTGACCAACCAAAACCACCCGATAATTCGCCGGTGGGCTGTTCTTCGACACGGATGTCCAGGTTCATCATATTCGATTCCGCAACACGGGTTGGAACCATTTGAACATCTTTGAAATAGCGGGTGCGCATCAATTTTTGGCGACCTTCTTCGATTGTTTGAAGCGAAAATGGATCGCCCGCGCGCATTGGCAAAGATTGCTGAATCACAGAATCAAATGTACGCACATTACCCAAAATGTTAATCGAATTCAGGTAAATGCGGTTTGTCTTTTGAATTTTGAATACCAAGTCAATCGTTTTATCATCTGCGTTTTTTGTTGGGACGGGTTCAATGTTTATAAACGCATAGCCATATTCGGCAACCGCACTGCGCAGGGCGGACAATGTTTCATCGACCAAGTCCACATTGTATGTGTCGCCAGATGACATCACAATCACGTCCATCAGTTCATCAGTCGGCACATCCGGGAACGGATTGTCGATTGTTAATTTGCCGAAATCGTATTTAGCCCCCTCTTCCACGGTGAATACGACCGAATAATATTGGCGGTCGGGGGTAAATGTACCGGATGTATCCGTCACATTAAAATCAACATAACCATTGCGCAAATAAAACTGGCGCAACATTTGACCGTCGTATTGAATACGGTCTTCGTCAAATGTATCAAATTGCGTCATAAAACGCCACCAGGCGTGTTCGCGCGACAGAATTTCACCACGCAGGGTGCGGTCGGAAAACTTTTCATTTCCTTCGAATTTAATGTCGGTTATCCAGGTGGGGTGCCCTTCGGTAATTTCATAGACAACGTTGACGCGATTATCCGACAGCTCGATTTTTTGTGGTTCAATCTTGGTGCCGAAAAAGCCCTGGCGTTGATAGACAGTCAACATACGCTGAACATCCGCGCCAATTGTCGCTGCATCATAAGACGCACGTTCGGCGGTTCTGATTTCCTTTTTTAAATCGTCGGTGGAAACTTCGTCATTACCTTCGACGGTGACCATGTTAATGATTGGGGATTCGGCCACATCAATTTTCAAGACATTCCCCGACATGCGTACATTTATTTTGGAAAAATAACCACTTTCCTGTAATTTTTTCGCAATCGCATTCGCGCGCGATTCACCGACATTGTCGCCAATTTTCACATCTGACAAAATACGGATTGATTCCGCATCCATACGCGAGTTGCCCGACACATCAATACGCGAAACAGTTGCACCCAATGCCGCGGGTGCAACAATAGAAAACAATAATGTAACCAGTGATACTTTCTTCATTTTTTATAACCCAAATACACGCGCCAAATCATTCCACATTGTTAATATAAACAGCCCCAGAATCAATATCCAACCGCACATAATCGCGATTTCCATGCCGCGACCCTGAAGTTTGCGACGGGTGATACCTTCGATAATCAATATTAACAAATACCCGCCGTCCAACACCGGCAGTGGCAGTAAATTCAGTACACCCAAATTAACAGACAACAACGCAATCAATGACAACAGACTGAAAAATCCCGCCGCCATCGCCAGTCCCGAATACTGGGCAATCGTGATGAACGACCCCAACTGTTTCGATGAACGTTCGCCGGTGATAATCTGTTTCAACACAACGACCAATGTTTTTGATTCATAATATGTTTTACGCGCACCAGAATACATCGCACGGAATAGCCCCTGGGGTTTTGGGTCGGCACGACGCGCACCATCGGCAACCATACCCCAACGTTCCGCCGGCGCCAATTTAACATTTACCAATTCGTCGCCACGAACAATCAGAACATCTGCGTCGCGGTTCGATGCCAATTCTTTGGCCAAGATTACTTCGCCCCAGTTGGTGATTTTTTCATCATCAATACGAACAATCGTGTCGCCCGGTTTTACACCCGCATTGAACGCAACGGATTCCTGGATAACCTGGCCGATGACGGGTAATTGAGAGTTCGCAACCAAACGTGGCTGGAACATGAACAATGATGTGTAAATTATCCACGCCAGGATAAAGTTCATAAATACGCCCGCGGCGATAATAATAAACTGTTTCCAGGCAGGCACAGATAAATAGTGGCCAACCTTGTCCTTGTCCGACAATTCTATGTATTTTTTGCGGTTGAACATGTCTTCTTGGCCATAGATGGAAACGTACCCCCCCAACGGCAGGCACGCAATTTTCCACAATGTGCCACGTTTGTCGTGCCATTTAACAATCGCAGGGCCAAAACCAATGGAAAATGTATCAACACGCACCCCAGCCCAACGCGCCGCCAAAAAATGTCCCAATTCATGAACAAATACAACAACACCCAGAACGATTAACAGCGCAACAATCGTTAATAATACATGCATGTTTATACCCTTCCTTTACCTGCTTGGTTCTTTTTACAACATTACCAGCCAAATCAATGGCAACGCATAAATCCATCCGTCAAATCTGTCCAGGACACCACCGTGCCCCGGCAAAATCGTGCCGAAATCTTTGATGCCAAGTTTGCGTTTTATCCAACTGGCGGTCAAATCGCCGTACTGGGATAACAAAGATACACTGATGCCAATCCACATCAATTGCGGCATAAATGTGTCAGTCCCCAACAGGCCATACATCACACCCGCAAAAGTGCCGCAGATAATGCCGGCAATCTGGCCAGACCAGGTTTTGCCCGACGACAGACGTTCCCACATCTTGTCCCCGCCAATCAGGCGACCAAACAGCCATGCGCCAATGTCCGCAGAACAGATTATCATCAGCATCAACAACACAATCCACGGACGCGTGCCAACAACGTTAATCGCCGCCAACATCGCAACCAATAACCCCATAAAGCCAATAAACGGAATCAGGTTCGCCATGACGGTATCGCGTGGCGCACGCATCAGACACAAAATGTATTCCACAATCATCGCCGACACAATGACCAGTCCCAAAATGCGTACCGCAGGCAAATGAAAGTATTCACCCAGTGCCGCCAACGCCGCAACAAATGCCATACCGACGCCAACAATGATTCTTTGTGTTGTATTTGACATGCGCTACCCCTGACTTTTTTTACCCAGATAATTTGCCTTTTTCCCGCCACCAAAACGACGATTGCGTTTGGCAAATTCGTCCAGGACATTTTGCCAACCACGTTCATTTTTGACCAAATCAGGCCAATGTTCGGGAACAAACAATAATTCCGCGTACGCCAGTTTCCACAGCAAGAAATTAGAAATACGGTTCTCGTTGCTGGTGCGCACCATCAGGTCAATCGGCAACAGGTCGCCAGTATCCAGGTATGTTTCAAATGTTTCCAGTGTCACCGGTTCACCCGCCGCAATTGCCGCATTGACGCCGTCAATGATTTCCTGTTGACCGCCATAGTTCACAGCAAACGCAACCGTGCCACCTGTGTTTTCAGCAGTTTTTTCTTCTAATTCATCGCACAGCGCAGCCAACTTTTTTGGCAGTCTGTCGCGCGAACCAATCACGCGGCAACGGATGTTTTTTTCCAGCGCATGTTTCATGTTCTTGGTCAGTTCAGTATAGAACAAATCCATAAGGAAATTAACCTCGTCTGTGGAACGGTTCCAGTTTTCCGTAGAAAAGCAAAAGAACGTTATCGTTGATACGCCACGCGCAAAAAACCAATCAACCAAATTTTCAAAGTTTGCGATGCCGGCCTGGTGCCCCATCAATGGGGGCAGACCACGCATTTCCGCCCAACGACGATTGCCGTCACAAATAAACGCGATATGCTGGGGCACTTTGGCTGCAACATCCGCAGGTGATGCTTTCTTTTTGAATATTTTAAACATAGTATTCCCGATTGCTTGGGTTAAACAGACATAATGTCGGCTTCTTTTTCACGGGCCAATGCGTCAACTTCGGCGCCGCGTTTATCAAAGACCTTTTGAATATCGTCTTCGAACTTACGCTGGTCGTCTTCGGAAATTTCTTTGTCTGTGACGGCGCGTTTGATTTTGCCCATTGCGTCTTGACGAATGTTGCGCATGGAAATCTTGGCCTCTTCGGCGTATTTACCGGCAACCTTGGTCAATTCGCGACGACGTTCTTCGGTTAATGGGGGCATGTTCAGACGAATTACACCGCCCGCCGTCATTGGGTTCAGCCCCAGACCCGAATCGCGGATAGCCTTTTCAACCGCAGGGGCGTTTGTAATATCCCAAACAGTCACAGATAATGTCTGGTTATCGGGTGTGGAAACGGTCGCAACCTGGTTAATTGGCATTTCAGAACCATAAACCGGTACACGCACCGCATCCAATAAGTGTACAGACGCACGACCTGTGCGCAGGCCAGCGTATTCGTTCTTTAAAACTTCCAGTGTTTGGGCCGTTTTCTGTTCAACCTCGGCCTTTAATAATTGATAGTCCATATAAAGTCTCCTTGAATCTGAGTACAGATTAGCAAATTGATTTGATACTTGGCAAGGATAAATATACAAATAAAAATCTTTGGGGAAATCGAATAAAATATGATATAATTCCAATAAAAAAGGGGAGATTTATGCCAAAAGAATTAGAATATATGAATTTTGAACAGGTGGCAGGTGTGGTGATGGGCACCAGCACCGAACTGAGAAACCGAATTGGACCTATCGGGTGGGCGGCATGCTATGAATATGTAAGGTATTCAAAGGCGGAATATTATGTGGAACGATTCCAAGAATTTCAAGATGCGGTTGAACATGTATCGCGGAGTATAGAAGAGCCAAAAAAACGCGCAGAACTGGATAAAATACAGAAATTTATCGAACAAATTAAACAGGCGGCAGCAAATCCATATGACCCAAAAACAGAAGAATTTATGCTGCGACTAAAAACCATTTTGTTGGCGTTCTATACCCAGAACCCCAGCGCTAAATTTGGCATTTCAAATATCGACCAGGGGCAGGCGCCACAGCATATGATGGTATTTTTGTCCAGATTACACCTGATTAAGGACGAACAGACAAAGTACAATGTGCTGAAATACTTTACGGTGAACCTGAACAACGCGGTGTCAGATACAGACTATCAAATACTGGCCATGCGCGCAAACAGCCCATTTGCAACGGTCAAGGATTTGGTTGACCTGGAATATTACTATTGTCATTGGGCCAATGACCCAGAACGGGCAGTAAGCGTTTTTCGCGATTTAGAATCCGTCGCGCGACGCGAATTGACCGCAGAACTGGGCAAGGAATCGCCACATTTAGATAAAATTAATCATGTCATTGCCGTCGTAATGAGAGGGGCAGAATATATCGACAGTTATGATAAAAAAATGGCCGACCAGGTGCGACAGATTTATCAACTGGAAAAACTGCTGATGCCAAATGCGGCGGAATACCTGGCCAAGGCACCAGATGGATATGTACAAAAGGTCGCAGAACTGGAAGCGCGCATCGCACAACTGAACGGTCAGATAACGCAACTGGAATCACAGGTCACAGAAAAATCGGACGCGGCGGACAGACTGGAACGCGAATTGGTTGAAACAAAAAAGACACTGGCGGATGCCCAGGCGCAGAATCAATCGCTGAACAGCGAAAACAGTGCCCTGCGCCAGGAAAATTCAGCCCTGGGGCAATCCAAGACCAACAGCGAAATTAAATTACAGAAGTTGATAGATGGCGCCAAGTTGATGAAGGCAGGTATCGGCAGCCGTGGTGTCAATAAGTATCAACAATTGGTTGCGGAAGTCGACGCGGGTATTATGAAGCGATAAGCAGTCCCCCAAATGGGGGATTTTTTATAAATATGCTTTTTTATATCAATTTAATTTGACTTTTTATCGTTTGGCATATAAAATATGTCGGCGCATGGGGTTGTAGCTCAGTTGGTAGAGCACTTGCATGGCATGCAAGGGGTCGTCGGTTCGAGTCCGATCAGCTCCACCACGAATTTTGATTGATGGAACGGGTTGGACACTTGATGGCATGCAACACGCATCTCGTCGGTTCGAGTCCGATCAGCTCCACCAGGAATTTTGAAAGATTCAGTATGGCGGATATAGCTCAGTTGGTTAGAGCGTTGGTTTGTGGTACCAAATGTCGCCGGTTCGAGTCCGGTTATCCGCCCCATATTTGACGATGCCCCTTCTGGACCATGTCTATGAAGGGGTATCTTATTG
>JAZQCH010000013.1:0-15144 GCA_045546195.1 Candidatus Enterousia sp.
GTTATCGTCGCAGAACCCGCCGCCTTCCACGTCACAGTCGCTGTACCACTGCTAATACTTACTGTCGCTGTACCGGTCGCATTAGATGACACGGTTGGCGACGCACCACCACTACAACTGGCCGTAAATGTCCCTGTCGTCGTCGGGTATGTCAACGTCATACTCGTCTTACTGACCGTGGTCGTACCTGCTATCTTGTTAACCGTCAGACTATAACTCTTGGAACCACTGTTATAGTAATCATTCCCAGCCGCAGTTACCGTAATGGTCGTACTGCCCGCCTGTCTACCAGTCATCGTAACCGTCGTACTGCTTAATGACGCTGTCGCAATCGTCGTGGACGCAGACGATACACTCAACGTACCCGCCGCACCACTTACTGTGAACGTGCCTGTCCCGTTATAGTTAATCGAACCGCTGCTCGCACTTAAACTTATCGGGTTCGCGCCCTTTGCTATCGTCACTGCTACTGTCGCACTGGATGCATAATACGCCGTTGTAGCGGGACAATTTACCGTTATTGTTGCACTACCTGCCGCCTTCCACGTCACCGTAACCGTACCACTGCTGATGCTTGCCGTCGCAACACTCGTCGCATTAGATGACACAGTTGGCGTCGCACCACCACTACAACTGGCCGTAAACGTCCCAGTCGTCGTCGGGTATGTCAACGTCATACTCGTCTTACTGACCGTAGTCGTACCTGCGGTCTGACAAACCGGTGCCTCTGTACCCCCTGCACACGTACAGCCCGACGGACATGACGTACAGGCATTACTCGACCGTGGTGTGCCATTATACACACCACCATAGGTCATATAATACCCCGCGTTGCACGCCGTATATTTCTTGGCGGATGGACATGTGTACCCCGCAGACCAAGCGGGGGCGACAGAAAACAACAAAACCAGTGTAAAAGAGTAAAAAAAGTGGAGAAATTTTCGTGCAAATAATTTACATAAAAAATCCCCAATGTTCTGCCGCATGTGCGCCCCCCTGTGATTTTATGTTAAAGATAGCCAATCTTTCCCATCCGCGCAAACAAACGGTGGTTTAGATTGGGCACAAAAATAGGGTTGACAGGTTGCGGAAAACTGCGGTAAATTATATGTCGGGGATGCCTAATCCAAACCACCGTTTTAATTAGGCATACATAAAAAGCTGCCTAAGGCATAAAATCCGCGCCCTGTGGCGTTTTTTTTATTGATAAAAACACATAAAAAAAAAATCCCCCAACCGGGGGATATTTTTATCAGAATCTATACGACCCAGAAACCTTGATATTATGTAACTGGATTGCGTCATTATACTGATAACGATAATCAATACCAAACTGAACACCATGTGCCGACAACAATTCAACACCACCACCAATATTCGCCCACAGTGGGTCAATATCAATGTCATACTTGGTAAAGTCATCTGCGACCACAAATTTGTACTTTGCGTAATCAGGCGCGCCGAACACATCGTATTCAACACCAATCGACGCATACGGACGAATTTGGAACCACGCCGACGGATAGATACGCTTTTGCGCAATCAGCGAATACCCCGGCGTCAACACGAAATACCCATCTGATTCCAAACGCATATAATCATCACCTGCGGCCTTTTCTTTGACATCAAATCCAAAATTATATCCAACACGGGCGTACGCATTACCAACAACATACTGGTTCAAAATATCGTGCATCAGCCCCCATTCAGACATCAAACTGAACGCCGTACCATCGCCGTCAATTCTGTCAACAAAGGTCTGGGTACGATCTACATCAAACACATGTAAATCCAAGAACGCATTACCATACAGACGCGTCTTTTCACCCAAAATCTTCATCAAATATCCACCAACGGCAATATCAGTATCTTTGACATCAATTGCAACCTCGCCCGCCTGGGATACGCCGGCATAGCTCAAATCCATCGCATCGGTTGCCTTGGACGTTGTATGTGACACACGCCCCGTCAGCCCCAGAACCAATGTATTCGATTCTTGCCAGTCAAACCCACCCGCAACACTGAAACGATGACCATCTGTATGTTTGCCATCATCAATATTCTGATACAGCATACCATAGTCAACATCCAACCACGCTTTGTTCAAATTGCGATTACGGTTCCAAATAAATTCGTCAAACATACGGTCTTCGAACGAACGGAACGATGTATGCTCGTTCAACGCAATCGCACCCGCAATTTGTTCGATTTCGCGCACCTGGAACAGTCTGCTGAAACGCGACAACGGCGCCCCATCACGATTCAACACATAATCTTCCATACGATTGTACAATTCATTTGCCATCGTCGTCAGATTTGTTCCTTCGAAAATCATCGGAATAACTTCAATCGGCGTACGATTATAGAACTGCTTGTTAACCAACTGTCCTGCAATCATATCATCCAACGCACCGGCGGCGACATATTCACCATCTGTATGGTCACTTTCGCGACCGACAATCGGCTGAATCTTGAACACTTCGACCGGCCCACCGAATCGCGGATCAAACACGATATACAGGCTGTCCGCCGTACCATCTTCGTCGACATCACGCACAGAAACATACGCCGGCAAATCATCATCTGAACCGTTATTAGCATCCAGTGATGTCAGATAGTCATAACACAAACTGCCATCCGCGTTACAGAAACTAACGTTCAAATTACGGATTTTAATGGCCAGGTCTTCAACCCCTTCTTCGGCATGCAGCAACCAAATCGCAGTCCCCTGGTCAACAATATCAAAGATATTGATACCAATCTGTGGCTGTCCCAATTTGCCGTCACTTGTCAACGCCCCCAGCGTACTTAAATCCGATTCGAATTTACCACCAACTGTAATCATTGCACCCGCATCCGGCGCATTTGTAATCTGGCCCAGTGTTTTATCATCGTTCAAACTAACAGTTGCCCAATAATTAACATCTGTTTCATTTATACCGCCGCCACTGACCGCGTATGGCAACACCGCCGCGTTAATCACACTGCCATCATTAAAAGTATAATTACCACCAATCGTCATTTTTTCCAGGCCAATAAAGTCCACATCGCCCGAAACATTGCCATTTACCGCAACATTCATCCAGTTGCCACGCGGATTGGCGACAAAGCGCAAATCATTGGCAATAATATCACCACCAACATCAACATCACTGGTATTAACGACTAATTTACCCTTTTGATTGATATTAACCACATCCAATCCCGCTGTGGTAATCGCATAGTTATCTGCGACAATGTTAACATCATTATCGGCCAAATCACCCGTCCAATTTTGGTACAGATTTGCCCCCGTTGCGATTGCGCCGGTCATACTTACCCCCGCACCATCCAGCACCAGGTTCCCCGCATTCATTGTCAATGTTGCGAAATCCAACAATCCTGTGCCTGAATCTATATTCAGCACCCCAGAATTATTAACAATTTCATCCAACACAACACCACGCGCAGCAACCAAATTCAACGAACCAGCATTGGTCAAATCACCACCCGAAATACGATTTCCCGCATCAATAACGGCAACCGCACCATCGGCGACATTGATATTGCCTGTAATCGCAACATTTGAACCAATGTCATACGTTGTGTTTCCAGACACTGCGATAAAGTCACCACCAATTGTCAAATTATTGGCACTAAAATCAGTCGCGTTCAGGTTCAGCATCGCATCTGACCCACCCTGGGCAAAATCACCCGCAACATTTGTATTTCCCGAAATCAGAACGGTTTCAACATCAATGTTTGCCTGGGTTCCAGCATCCCCTGCGACGGTCAAACTCTGTGAACT
Source organism: Candidatus Enterousia sp. (assembly GCA_045546195.1). Classification (GTDB taxonomy): domain Bacteria; phylum Pseudomonadota; class Alphaproteobacteria; order Rs-D84; family Rs-D84; genus Enterousia. The sequence goes on from JAZQCH010000013.1 coordinate 3,788, forward strand.
CAACCACTCGGCCTTCAAATCCATCACACCACCGGTCTGGGCAATATAATCCGTTGCGATATCTGTCGCCGCAGTAATCGACAAATCGCCACTTGTCGTAATATAATCAACATTAACCATGCCTGTGCTCGACACAAATGTGGCATTACCCGAATTGTTCACCCCGCCCAAGACCACATAATCGGCGGTCACGTTCATAGTTCCTGTATTTGTCGTCACACCTGTCACAGACACAGCGCCATTGGCATCTAGATTTAAAACACCATTATTGGCAACTACACCCGCGATATTAACCGCATCCTTGGCGTCAAATGTCAATGTATTAGCGCCCCCAACAGAAACAGCACCAACATTGATATCCGCGTTATCAGCCGTTGTTTTCAGTGTCAGCGATGTTGTATCACGCACAATCATACCCGACGTTGGTGCCGCCGGATCATTTGCGGCATCAAAATAAATATTGCCATCTACATCAATATCGCCCGCATTGGCCGTGATATTCGCACCATGGGCAATAAATTTAGCATCCCCAGACAGTGTTCCAACAATCAAATCATTGGCATATGTTTCAAACGTCCCGTTTTCATTAAATGTCAAATCCTGGGCGACACGAACATAGGATGTTGCCTGGGTTCCCAGGGTCAAATACCCCTTGTTCGCCACAGTCGCATTACCTGTTATATTCACCACAGGCGCATCTAATTGCAGGTTGCTAACCGCAGACGCATTAACCGCGTTCACATCACCACTAATCAATATCGCATTATCAGACGACATAACAAATGGCGTTGCGTCACCGACCTTGACATTTACATTACCTGCGACTGGTGTGTCATCAACACCTGCGTTCAAATCACCCGAAATCTGCACACTGCCACCGACGGTCAAATCACGCAAACCACCATCTATGCTGACTCCACCACCAGACACAATCAAATCATTGTCAATTGACATACTGCCGGCCAACGCGATTAAATCAACCGTCCCGCCCAGCGCATTTATCCCACCAATTGAAACCGCGCCACCATCCATGTCCGAACCGCGAATTTCAGTTGTACCACTGTTATTAGTCACAGTACCATCAATATTAACATTTTTGGCCCATATTGTCGTCGCGCCACCTGTATTGGTCACATTGCCCCCAATATTGACCGTTCCACTGGTTTCTGTCAGGGACGAAATCGTCATCTGGGCCCCTGTACCCGAATTAGACACATCAGACAACGCAACCGTATTACCGTTCAGCGTCATTACCCCCGCATTGGAAACCGCCCCAGCAACCCCCAACATATTCGACGCAATCAATGTTGTTGTGGTTCCTGTTTCCCCAGTCACCTGGCCATAAACATACAGATTGCCAACTTGCTCTACCTCGACCGGCGCAACAACATCATACCCAGATTCTAAATCCGCGGCCTTAATCACCAGCGAATCCCCCTGGTTTCGCACAGTCGTCACATAAACATTTTCCGCCAGGATAGACATTTGGGCATCTTGATTTACGCCCCCTGCCGAATTAACACCGTTCACAATTGACGACACATCAATATCGCCGTCACGCACCGCCAAATTAAAGTTCGTCAAAGAATTCGCAAACGATTCAAACGCATTTGAACCAAACATCAGCGTTCCTGTATCCAGGCTAAACACGTTATCATTGGTCATCCCGCCCAGATTCATACCATATTCCATATATGTACGTCCCGAAACCGTCGCATACAAATCACCATTATTGACAAATGAATACGTCTGTTGCGAACCGCCACTGACAACCCACCTATCAACATTTAATGTCAGTGTACCCGCGTTCGATTCGTTCGTCATCGCCCCTGACACACTCAAACTGCCATCAGATACTGTCAAATTCGCATCTGATTTATTTTCCATATTCCCTGCGATTTCGATATTTCCTTCGGCTGATATTGTCATATCGCCCCCAGAATTCTGTAAAGTACTGGCAACAACAAAATCACCACCCGCAGAAACATTGGTTGTACCCGCCCCTGCGCCCACGACAAAACCGTTCATCGCGATATTATCACTGGCCACAATATCCATATTTCCCGCGTTCGCGTTAATCACACCGGTTGTGACAGATTTCGCATTTACAGAAAAATCACCATATGCGATAACAGAACCATCAACATTCAACGCGTCAATCCCAGCCAAGGTCAGCTTTGCTGTTTCCCCTTCGGTGCCGATTTTAATACCTTCGTTAACATTACCACCGCCAACCGTCAAATTAAATGCATTTGGATTTGTATCAGACGTCTTGAACCCCAGTGTTGTATTCCCCAGCACCTGTAAAATAGAACCAATTGAAACATCACCCGTGGACACAACCGTGAACGGATTTTGTACGGTATCCAGCACATACAAATCACCACTAACCGTCCCCTGGTCAGACGCGGCACCGACGTACATATTACCCGCCACACTAAAACCATTGGCCGAATTGATACCGTTCACCGTCGGACTGTTGATAGTAATACTACTACCCGCCGACACTGCATCGGTCCATGCCGTCTGCTCGGTCGAGATGGAATTTTGTCCCGGCTCTGGATTAACAACAACAGCCCCCGCACCCATTGGCAACAGGCAGCAAATAAAGGAAATTAACTTTTTCATCATTTTTCTATTTTCTTCCAATCCTAAATGTGATTATATTATGGCACATTTCACTTCGTTATGGCAAGTTGAAATTAAATACGGATACAAGGAATCAAGGAGAAAAATTTATGTTTGATATACAAAAAATTCATGCCCGCCAAATTATGGACAGTCGTGGCAATCCGACAATCGAATGCGACATAACATTATCAGACGGCGCATTCGGACGCACGGCGGTTCCATCTGGGGCATCAACTGGTTCGTTCGAAGCCCTGGAATTACGCGATGGTGGCAACGCATACATGGGCAAAGGCGTCTTAACCGCGGTCAAAAACGTAAATGAAATCATTGCGCCTGCCTTGATTGGGATGGACGCGTCCAAACAAGCCGAAATCGATGAAAAGATGTTGGCACTGGACGGCACACCAAACAAAGACAAACTGGGCGCGAACGCCATATTGGCGGTATCTATGGCACTGGCGCACGCGGTCGCAAATGCGAAACATATTCCACTTTATAAATATATTGCTGAAATTTATGGCAATGAAAACCCATGTGTTTTACCACGCCCAATGATGAACATCATCAACGGTGGCGCACACGCAGACAACGGCCTGGACGCCCAGGAATTTATGATTATTCCGAACGGCGCAAAATCCGAAGTCGAAGCCATCCGCATGGGTTCTGAAATCTTTCATCATTTGAAATCAATCTTAAAGAAAGGTGGCAATTCTACAAACGTTGGCGACGAAGGTGGCTTTGCGCCAAACTTCAACTCTTGCGCGACCGCATTGGACACAATTGTTGCGGCAATACGTTCCGCAGGATACGAACCTGGCAGCCAGGTTTCAATCGGTTTAGACGTTGCTTCATCTGAATTTTATTCTGACGGCACATATAATTTCGAAGGTAAAAAATTATCATCTGACGAAATGATTGAATTCTATGAAAAACTGATTTCGGATTACCCAATTATTTCCATCGAAGATGCCTTGGCCGAAGAAGATTGGTCCGGCTGGAAAAAATTAACTGAACGCATCGGCAACAAATGTCAATTGGTTGGCGACGATTTGTTCGTCACAAACCCAGCACGCCTGGCACGCGGGATTGAAAACGGTGTTGCGAACGCAATTTTGATAAAAGTGAACCAAATCGGTTCTTTGACAGAAACTCTGCGCGCGATAAAAATGGCGCAATCCGCAAATTATGGTGTTATCATTTCTCACCGCAGTGGCGAAACCGAAGACACCACAATCGCAGACCTGGCGGTTGCGACAAACGCCGGTCAAATCAAAACTGGTTCTATGTCACGCACCGACCGCATGGCAAAATACAACCAGTTAATTCGTATCGAAGAAGAACTAGACAAATCCGCAAAATATGGTTTATAATCACCGCGGAATGAACAAAACGGGGGGCGCACACGCCCCCTTTTATATAAACTAGAAATGCTGAATAACATCAATTTTTTGTTAATCATTAAATACACACTGTGTGTATTGCTGACCATCGGCATTATTTTTGCCCCCGCATGGGTTGCGCGCCAAAATGGCAAAGGCAAACCCGACATGCACGCCGTGCGCCTGGGCAGTTGGATTTTCGGATGGTCAATTATTGGTTGGCTGTGGTCTTTATTTTGGGCAACCCGCAAATAACCAGGTATATCAATCTATCCCTTCTGGCAAATCCCCAAACACAACATTATCATTATTATTATCCTTACCCAGGCAATATCTTGGCTGATCGGTTCCAACAACCTTGTACCCTAATGTCATACCCGGGGCACACACCTGGTTCAAATCCGACATTGTTGACACTGTGCACCAATCATCCTCGGTAAAACCTGCCGTCGCCACATCTAAATCATTTGGGTCCGTTCCACACTGTTTATCTGCCGCATCCTCCATTGGCACCGACGCCACACATTTCGCCGACTTGCCCCATTTACTGCGCCGCGCACCATTTTCCCAACACAGACACGCCCCCCATGATTGCGTTGCCACACCCAAACTATAATCACGTGGGCACATATCTTCGCCATCACCGATTTTGTACAAATCCACCAAAGAACCAGATGGGTCACTATCATACCGCGAACCTTGAAAATTCGATATACACAAATTATCTTCGGCATACGCACCATCATCAAAGAACTGATATTCCATAAACCGTCCCTGCAGGTTCATACACTGCGTTGACAACACAGATATAATCTGATTATAAACCTCGGTTGCGACACCTGTTGGACGTGTATATCGATGCCGCAATACATACCCTGTATCACTATCACCGCCCAGCAATCCATATTTTACAAACACCTGCTGTGTTTCGTCATCGGCCGGTGCGCTTGTCGGCAATTCGAACACATACTGCCCGAACCCATCCTTGGAACGGGTCGCACTAATAACATCAAATCCGCCAAAAGCATTTTCAATCATATCCGGGTCACTACATGCCGTAATCTTGGTCAACTGTTTTGCGCACTCTGACTTATATTCTTTGACCAACTTCTGATTTTCCACATCATACGTCACATCATACAGCGCGAACCAATCCGGCGCCCTTTCTGAATTTGCCAGGAACAGCCCACTATATGGATAATAGAAATTTTCATAATTTGTTCCGCCATATTTATCAAAGCACTGCTTAACAACTGCGCGACACGCCGTCAAAGTATCTGTATTTTTTATTTCATCAACATATTGTGCGATAATATTACCATCAAACATATTATTACACGATTCCACATATTCCGTACACATTTGTGAATTCAGCGACACTTTATCTGGCAACAACACAACCGCACTATCCCCCAGCAACTCTGCCATTGCCGCTGTTATCGCGGTATCGCCGTTCATATAGCACCCTGCGACATAGTCAAAACAGCCCTGTTTAATTTCCGCGACCTTGGCCTTTTGCGCATAGTATATAGACAACATCGCCTTGTCCAAATACTCAGCCCACACAACATCCGCATTTTCCACACACTTGTCCAAGGCTGGCTGGGCAAACTGCTTGACCCTGTCTTCAAAATTTTGTACGAACACGCGATTTGATGAATTTTTAGACAATTTCTGATCTGCGGCTTCAACCCCATCGCTGAACACCAACATTTTTTCCAACTTATAGAAATCTTCGACCCCAACAATTGGCTTTCCGGTTGAAACATCAATATATTGTCCATTATCCAGACACTTATGATACCCCGCCCCACAGACCTGCTCGCTCAATATTGCGTTTTCCACTTCGTTGATACACGTTGTTATATCGGACGAGTTATGTTTTTGCCGATTTTCGACCCGCGCCAAATCCAGCATCGCACTGCCTTCGCGCACTGCGGCCTTCATTTTCTGCTGTGTTTGTTCTATTGCGGTCTGAACGGTATTACAGTCCTGTTCAACCGCCATCAGGTACGCTGTTATTGCGCGTTGCAACGACGCATCATTACAATCCGCCCGCACGGCATCGCGACACTGTGGATAGACCGCGCTGTACAACGCATTTCCGTTATATGCTGCGATTGCCTGACCTGCGTCAACCATACCAAACGCATTAACCGTATCGAACGAAATATTGATACTGTTCAAATCTGAATATTTTCCCCCAACGGTCGTATCATCACCGCGTATTGAATTCATAATCGCCTGTAACAACGCCTTGGACGCTGAATTATCCCCGGTCAACGCGGCCTCGCCCTCGGACTCGGTACGCATAGCCAACGCCTGTGCGGCGGTCATCCCCACCACATCCAGCGATTCGGTAAACACCGTTAATTTTTCACCTGCCTGCTCTAAAACATCGCGCACTTCGGCCAACTTGAACACCCGGTCACTGCACGAGCAGCGCCGATAATCATCATTTTTCAGCATACAGAACTGATCCATACATGAAAAATAAGTACTTTTACACCGTTCATATTCTGCGCCCGTACGCGTTGTCGACATTGCCCCCGCGACATCTGTGCCCGCACGCGCCACAATCGGGGTCATATTTCGCGCACCACTAACATTTGTCGCGCTGCGTGCTGACGTCGCCCGCACATCCGTGCCACTGCGCGCCACTGCCGACCGATTTTTCCCAGAATTAGTAGCATTTCGCGCCCCCAGCACCCCTGTACGCGCTGTATTTCGCTTTACGACGGTTGCGCTGCGCGACTGTGTTACGACATTATCTTTGTCTGATTTTGCGCGCGAAACCGCCGTTCCATCACGAACGGCTGCATTTGCGACACCAACGCAAACCACCAGATTTGCAAGAAAAACCAGAACTCTCTTCATCTCTGATAAAAAGTCTAGCAAATTTGCGATTTCTGGCGCAAGCGAATAATAACAACAAAAAAACCTATTTTTCTTGTTGCAAAAATTTTAAAATTAATATATTATACCTGTCGCCTGCGGATATGGCGGAATTGGTAGACGCGCTAGTTTCAGGTACTAGTGGTAGCAATACCTTGGAAGTTCGAGTCTTCTTATCCGCACCACACTTTGCCCATCGTGCTTCGTGTGGCAAACCAGTTTTGGGGTTGTAGCTCAGTTGATAGAGCGCTACGTTCGCATCGTAGAGGTCGTGGGTTTGAGTCCCATCAGCTCCACCAAAATTAAGAACATCAAATGCCGCGCAAATGCGGCATTATTAAAAGTCTTCGGGGATATGGCGGAATGGTAGACGCTGAGGACTTAAAATCCTTTGGTCATTGCGACCGTGTGGGTTCGAGTCCCACTATCCCCACCACACAAAATTAACGACCAATTTCTTGGTCGTTTTTTTATTCGTACACCATCATTTTATTTGGCACAATTTTACTTTTGAAATCGCCACACGGCCCCAATTCCCTGTCATCACGCACAATTGGCACGCGCGTGCCATTTGGTGCCATAACATATGACGCACGTCCAGAATATATAATTTCATAATGTAAATGCGTCAAATCGCGTGACATCTTGCGAATTTTCTGGTCACGATTCCCCCCTGTATGCCCCATCAGCCCAATCAGGCACCCCGCCGACACATGTTGTCCCTTGGTCACGAACATCTGGTCCAGGTGCATATACTGTGTAATCCAACCATCACCGTGATTAATTCGAACATAGTTCCCCGCCGACGCATTACTGCCCGCGCGCACAATATAGTCCACCACACCATCCGCCGTTGCGTATATCGGCATTTGATAGAACCCCGCATCACACCCAATATCAACACCTTCGTGTGGGCGTCCACGTCCACACCCATACGGCGCACAGAACAACCCTTTGTTGGTATTTCGTGCGATACTTTGCACACGACTTGACACATCCGACGATAAATCATCGGTATTAACCGGCAATCCAAATGGAATTTTTTGTCCCGACAAAATCTTTGGATTTCTGCGGCTACAATACCCTGTTATCGCCCCACCTGACGACGACGCTGGCACATCTGTCTGTGTTGTGGACGGCTGTGTCGGTGTCGGCACCTGTGGTTGTGGTGATGGCGCATCTGGCACAATCGTACTGCCATCCTGGGCGGGCGGTTTTCCGTTTTCATCGCAACCATCACAAACCGGAATCCCCGCGGCACGCAATTCTGCCTCGACTGCGCGCTGGGCATAATCTTCCATAGATTCCAGTTCCATTATCTGATACGCACTCATCCCCGCATAGGGCTCGTACCCATCGGCCATATTTTCCATCCGTTCAACGAACGAAGCGTCCGCCGATGTTGCTGGGAACGAAGTCGGTCGCAACAGGGATGCCACCCCGCCCCCAACCGGCACTGTGCACAACAACGCGATAAAAAACGACTGGAATTTTGTCATATTGAAATATTATAGCAAATTATCCGCATACGCCCAAATAAAAAACTTGAACCATCGATATTTTATTCTTATAATACGCGCACTGTTTTGGATGTGTAGCTCAGTTGGTTAGAGCGCTTCGTTCACATCGAAGAGGTCGTTGGTTCGAGTCCAATCACATCCACCAAATTTACTTATCGGCTTTGCCGATTAGGAAATTTGAGTGTCTCGGCGTAGCGAAGCGCAGACGGACTGCTTTTGTTTATTTGAAACACAAACACCCCACCCGGGCCCCGCGCAAACAAATGTTTGCGTGGGTGGAATCCGGGGTGTTTTTTATTGTGGTCGCATCAATCGTCTGCGCACAAAGTCCCCCATACCCATTGCCTCACACTGTGCGTCCATACACACCTTGGATATAAAATTATGGCTGTTACACCACTTTATCCACCCATAGTATGCGGCCAACTGTCCGACGGCCAAATCGCTAGTATCATTATATTTTGCGATATTCTTGATTCGTCTGCGTATTTTTTTTGCCCCATATTTTCGCAGCAAAATAAAGTTTTTGAAATGCCTGTATCCTATAAATGTCACGCCACGCGCGACGGGGAATATTGCGCTTTTTGAAAATTCCAATTCCAGTTTATTTTTCAAGAACACCCGTAATTCATCCAGATGCTGTGCCAGCACATTTTTATCATTTGCGAACAAACAGAAATCATCGCAATACCTGATATAGTCACGACATTTCAGTTGTTCTTTGACAAAGTGGTCCAGTTCGTTCATATACACATTACCCATCCATTGGCTGGTCAGGTTTCCTATTGGCAGGTTTGTTTTATCCCCACATGAATTTATGACATCGCCAATTACGGCCAACAGTTTTTCATCTGCGATTTTTCGTTTAACGATATTGAACATAATATCGTGATTGATTGACGGATAGAACTTTCGAATATCGCACTGCAGCACAAATTTATTTCGTCGCACGAACTGCATTATTTTTTGCGATGCCTTGTGTAATCCTTTACCTGGGATACAGGCATAAGAATCGCACACAAAAGATTTTTGCCAGATTGGGCCTAATATATTTATCAATGCGTGATGCACGACATGGTCTGGGTACAGTGGCAAAATATAAATCAGTCTTTCTTTTGGTTCAAATATTTTTCTAATTTTATATTCAGACGTATGAAAAGTCCCATCAATCAAAGACTTTCGTAATTCGGCCAGTAATTTTTGTTTATTTTTCAGAAAGTATTGCGTTACGCGCTTAGATTTTTTAGATTGTACGGCTTTTTTTGCGGCCAGTTCCAAATTTTCCCTGGAAACGAAACTGTCCCACAGGTTTTTATAGCGTTTCATATTGTTTTCAAGAAAAAGAATAATATTTATCGATTTTAACAACAGTTGTTTTCATTGGCAATTTATCTTTGATTTCCTGGATTTGGTTAATCAAGACTGCGCTGCCTGTGAACACGACATGAACATTTTGGTTATCCAAGAATTGAATCTGCAAACATTGTGAATTTTCGCGTTTATTTGATTTATTTATTCTAAAATCCAGCACCACTATTGGTTTATTCAGAATATCGTCCATACGTTTTTTTGTCCCCGGCAACGGCAGTTTATCGCGTGCCAGTTGTGCGAATGTATCCAGCCCTGCGACATCCAGTTTATTTATTTCATCGATGGTCATATTAACTCTCTCTTCCCTAATGTTTATAATTGAACATCCCGGGTTTTCGCCACAATGGGTTACCAACCCAGATGTTCCCTGTGTAATGTATTCGTAAAGATGCGACATAATCATCACATCCAAACAGGTCACACCACCCCGCCATTAGTAACAAAACGGCACAAATTCATAAACAGATGCGATTTTTTTATCACACCTGAAAAGTGTCTTGTACACTTTGTCCCACAGGTCAGCAAAACTTTTTGTTCTATCGGAGCCAAGCGACCCGAACACCGCCCCACGGAACACGCGATTATTCGTGTCATCGTTGTGCAGGTTGTTCGCACAGTTGTTCGCACAATTGTTCGCGCAATCGTCCGCCGATCCGTTGTCGTTGTTGAACACCCACGGGGCCGACGCAAAACAATCGCCAAACCAACATGATTTACGGCAATGCAACCTATCCCCGGATTTTATCCCGAGAACCTGATTTAATATCAAAATCATTTGATATTCTAAATTCATTTTTCATCCACTAATTCCACCGCGTCCACGGGCGCGTTGGGTTCGGTTGTTGGTGTGACGCGTGGCATCGACGCCGTGCCGTCAATCGTATCGTCGTGAACCGAATACACAACATCACCCATTTTTATCCGCAGACGACGGTCGGTGTCTTTGTTCATCGCAACATCGTATGTCGTCGCGTTCGCAAAGTAATCCGCCGTACCGTCGCCGTCAACATCAATGTGTAACGACGGCGCAGATTGTTTCACACGACGCAGGTATATATACACATCGCTGATGTGTAATTTGCGCCCGCATTGGGCCGCGTCCCACATGCCAATGGGCGCAACACTGCCGTCGGGACATGGGGTAATACCCGTATCATCGGTTTCAGAATATGTGTATTCCCCGCCGGGGCAATAACTGTTTTCGGGACATATGGCGCAGACTTCCATCCCCATTGGTAAATAGTACCCGCGTTCACAGGTGTATATCGTATCTTCGTACACCGGCACCATAACAAACGCACCGTCATACACGCCGGTGTTGTTAAATACGCATGTGTTTGGTACGACCGTGCCGGGGGCAAAGATAACATCCGTCCCCGCGAAACAGTTCATTGTTATCGGCATTGCCGATAATAAAATCACGCGCCACCGCACCAAAACAATTTTACCTTTATATATATTTTTCACTTTTGTCATCCCCGCGCAGGCGGGGACAGGGTCTAAGAAGTTAATTTGGCGCACGCTGTGCGCGATTTCAGGTCCCTATTCCCGCCTTCGCGGG